>JAJXTZ010000107.1 GCA_021783355.1 bacterium | reverse complement strand
AGATACGTTGATTCGTCATAAAGGACATTCCTTGTCCCGCTGAAAATCGTGATCAGCTTCAACGAGACCATGCAAACGCTCAATTACCCCGTCGTGACCTTGGGCCAAAATTCCCCCTTTACCGACTTTACGGCGACTGGCGGTCAGTGGACCCGGGGCGTTTACGTCAACGACACTTGGACGGGAACCGCTGATTTGACGGGCGCGCCCTCCGGGCAATACACCATGAAGATCATCGCCGCCGATGGCGGCCCCAACGCGATGCAGTTCAGCGTCGGACCTTTTGGAGGGAACCAGATCGACTCGACTGGCGGCACTTCCGGCGTCTATACCCCGGCCCTGACGTGAGAACCAGTTTCACCATCGACCGCACGCCCCCCGACGTCGCGGTTGCCGATGCTTGCGGATCGTTTGCCGGGAGCGAGTCGAGACGATGTCGAAGGCGGCGGGGAGGCGCTCCCGCGGGCGGCGGGCGCGGACTGCTCGGCGGGTCGGCGGGTCGGCGGCGTTCTCACGGTCGGCTCGGGGTACGAACGAACGTTGGGGCGTAGTATAGCCGCTGGAGCGTAATGCGCAAGACCCAAACGAAGTATAACGACGGAACTTACATCCGATTGCCAAAATTTTACCTGGCAGGGGTTCGCCGACTTCGGTTGAGACGCCGCGCCTTCCTTGTCATCGGACTCGTCGCGGCCGGAGGCGGGATCGGGGTCGAGGGCCCCTGTGGCCGTGAAGACGCAGTCGGGCAGGACCTCGCCCGCGATCGGGAAAAGGCCGATCGCCGCCACTCCGGAGGCCCGCCGTGAGCACTATATTCCAGGTTCCCTCAGGCGGCGTCCTGAGGTAGAATGTCCTCATGACCCAGAGAACCTCCCTCCTCGCCGCCGTTCTTCTCCTGCCGTGCGCCGCCTTCGCCCAAGCTCCGTCCTCGGCGGAGTCCTTGAGCGCCGCGTACGCCGCCGCCTCGGTCCGCGCGGCGGCCTTGCGCCCGGCCGCGCCGGTCCGGCCCGTCGCCGCGCGGAGCTTCCATCCCCATCCGCCGTATCCCGGGCAGGCCCTGCCGGAGAACTGCGCGAACCTCCCCGTCGTCTCCCTGAAGGACGGCGAGATCTTCAAGAACGGGACGAGCCTCGGGCGCGACGCGTCCTCGTATCAGGCCAACTGCGACGGCGCGGTCGCCTGGCAGGACTCCTCGGGCGACCTTTATCTCGACGACCGGCGCGTGGGGGACTCCGCCTCCCGCTACGAGCTCTCCTGGTACGGCTCGCACCTGGCCTGGCAGGATTCCTCCGGGGACCTCTTTCTGGACGGGACGCGGCTGGACTCCTCGGTCTCGGACTGGACGTTCGTGAAGTACACGGGGCAGGTGGTCTGGAAGGACGGATACGGCTGGCTCCACCGCGACGGCGAGAAGCTGGGGCAGGCCGAGAGCTTCGCCGTGTCCGCCCGCACCGGCGTCGTGGCCTGGACGGACGCCTACGGCTGGCTCTACCGGGACTCCGACAAGCTGGGCCAGGCCCAGACCTGGCGGATCTGCGACCGCACCGGCGACGTGGCCTGGCTGGACTCCTACGGCAACCTTTATAAAGGAGCCGGCCAGGTCGCTTCCGGCGTGAGCGCCTTCACCCTCAGGGAGGACGGCAAGCTCATCTGGACCGACTCCTGGGGCGACACCCACTCCGCGTAGGCGTTCCCGCGGAACTTTTCGCCCCCCCGCTCCGTATACAGAGGGTCCCCGAAGGGGAACCCGGATCCGTGGCGGCGCGTTCGAACGGATTCGAACAAAAATCGAACTTGTGTTCGAACGCGACTTCTGTTATACTCACACCCTTGGACGCCGGAGTTCGAACGGCGCGCCAAGGAGGGAGAAATCACTCAATGGCTAACATGGACTCGGGCAAGTCGAAGGCTTTGGAGCTGGCGCTGGCGCAGATCGAGAAGGCGTACGGGAAGGAGGCGGTCATGAAGCTGGGCGACCGCGCCGCGAAGATCAAGATCGACGCGATCCCCACCGGCGTGCTGTCGCTGGACCTGGCCCTGGGCGTGGGGGGCTTCCCGCGCGGCCGCATCATCGAGATCTACGGGCCCGAGTCCTCGGGCAAGACCACCCTGGCCCTCCAGGTCGTGGCCCAGGCGCAGAAGATGGGCGGCTCCGCGGCCTACATCGACGCCGAGCACGCGATGGACCCCGCGTACGCGCGGGCCCTGGGCGTGGACATCGACGGCCTGCTGATCGCCCAGCCGGACTGCGGCGAGGAGGCGCTGGAGATCACCGAGAAGCTGGTGCGCTCCTCGGCCCTCGACGTGATCGTCATCGACTCGGTCGCGGCCCTGGTGCCCAAGGCCGAGATCGAGGGTGAGATGGGAGACTCCCACATGGGCCTGCAGGCGCGCCTGATGAGCCAGGCCCTGCGCAAGCTCACCGCGGTGGTGGCGCAGAGCCACACGATGCTGATCTTCATCAACCAGATCCGCAACAAGATCGGCGTGATGTTCGGCAACCCGGAGACCACCACCGGCGGCCTGGCGCTCAAGTTCTACGCGACCCTGCGCCTGGACATCCGCCGCATCGAGAACATCAAGGACGGCGACGTGGTCGTCGGCGCGCGCGCGCGCGTCAAGGTCGTCAAGAACAAGGTCGCCCCGCCCTACCGCACGGCCGAGTTCGAGATGATCCACGGCTTCGGCGTCTCGCGCGAGGGCTGCCTGGTGGACATGGGCGTGGAGGCCGGCCTCGTCGAGAAGTCCGGCTCGTGGTTCCTGTACGGCGAGGAGCGCCTCGGCCAGGGCCGCGAGAACGCGAAGGCCTATCTCAAGCACAACGCGGCGACCGCGGAGAGGCTGGAGAAGGCCCTGCGCGACAAGTACCTGGTCCTGCCCGGCGCGGAGACCCCGGTCGCGGAGACGGAGGCGTCCGAATCCGTCGAGAAGTCCGCGGCGAAGGCGTCCGGAAAGGCCAAGGCCTGAGCCGGAGAGGGCCGCAACGGCGCCGCCGCCCGAAGAGGGCGGCGGCGCCTCATTTTTTCCCGGGACCCCCGCGGGCGGAGAGGTAGAATAGCGGCATGGACCCCGAGGGGACTCCGACCCCGCTGGAAGAGTTCGCGCGCTACCTAAGGCTGGAGCGCGGCCTCTCCCCGCGCACGGTCGAGGCCTACGCGGGGGACGTCGGGCGCTTCCTGGCCTGGGCGCGCGCGCGCGCCCTGGACGCCCGCGCCGCGACGCGGGCCCAGCTGGACGACTTCCTCTGGGACGAGCGCCGCCGGGGCCTGAAGCCCGCGTCGCTGTTCCGGGCGATCGGCGCGCTCAAGTCCTTCTTCGCCTACCAGGCCGTCGAAGGCCGTCTGCCGGAGAGCCCGGCTGAGTCCCTGCGCGGGCCTCGGCGCGGCCGGCGCCTGCCGAAGAAGCTGACCCGCGCCGAGGCCTCGCGCCTGCTGGCCGCCCCGGACGGGGAATCCTACGAAGACGTACGCGAGCGCGCGATGCTGGAGCTCCTGTACGCGTCGGGACTGCGCGTCTCGGAGCTGCTGTCGCTGACGCCGGAGTCGGTCAACCTTCAGGAGGGCTGGGTGCGCGTCCGGGGCAAGGGCTCCAAGGAGCGCCTGGTCCCGGTCCACGCGCGGGCCGTGGCGGCGCTCAAGTTCTACCTGCTGGAGCGCGAGCGGCGCTTCAAGTCGTCCGCCGCCGAGCTCTTCCTGGGGCGTTCCGGGATGAAGCTCTCCCGCGTGCAGTTCTGGCGGCTCCTGCGCGCCCTGGGCAAGCGCGCGGGGATCGCGGCGGCCGTCCATCCGCACCTGCTGCGCCACACCTTCGCCACGCACCTGCTGGAGGGCGGAGCGGACCTGCGCGCCGTCCAGGAGATGCTGGGTCACTCGGACCTCTCCACCACGCAGATCTACACCCATCTGGACGCGTCCGGCCTGAAGGCCTCTCACGCGAAGCATCACCCCCGCGGATGAACTACAATGACGCCATGACCTTCCTCTTGGCCCTGCTGCTCTGCGCGGCGCCCGCCTCCGCCGCGGCGCGCCGCGTCCCGGCGCCCAAGCCGGCCGCGGACAAGACCACCGTCGAGCTGGCCGAGTACTTCCTCAAGGTGCCGACCTCCGAGGCCGACCCCAAGCTGGTGGACCCGTTCCTGGCCGTGGACGCCGCCGCCCTTCCGCCGCGCCTGCGCGTGAAGGCCCGGGCCAAGCAGATCGAGATCCGGGCCCTGATCAAGGTCCATGACGCGCGCAAGAAGGGGATCATCGTCCAGCGCCCCGCGGGATGCACGGCGGACTCTTTCATCAAGCCCTTCAGCGACGAGACGCCGTACCGCATCGCGGGCTACGTCCCGATCACCGAGGACGAGGAGCGCTTCGTCATGAAGCAGACCCGCTGCCAGGAAGAAGACCTGGGGTGCGAGTTCTCGCTGACGATCTTCTGGGACCGCGGCAGCAAGAAGCCGCGGCGGCTGGCCCTGCACGAGAAGGACCCGCTGATGGCCATCGTCGCGCGCTACCGCGGGGGAGATTCCGGCGGCCAGACCCGCTTCTTCGGCACCGGGCTGTTCTGTCCGCGGAAGTGACGCCCGCCCGGCGCGGCGCGTCCGCCTAGCGGCGCTCGACGACCATCGCCCCGCCCATGCCGCCGCCCGCGCAGGCGGCCATCATGCCCAGGCGTCCCTTCGGGTTGGCGCGCAGGGCGTGGACGAGGTTCAGCATCAGCCGGGCGCCGGTGGCGCCCAAAGGGTGGCCCACGGCGATCGAGCCGCCGTTGGGGTTCAGCGCGCCCGCGGCGTTCTTGGCCGCCCAATCGTGCCCGAATTTCTCCTTGCCCAGCTTGAAGATGGACAGCACGGTGGCGGCGAACGGCTCGTGCAGCTCGATCTGGTCCAGCGCGTCGAAGGAGACCCCGGCGCGCGACAGCGCGACGGGCGCGGCCAGCGCGGGCGACACGCCCATGCGGGCGGGGTTGTTGCCCACGAAGCCCCAGCCCTTGATCTCGGCCAGGACCTCGAGCCCGAGGGCCTTGGCCTTCTCGGCGGTGGTCACGATCACGGCCGCCGCGCCGTCGGAGCGGCCGCAGGAGTTGAACAGCGTCACGCTCCCCTTCGCGTCGTCGGCGGGAGCCTTGCCGTCCATGTGCCGGCCGAAGTCCCGGTAGAAGTCCTTGATCGAGTAGGCGGAGTTGTCGAAAAGGGCCGGGGCCTTGCCGAACATCTTGGGCTTCTCGACCAGGTCCGCGCGCAGGTGCGGGTACTCGTCCTTGTCGAGGAGCACCGCGCCGTCCTTGGAGACCGGGACCACGTGGGTGGCGTAGAAGCCGTTCTTCCAGCCCTCCAGGCTGCGGCGGAAGCTCTCGCGCGCGTACTCGTCCTGCTCCGCGCGGCCGACGCCGTACAGCTGCGCGCAGACCTCGGCGGTGCCCGCCATGTTGATGCGCTCGACGGGGTCGGTCAGCCCCTCCTCCATGGCGTCCACGACGGAGACTTCCGGGGTGGTCGGCAGCTCGGCCCACTTCGCCTTCACGGTGTCCAGGCTGCGCAGGGCCTTGGCCGCGCGCGAGCCGTCGATGGAGTACGGCAGGCGGGACATCGTCTCCACGCCCGCGGCCAGGTACAGCTCGCCCTCGCCGGCCAGGATGAAGCGGACCGCCGACGCGATCGACTCGATCGAGGAGACGCAGTTGTTCTGCACCGTCACGGACTGGACCTTCTCCGGCAGGCCGGCGCGCAGGGCGGCCACGCGCGCGATGTTGGGCGCGCTGAAGGCCTGCCCGACCCAGCCGGCGATGACGCCGTCCACGGCCTCCTTCGGGAGCTTCGCGCGGCCGACGGCCGCCTGCAGCGCCATGACCAGCAGGTCCTCGGGGGGAACGGGCGAGAGGGAGCGGGCGAGGTGGCCGAACGGGGTGCGCGCGCCTCCGGCGACGACGACGGTCTTGGACTGGGCGTTCATGGCGGTTCTCCCTGAAAGTGAGTGTCGGGACGCGCGGCTCGATGACGCACCCAACCGGGCGCGCGTCCGCGACAATGTATATAATTCGCTAGCGTGAGAAAACTGGTCTTCATCGGCAGCCACCTGGGCTACCCCATGGACCGCACGCCCCTGGGCGGCGGGGCGATGGTCGGCCTCCAGCTGGCGCGCCATTGGGTCCCGGACGGGACCTGGGAGCTGGTCGTCCTGGGCTCCGGTCCCGAGGCGCCGTCCGCCGCGGCCGAGTACGCGCGCCTGGCGCCGCGCCCGGAGGGCCTCGTCGAGCTCGGCGAGCTGGCCTACGCCCGCTTCTGCCGCGAATTCGAGCGGGAGACCACGGAGTGGGTGCTGTCGCGCCGCGACCGCCTGCGCCCGTCCGACACCGCGATCGTCGTCAACGACATCTCCGAGGGCCCGGACCTGGAGGCGCTCTCGGCGGCCGGCTACCGGATTCTGTCCCTCTGGCACGTGGACGTCGTGGACTATTTCAACAAGCTCTACCTGCGCCGCCTGGTGGCCCCGGAGCGGCTGACGCGCCTGCACGAGCGCCTGCGCGCGGCCGGCGTCGAGCGGGTCCTGCCGGACGTCCTGAGCCTGGTCTTCGAGAAGCAGCGCGAGACGGTCGCGCGCTCGCGGCGCATCGTCGTGCCCTCCAGCGCGATGGCCGACACCATCCTGCGCTGCTACGGAGGGGTGGTCGGCGAGGAGGAGCTGCGGCGGCGCATCGCGGTGATCCCCTGGGGGGTCTGGGCCGAGGACGCCGGCCCCGCCGACTCCAACCGCGCCGAGGAGCTGCGGGACTACCACGAGATCGGCCCCGAGACGGTCGTGCTGATGACCCTGTCGCGGATCTCGCCCGAGAAGGGCATCCACCTGCTCCTCGAGGCCCTGCGCCTGCTGGAGGCCGACGGGCGCCTGGCCGGCCGCGACGTGCGTCTCTTCATCTGCGGCGAGCCCGCGTTCATGATGGGCCAGGCCTACCACAAGAAGGTCAAGGCCGCGGCGGCGCGATTGAAGCAGGTGAAAGTGGTTTTTCCGGGCTACCTGGACGCCGAGGGCAAGCGCGTGCACTTGAGCCTGGCCGACCTGTTCGTCTCGCCGTCCGTGCACGAGAGCTACGGCCTCAACGTGGTGGAGGCGATGCACGCCGGCCTGCCCGTGCTGGCCAGCGACCATTACGGCGTGCGCGACACTCTGCCGCCGGAGGCCGGCCGCCTCGTGCATTACCCGAGCCCGAAGAAGGCTCCGCCTCTGCTGGCCGCGGCCCTGCTCGAGATGATCTCCGACCGGGAGCGTCTCAAGACCATGGGCGCGGCCGCGCGCGAGGCCGCCGAGGCGATGCCGTTCTCCGCGGCGGCCGAGGCCGTGCGCCTGGCCGCCCTGGGGATGATCGGATGAGGACCGGGCTGAAGGCGGGCCTCACCGTGGACATGCCCGCCAAGGTGGAGCGGCACATGAAGCCGCATCTTCAGGGCCTGGTCCGCCACCCGCTGTACGCGACATGGGCGATGGTCTATCACATGGAGACCGTCTCGCGGATGCTGCTCGCGCCGTACCTGGAGCCGCATGAGGAGGCCGTCGGCGGCGGCGTGCTGGTCAAGCACCTGCGCCCCGCGCGCGTCGGGGCCCCCCTGCACGTGGTCGCGCGCCTGGTGCGCGTGCGCGGCTCGCGCGTGTACACGCGCGCCGAGATCCACAGCCGGGGGCGCAAGCTCGGCGAGGGCTCGATCCTCCAGGTCGTGATGAGCCGCTCGCGCTTCGCCAGGCTCCTCCGGGAGGCCCGCTGATGGACGGCTACCGCCTGACCACCGACGTCGCCGTGCGCTTCTCCGACACCGACGCGCTCGGCCACGTGAACAACGCGAACTATCTCAGCTTCCTGGAGAGCGCGCGCATCGACTACCTGCGCCGCGTGCTGGGACGGCTGAAAGTGGAGGACTTCGGCGTGATCATCGCGCGCGTCGAGATCGACTACAAGAGCCCCGCGTACCATCACGAGACGCTGACCGTCGGCTGCCGCGTCGGCGAGGTCGGCGGGGCCAGCATCAAGATGGATTACCGGATCGAGGACAAGGCCACCGGCCGCCTGATCGCCGAGGCCAAGTCCGTGATGGTCGCCTTCGACTACGCGCTCGGCCGTCCGGTCCGCGTCAGCGAGGAATGGCGCTCGAAGATGGAGGATTTCGATGGGATCGCGTGACGCCGTGGTCGTCGCCGCCGTCCGTTCCCCGGTCGGCCGTCTGGGAGGAGGCCTGGCCTGCGTGCGCCCCGACGACCTGGCGGGCTTCGTCATCGCCGCGCTCCTGAAGAAGGCCCCGTCCCTCGACCCGGCGGAGATCGCCGACGTGTACTTCGGCTGCGCCAACCAGGCCGGCGAGGACAACCGCAACGTCGCGCGCATGGCCGCGCTGCTGGCGGGGCTTGCGCAGACGGTGCCCGGCTGCACGGTCAACCGCCTCTGCGCGTCGGGACTGGAGGCGATCAACGCCGCGGCGCGCGCGATCCTGGCCGGAGAGGGGGACGCCTACGTCGCCGGCGGCGTCGAGAGCATGAGCCGCGCCCCGTACTCCCTGCCCAAGGCGGAGTCCGGCTACCCGTTCGGCAACCTGACCGCCTACGACACGGCCCTCGGCTGGCGCTACCCGAACAAGCGCCTGCAGGCGCTGTTCCCCCTGCTCGGCATGGGCGAGACCGCCGAGAACGTGGCCGACAAGTACAAGATCTCCCGCGCCGACCAGGACGCCTTCGCGCTGGAGAGCCACCGCCGCGCGGTGAAGGCGCGCGGCTCCGTCTTCGCCGAGGAGATCGTCCCGATCCCGCTGCCGCCGCGCAAGACGGGGGGCCCCGCGGAGTTCGCCGCCGACGAGACGATGCGCGAGGACAGCAGCCGGGAGAAACTCGCGTCCTTGAAGCCCGCGTTCCGCGCCGGCGGCACCGTGACCGCGGGGAACTCCTCGTCCCTCAACGACGGCGCGTCCGCGGTGCTGGTGATGGAGGCCAAGCGGGCCGCGGCGCTGGGCCTGGCGCCCCTCGCGCGCTGGGCGGGCTCGGCCGCGGCGGGCGTGGATCCGTCCTTCATGGGCATCGGGCCGGTCCCGGCGACGCGCTCCCTCCTCAAGCGGCTGGGCTGGAACGCCGCGGACCTGGACTTGGTCGAGATCAACGAGGCTTTCGCGTCGCAGTCTCTGGCCTGCCGCGGCGAGCTCGGCCTCGACCCCGCGCGGCTCAACGTCAACGGCGGCGCCATCGCGCTCGGCCACCCGCTGGGCTCCTCGGGCTGCCGCATCGCGGTGACTCTCCTCCACGAGATGCGCCGGCGCAAGGCCAAGCGCGGCCTGACCGCGCTCTGCGTCGGCGTCGGCCAGGGGCTGGCGTCGGCGTGGGAGGCCGTCTAGCGCGATGCTGGCCGTCACGCGCGACGCGGCCTGGGCCTCGCGCCTGGAGCGCCTGGCGGCCGCGGCCGCCAGGCCGTTCCAGTCCGTCCCCGACCTCGCGCAGTCGAGCCGCGCCGCTCCCGAACCCGGGCTGGTCGTCCTGGACGCGGCGCTGGCCGGCGGACGCCCCTGCGACGGCGTCGCGGCGGCGCGCGCCCTCTTCCCCGCGGCGGCGGTGGCGCTGAGATC
>JAJXTZ010000106.1 GCA_021783355.1 bacterium | reverse complement strand
TTCGCCCGCGCGCCGCGCGCGCGGGCCCTCGCCGTCCTCGCCCTCTCCGCCTCGCCGCAGGCCCCGCCCGGGGCCGTGCGCGGCCTCTCGCCTCCTCGCGCCTAGCGATCTCGCTGGGCCGTCGCCGTTCGCGTCATCGAGGAGGAGGAATCGTGAGAGTCTGGCTTGCCGTCTTGTCGCTCGTCGTGCCCGCCGCGCCCGCCGCGGCGGCTTTGTCGACCGGGACCCTGCGCCTAGCCGACGTCCTGGCCGAGGCCGCGAGGGTCAATCCCGGACTTCAGGCGGCGAGGAGCGCCTGGGAGGCCGCCGCGCAAGTCCCGGCGCAGGCCGCTGCCCTGCCCGATCCCGAGGTCGAGGAGATGCACGTCGTGCGCGACCGCTCCATGCCGGGCGACCCCATGATGGACCAGTTCTCGGTCTCGCAGACTCTGCCGTTCTGGGGAAAGCGCGCCCTGCGCGGCCAGGCGGCGAGCCTGGACGCGGAGATGGCGGAGCAGGCGTACCGCGCCAAGGCCTGGGAGGTCCGCTCCGAAGCCGTGAAGGCCTACGAGGAGATATTCTACCTCGACCGCACGGTCCAGATCCTGGGCGAGCAGGAGAGCGTCCTGCGGCGCGTCGCGCGCGTCGCCGAACAGAAGTACGCGGTGGGCCGGGAGCCGCAGGCGAGCGTCTTCCGCGCGCAGGTCGAGCTGGCGCGCCTGGGCACGGACCTGCTCACCGCCCGCGAGGAGGCCGTGAGCGCGCGGGCCCGGCTCAACGCCCTCCTCGACCGGCCGCCCCTGGCCCCCTTGGGAACGCCGCAGGCCGGGCGCGTCCCCGCCGGGAGGTGGGACGGGGAGGCCCTGGCGCAAGCCGCGCTGGCCGGGCGCCCGGAACTTCTGGCCCTGCGCGCGCTCGCGGGGCGCCGCGAGGCCGAGCGGCGCTTGGCCCTGCGCCGCTACTTCCCGGACTTCATGGTGGGCTACGCGCAGACGGGGGACGCCTCGGACTCCCTGCCCTACGACGGCCGGGCCTCCCAGTCCCTGCGCCTGGGCGTCAGCCTCCCGGTGTGGCTGGGCAAGACCCGCGCAGCCGCGCGCGAGTCCCGGTCGGCGCGGGACGCCGCGCGGCTTTCGCTGGCGGACCTGGTCAACGAGACGCGCTGGCGGGTCGCGGACCTCAGCGTCCGGTGCGAGACGGCCGCGCGTCTCGACGCGCTCTACGGCGACACCGTCCTGCCCCAGGCCCGGGCCGCGCTGGACGCCGCGCAGGGCGCCTACGAGGCCGGCGAGACGGGATTCCAGGACCTGCTCGACGCGCAGCGCCAGCTCCTGCGCTCCGAGCTCGAGCAGGCCCGCCATCGCGCGGACTTCCGGATCGCGCGCGCCGAGCTGGAGCGCGTGGTCGCAGAGCCGCTGCCGCAGCCGCAAGGAGAAGCCAAATGAAGAAGATCGCGATCCTCGCCGTCCTCGCGGCCGCGGCGGCGGCCGCCTGCGCGCGCCCCGCCCCCGCCGGGCGCAAGGTCCTGTACTACCGCAGTCCGATGGATGCGCGGCAGACCTCGCCGGTCCCCGCGAAGGACTCGATGGGCATGGACTTCGTGCCGGTCTATGCCGATGAGACGGCGTCCGCGGCGGGAGCGGCGCCGGCGGAGCCGGGCGCGTTCCGCGTCTCGCCCGAGCGCCTGCAGACGATCGGCGTCAAGACGGCGGTCGCGCGGCCCCGGGAGCTCTTCCGCACGCTGCGGACCGCGGCGCGCGTGGCCTACGACCCGGAGCTCTACCGTACCGAGGAGGAGTACCTGGCCGCGCTCTCGGCGGCGCGCGCCGCCCGCGCGAGCACCCTGCCCGGCAGCGCCGCGCGCTCCCAGTCCCTGCTGGATTCCAGCCGCCTGCGCCTGCGCCTGCAGGGCCTGACCGCCGCGCAGATCGGCGCGCTGGCGACGGCGGGCCGCCCCGACCGCACCCTGCTGCTCTCCGGCGGCAAGGCGGGGGCGCCGTGGATGTACGCGGACGTCTACGAGTCCGACCTGCCGTACGCGCGGCGGGGCGCGGCCGTCGCGGCCGTCTCTCCGTCCCTGCCCGGGGAGGTCTTCCGCGGGACCGTGGCCTCGCTCGACCCGGTCGTCGACCCGCGCACGCGCACGGCGCGGGCGCGAGTGAGGATCGCCGACCCGGACGGGGAGCTGCGTCCGGGCATGTTCCTGGACGCGGAGATCTCGGCCGACCTGGGCCGGCTCCTGGCGATCCCTCGCGACGCGGTGGTGGACACCGGGACGCGTCAGATCGTCTTCATCGACCGGGGGCAGGGGCGCCTCGTCGCGCGGCGCGTCGAGCTCGGTCCGGGCGGCGGCGGCTGGGTGTCGGTGCGCCGCGGCCTCGCCGAGGGCGACCGCGTGGTGACCAGCGGCAATTTCCTGATCGACTCCGAGTCGAACCTGCAGGGCGCCGTCGCCGGCTTCGGCGGCGGGCGGGAGTGACCCGGCCATGATCGAAAGACTCATCGCCTGGTGCGCGAGGAACCGCTTCTTCGTCTTCCTGGGCCTCGTCTTCGCCGTCGCCTGGGGCCTGTACGCGCTCAAGAACATCCCGCTCGACGCGATCCCGGACCTCTCCGACGTCCAGGTCATCGTGTTCACGGACTGGCCCGGTCGCTCGCCGGACCTCGTCGAGGAACAGGTCACCTACCCGCTCGTGGCCTCGATGATCGCCGCGCCCAAGGTCAAGGTGGTGCGCGGCTACTCGTTCTTCGGCGCGTCCTTCGTCTACATCGTCTTCCAGGACGGCACCGACATGTACTGGGCGCGCTCGCGCACCCTCGAGTACCTGTCCAAGCTCCGCGGCCGACTCCCGGCCGGGGCGCGCCCCGCGTTGGGGCCCGACGCGACCGGCGTGGGCTGGGGCTTCGAGTACGCGCTCGTCGACAAGACGGGCCATCAGAGCCTGGCGGACCTGCGCTCGTTCCAGGACTGGCATCTGCGCTACTGGCTGGAGTCGGTGCCGGGCGTGGCCGAGGTCGCCCCGATCGGAGGGTTCGTCAAGCAGTACCAGGTCGAGGTGGATCCGTCAGCCCTCCTCGCCTACGGCATCCCGCTCAGCCGCGTCGTCTCCGCCCTGCGGCGCTCGAACGCCGATGCGGGCGGCGGCTCGATCGAGATGAGCGAGCACGAGTACATGGTGCGCGGTCGGGGCTACATCAGGAGCCTGCGCGACGTCGAGGACGTCCCGCTCGGGACCGACCGCCGCGGCGTGCCGGTCTTGATCAGGAACGTGGCGCGCGTCCATTTCGGCCCGGAGATGCGCCGCGGCGCCGCGGACCTCGACGGCGAGGGCGAGGCGGTGGGCGGGATCGTGGTCGTGCGCTACGGCGAGAACGTGCTGAAGGTGATCGACGCGGTCAAGAAGAAGCTGGCGCAGGTCGAGCCGGGCTTCCCGCCCGGCGTGCGGCTCGTGACCGCCTACGACCGCTCCCGCCTCATCGAGCGAAGCGTCGCGACGCTGCGCGAGAAGCTGATCGAGGAGCTTCTGATCGTGAGCCTCGTCATCGTCGTCTTCCTCTGGCACCCGCGCAGCGCGCTTATCCCGATCCTCTCCCTGCCGGTCGCGGCCCTCCTCGCCTTCATCCCGATGTACTACTTGGGACTCAGCGCCAACATCATGTCGTTGGGCGGCATCGCGATCGCGATCGGCGCCATGGTCGACGCGTCCGTCATCATGGTCGAGAACGCCCACAAGCGCCTGGAGGAGCGGCGCGCGGCCGGCGAGACGGAGCCCGAGGCGGAGACGATCCTGCGCGCGACGCAGGAGGTGGGGCGGCCGTTGTTCTTCTCGCTGCTGGTGATCGCCGTCAGCTTCATGCCGATCTTCGCGCTCGAGGCGCAGGAGGGGCGCCTCTTCAAGCCGCTGGCCTTCACGAAGAACTTCGCGATGCTCTTCGCGGCCGTCGTCGCGGTGACCGTGGTGCCGGTGCTCATGCAGCTCCTGCTCAAGGGCGCACGGGTGCGCTCCGAGGAGGAACATCCGATCAGCCGCGCGCTCTTCCGCGTCTACGCGCCGGTGCTGCGCTTCGTCCTGGAGCGGCGGCGCGCGGCGATCGCGCTGGCGGGCGTCCTGGTCCTGGCGACGATCCCGGTCTTCCTGCGCCTGGGCTCGGAGTTCATGCCGCCGTTGAACGAGGGCGACATCCTGTACATGCCGACGACCCTGCCCAGCATCTCGATTGAGGCGGCGAAGGTCTGGCTGCAGCGCCAGGACCGCATCCTCAAGGGCTTCCCGGAGGTCGAGCGCGTCTTCGGGAAGATCGGCCGGGCGCGAACGGCGACGGACCCGGCGCCGCTGGAGATGGGCGAGACGATCGTCAAGCTCCGGCCTCCGGAGGAGTGGCCGACCGTGCGCGTCGCGCACCGCTTCCTGGGCCTGCGCTGGACCACGCGGCGTCCGCGCACCTGGAACGAGTTGGTCGCCGCGATGGACGCGGCGCTCAAGATGCCGGGGACGACCAACGCATGGACGATGCCGATCAAGGCGCGCCTGGACATGCTGACGACCGGCATCCGCACCCCGGTCGGCATTAAGATCTTCGGGCCGGACCTAGCCGGCATCCAGCGCCTTGGCCGGGACATCGAGCGGGTCTTGAAGCCCCTCCCGGGCACCCGCAGCGCGTACGCGGAGCGCACGGAGGGCGGGGACTACCTCGACTTCACGGTGCGCCGCCGGGAGGCCGCGCGCTACGGGCTGACGGTCGGCGACGTGGAGGACGTCGTGGAGACGGCGATCGGCGGCATGAACGTGACCACGACGGTGGAAGGGCGCGAGCGCTACCCGGTCAACGTGCGCTACGCGCGGGGCTACCGCGACGACCTACCCGCGCTCAAGCGGGTCCTGGTGCCCACCCCGACAGGCGCGCAGGTCCCCATCGTCCAACTGGCCGACATCCGCGTCTCCACCGGCCCGCCGATGATCAAGGACGAGGACGGGATGCTGACCGGGTGGGTCTACGTGGACCTGGACCCGGGCGCGGACATCGGCGGCTACGTCGCCGCGGCCCGCAAGCGCGTCGCCGCGGCCGTGAAGGTCCCGCCGGGCTACTCGGTGGAGTGGAGCGGGCAGTTCGAGGCCATGCAGAGGGCCCGCAAGCGCCTGTTGATCGTGCTCCCGCTGACGGCGCTCATCATCTTCCTCCTGCTCTACGCGAACACAGGCTCGCTCGCCGAGACCGGGATCGTCCTGCTCGCGGTGCCGTTCTCGCTGGTCGGAGCGATCTGGCTGCTCTGGCTCCTCCACTACAACATGTCGGTCGCGGTCTGGGTGGGGCTCATCGCGCTGGCCGGGGTCGACGCCGAGACCGGGGTCATCATGCTGCTCTACCTGAACCTGGCCTTCGAGGAGCAACGGCGCGCCGGGCGCCTGAACTCGCCCGCGGACCTGGAGGAGGCCGTGATGCACGGCGCGGTCAAGCGCGTCCGGCCCAAGATGATGACGGTGCTCTGCCTGTTCATGGGCCTGCTGCCCATCATGTGGGCGCCGGCCTCCGCGGCGGGCGCGGACGTGATGAAGCGCATCGCGGCGCCGATGGTGGGCGGGATCTTCACCTCCTTCCTCCTGGAACTGCTGATCTATCCGGCGATCTTCATGGCGTGGAAAGGGCGCGAGCGCGCGAAGATGGACATGACGGGCCAAAAATCGTAGAACGCGGTAGACGGAACAAGGAGGAACCCTCATGAAGAAAATCGGACTCGTGCTGCTCGCGGCGACGATGGCGACCGGAGCCGCCTTCGCGCGCGCGGGCACGGCGGCGAAGTCGTCCGGCAAGATCGAGACGCTGTCGGGAGAGTTGGTGGACATGGCCTGCTACCTGGGCCATGGGGCCAAGGGCCCCAAGCACGCGGAGTGCGCGAAGATGTGCGTGCTCAAGGACGGCGCGCCGCTGGGCGTGCTGACCAAGGCCGGCAAGCTGTACCTGGTGGTCGCCGACCACGCCAACGAGGCGCCCTACGCGTCGGCCAAGGAGTTGGCGGGGACCGACGCGAAGGTGACGGGACGCGTCGTCCTCTCCGGCGGCCTGCCGGCGATCATCGTCGACAAAATCGCGAAGGAATGAGTTGATCAAGCCTTACCATCTGCATCCGGCGGCGGTCCATTTCCCGATCGCTCTGCTCGCGGCGGGACTGGCCGTCGCCGGACTGCGGATGAGGAAGTCGGCGCCGGAGTGGCTGGGCCCTGCGGAGTCGTGGCTGCTGTGGCTGGGGACGCTGGCCGCTTGGTCGACGCTGGCCTTGGGCCTCCTGGCCGAGCGCACCGCGCCGCACAAGCCCCTGGCCTGGGAGGTCCTGGCCGACCATAAGACGCTGGCCTGGTGGACCTGCGGGATCTTCAGCGTCCTGTCCGCCCTGCGCCTGTGGACGGTCAAGACGCGCCGCGACGGGACGCCCTGGCGCGCCGCGGTCCTGGCCCTGTGGCTGGCCGGTTTCGCCCTGCTCTTCTCGACCGCTCAGCACGGCGGGGAGCTGGTCTACGGCTTCGGGATGGGCGTGGACTCCGGCGGGGGGGTGTTCCAGTGACGCGGGTCGATCCCCGGTCCCTGACCGTGCTGGTGACCGGCGCCACGGCCGGCTTCGGGGCCGCGATCGCGCGCCGCTTCGCCGCCGAGGGCGCCAAGGTCGTGGCGACGGGCCGGCGCAAGGACCGCCTGGACGCCCTGAAAAAGGAGCTGGGCGCCTCCTGCCACGCCGCCGCGCTGGACGTGACCGACCGCAAGGCCGTGGAGGCCTTCCCCGGGAGCCTCCCCGCGGCCTTCGCCGCGGTCAGCGTGGTGGTGGCCAACGCGGGCCTGGCCCTGGGCCTGGAGCCCGCGCCCGAGGCCGACTTGGACGACTGGGACGCCATGGTCGCGGCCAACGTCAGCGGCCTGCTCTACACCGTGCGCGCCTTTCTTCCCGGCCTGGTCGCGCGCGACGAGGGGCACGTGGTCCTGCTGGGCTCGGTGGCGGGGGATTTCCCGTATCCGGGGGGCAACTGCTACGGCGCCACCAAGGCCTTCGTCAAGCAGTTCGCCCTGAACCTGCGCGCGGACCTGCTGGGCTCCAGCGTGCGCGTGACCAGCGTGGAGCCGGGGCTGGCCGAGACCGAGTTCTCCCTGGTCCGCTTCCACGGCGACGCGCAGAAGGCCAAGGAGCCCTACCGGGGCGTCGAGCCCCTGACGCCGGAGGACGTGGCGGAGACCGTCTTCTGGGCCTGCACCCTGCCCCGGCGCGTCAACGTCAACCGCGTCCAGGTGATGCCGGTGATGCAGGCCTTCGGCGGCTTCGCCTTCAAGAGGCGCTGAGCCTCAGGCGGGCGGGACGGCGTACGGCGCCAGCAGGGCGCGCATCCGCGCGATGAGGTCCCGGTCACGCTCCGGGTCGAAGGCGCGGGCCGCGGCGAAGTCGTAGGCCTTGCAGGCGGGGAGCGCGCGCTTGTCCGCCGGCTCGGACCTGTAGCGCGGGACGATGTGGGTGTGCAGGACCGGGTCCAGGTTGCACCAGGTCTCGTAGTTGATGCGCGCGGCGCCCGTCGCCTGCAGCAGCGCGTCGCCGACGCGCGTCATGTCCAGCGCGTATCGCCGCCGCCCGTCGTCGTCCAGGGCGTTGAGGCTCTCGGCCAGGGGGTCGGAGAGCAGCAGGCAATAGCCTTCCAGCGGCTGGCGGTCGAAGAGCACCACCCAGCCGGATCCGAGGCGGGCGAGGGCGGCGGGGTTGCGGCCTTCGCGGCAGAGGCGCACGCGCTCAGGGATGGTCTGGGGCATGACGCAGTCTAGTAAAACGGGACGGGCGCCGGAACCGTTCCGTTGGAGCCCGGGGTTGGGCCGGAACGATCCGACGCCCGTCTAAATCGCGACCGCGTCCTTCAGCGGCTGAGCATCGCCAGCGTCCCGCCGCCCTCGCCCGCCATCGTGGGGCGGATGTCGCCGGCCAGGATCATCCCCTGACCCTCCAGGTCGGGGGAGAGCCCCGCGATTGGGTGCGCGGCGCGGGTCAGCGCGGCGCGCAGGGCCTGGGGGGTGCGGGCGCCCTCGGCGAAGGCCAGGGCGGCCAGGCCCGTCACGTGCGGGGTGGCCATCGAGGTCCCGGACATCTTGACCACGCCGCCACCCATCTTGTCGGAGAGGATGTCCACGCCCGGGGCGATGTAGTCCACCTGCGGGCCGCGGCTGGAGAAGACCGCGGGCTGGTCGCTGGAGTCGCTGGCGCCGACGGCGATGGTCTCGGGGTAAGCGCCGGGGTAGCCGACCGGGCCGCCGCTGTTGCCGGCCGCGGCCACGATGGTCACGCCCGCCTTCAGCGCCGCCTGGACGGCGGCGTGCAGGGCGTCGGAGCCTTGGTCCGCGCCCAGGCTCATGTTGGCGATCTTGATGTGATGGTCGATCACCCACTGGATGCCGGCGATCACGTCGTCGTAGTTGCCGTTGCCGTTCTTATCCAGGACCTTGACGGCGTAGAGCTTCGCCTTCGGGGCGACGCCGACCACGCCCTCGCCGTCGCGCTTGGCCGCGATGGTGCCGGAGACGTGCGTGCCGTGCCCCTCGTCGTCCTTCCAATTATCGGGGTGCTGGGGGTCCACGATGTTCACCCCGCCGGCCACCTGGCCGCTCAGGTCCGGCAGGGAATCGTCGATGCCGGTATCGATTACGGCCACCGCGGCGCCTTCGCCCTCGCTCTTGGCCCAGGCCAGCGGCGCGCCCACCCGGGCCACGCCCCACGGGATCTCGGCGTCGGCGGCGGGGGCGGCTGGAATCGGGGACTTGATCTTGCGCATCCCGGAGACCAGGTCCCGGGTGTCGGGGAGGGTGAACGATGTCTGGTCGGGGATGTTGCGCAGCCAGCTCACCTTGCCGTCGGCCTCGACCGCCGCCACGTCGGAGGCGTTGTTGAGCTTGGCCTCGGCGAAGAAGACCCGCACGGAGGGGACCTCGATCACCACGGCGTGGATCAGGGGAAGGGTGCGGACCACGCTGCAGCCCGCGGTCTGGGCGGTGGCCAGGCACTGATCCATGGAGACCCCCTCGCGGCAGGTCACGATGCGCCGCTCGGTCTCGCCCAGGGGGCAGAATTGGGCCCGGGCCTGGACGGCGGCCAGCGCGGTCGCGGCGAGGACGAGGGAGAGGACGCGCGTCGTTTTCATGGTTCGCCTCCGGGGGGGTCTGGGCCGGCAGTCCTAGTCTAGCCGGGACCTTCGGCCCGGCGCAGGGCCCATGGGCCCAGAGGCGTCTAGGTCCTTAGGCCTAGGCCGTAATCCGCCGCGGGCTTCCCGTTCGGCCCAGGGCGCGGCGCGCGGCGGCTGGTAACATTAAGGTCAGACGCCGGACCGACCCAGGGAGAGCTCATGACCCGTTTGGCCGCCAGCCTTCGCGCCGCGCTTGCCGTCGTTCTTGCCGCCTCGATCGTCGTCCTGTCGCCGGGTCTCGAGGCCCCCAGGCTGTTCGCGCAGGAGCTCGGCCGCGCCCCGGTGCAGGCCCTGCCGCCCTCGGCCGGGATGCTGCCCGCCGCGGCCGCCGGCGCCGTCTCCCTGCATCCTCGGGCTCGACGGCCTCGGCGCCTACGTGCAGCGCGCCGGCGACGACCCGGCCGAACTGGTGCAGCTCGGTCGCGACCTGCTGATCGGCGTCACCGCGTTCTTCCGCGACCGCGACGCCTTCGAGCTGCTGGCGCGAGACGCGGTGCCGGCTCTGTTCGCGGCGCGCGCCGCGGGCGATACGGTGCGTGCC
>JAJXTZ010000105.1 GCA_021783355.1 bacterium | reverse complement strand
CGCGCACCGCGCCCGTCCAGGGCGCCGCCGGGGCCTGCGGACGCCCGGCGGACTCGGCGCGAGCCTCCGTCGCCAGGCGCTCCAGCGCCGCCGCCAGGTCGGGCGCGGGCAGGGGCAGGACCCCGCGCCGCACCCCGTCGCAGTCCAGGATCAGAGCGTGCCCGCGCCCGATGCGCGCCGCCGCGTCGGGGCGGGACTCCGGATCGGCCAGGACCGCCACGAAGCGCCTGGCGATCTCCCCCTCCGCGGCGCGCAGCGGCTCCGGCGGCAAGGGGCCCAGCGCGGCCAGCAGCGGCTTGCCCTGCGCCTTCGCGCGGGCGAACGCCTCGGAGGACCACGCCGCCCAGGGGCTCAAGACGAGGCGCGGTCCTCGGCCAGCTCGAACATCCTCTCGATCGGGCGCCGCGCGCGCTCGCGCAGGGCGGCCGGCACCTCCACGCGCTGGGACGCGAACGGGCGCTCCAGCGCGCGCAGGATGCGCGAGAGGTCGACGGCCTTCATGTGCGGGCAGAGACGGCACATCGGCACGAAGGTCTTGTCCGGGAAGCGGGACCGCGCCAGATCCCCGAGACCGCACTCCGTGATCAGCATGTACGACGGAGCCTTGTGACCCGCGACCCAGTCCATCATGTCTCCGGTCCCGCCGATGTAGTCCACGACCGAGACCAGCCCCGGGCTGCACTCGAAGTGCGCGAGGATCTTCACGCCCGGATACATCTTCCGGTAGAAGTCCACCGAGGCCGCGTCGAAGTTGTCGTGGACCAGGCAGGAGCCGTCCCAGACGACGAGCTCCGCGCCGAGCGTCTTGCCCAGCTCCTGGGCCAGGTTGCGGCCCATCATCTTGTCCGGGACGAAGATCACCTTCGGGCTCGTCTCGAAGAGCTTGCGCAGGATCTTGGGCGCGTTGGCGGAGGTGACGATGACGTCGACTTCCGCCTTCACCGCCGCGGAGGTGTTGATGTAGGCGGCGACCGGCGCCCCCGGGTGCTTGCGGCGCAGCGCGCGCACGTCCGCGGCCGTGATGGACTCCGACAGGGAGCAGCCCGCCTCCGGCGCCGGCAGCAGGACCTCCTTCTCCGGGTTGAGGATCTTGGCCGTCTCGGCCATGAAGCGCACGCCGCAGAAGACGATGCGGCGCGCGTCCGACTCCGCGCAGAGCTTGGCGAGCTTGTACGAGTCGCCGACGAGATCCGCGACGCCGAGCAGGATCTCCGCGCGCTGGTAGACGTGCGCGGGGAGGATCGACTTCGTCGCGCGCTTGAGGTGGTTGATCTTCCAGGTCAGGCGCGCCGCGCGCAGCAGCTCCTCGTCGCGCCAGCCCATGTCGGCCAGGCCCTTCGCGGTCAGGCGGTCCGCCTCCGCCTCGGCCTGCGCCGCCGTCGGCTCGGGAGCGGCCTGCGGCTTCAGGACCGCCATAGGTCCAGCTCCGGGTAGTTGCAGAAGATCCCGTCGACGCCCAGGCGCGCGAAGCGGTCGCGCTCCAGCGGCGTGTTCACGGTGTAGACGAGGACCTTGTAGCCGCGGTCGTGCGCGGCCTTGATCGCCCGCGGCCCGGCCTGGCGGCGGCTCAGGTTCAGGCTCTCGGCGCGCAGGGTCTTCATCTCGCGGAACGCCTTCTCCAGGGTGCTCAAGCCGAGAAGATAACCGACGCGCGCGGTTTCGTCAAGGCCGCGGACGACGCGCAGGGCCGCGTGGTCGAAGCTGGAGATCAGGGTCCGCCGCAGGGCCGAGCGCCGCCGGATCAGGTCCAGCGCGCGCTCCTCGATGCCGGGGTACACCGCCGAGCCGTGCTTGAGCTCCGCGTGCACCTCGACCTCCGGAGGCAGCAGGTCGTACACCTGGTCCAGCCGCGGCAGGCGCTCCGCGGAGAAGCGCGGATTGAACCAGGAGCCCACGTCCACGCGCCGCGCGTCCTCCCAGAGCAGACGGCGCAGGCTGCGCCGGTCGCGGCCGCAGCGGCGCAGGTCGTCGTCGTGCGCGACGACCAGCTCCCCGTCCAAGGTCAGGTGCACGTCGAACTCCACGGCGCGCGCGCCCATCTCCAGCGCGCGCCGGAAGGAGGCCAGGGTGTTCTCCGGGGCGTGGCCGCTGGCCCCGCGGTGGGCGATCACGAGCATCGGGAGATCCCGTCGAGCACCGGCCCCAGGTCCGCGTCCTCGTACTCGACGCCGAGGCGCGCGTCGCGGCCCGTGCCCGGGCCGTGATAGTCGGAGCCGCCGACGGCCAGCAGGCCCCGCGCCGCGGCCCAATCCCCGTACGCGCGGACCTGAGACGGCGAGTGCGCCGCGTAACGGACCTCGACGCCCTGCAGGCCCAGCGCGCGCAGGGCCTCGAGCTCCGGCTCCTTGCCCGCGGTCTGCGGGTGGGCGAGGCAGGGGATGCCCCCCGCGTCGCGGATCAGCGCGATGGCCTCGGCCGGGCTCGGCCCCATGGAGTCCTCGTAGCCGGGCTTGCCCTTGATCAGGAAGCGTTCGAAGGCCTCTTTGCGGCTCTTCACGATCCCCAGGCGCCGCAACGCGTCCGCCACGTGCGGACGGCCCACGGTCTCGTGGGCGGAGGCGCGCACCGCGTCGTACTCCAGCGGGTAGCCCAGCGCGCGCAGCTTCTCCACCATGCGCCGCGCGCGGACCGTGCGGCGCTCGCGGAACTCCGCCAGGCGCGCGGCGAAGCCCGGCGACGCGGGATCGAGGCCGTAGCCGAGGACGTGCACGCGGTCGGCGGAGCCCTCTCCCGCGCAGTTGATCTCGATGCCGAGGCGCGTCTCCACGCCCGCCGCCGCGCCGGCCGCCGCCAGCTCGGCGGCGCCGGAGACGCTGTCGTGGTCGGTCAGCACCAGGAGGGAAACGCCGGACTCAGCCGCGCGCGCCACCAGCCCGGCCGGGGTCAGCGTCCCGTCGGAAAAGACCGAATGGCAATGAAGCTCGATTCGTTTCGTCATCGTGGGCTCCACGCCGCGGCGCTTCGCGCGCGGCGCGGATGCTCCGAGGGATATCCTAAGGCATCTAGACCGAGACGACTTCCTTGATCTCGGGGATCTCCTGGCGGATCATGCGCTCGACGCCGCCCTTGAGCGTGGCCGTCGAGCTCGGGCAGGAGCCGCAGGCCCCGTGCAGGGTCACCTTGACCACCCCGCTGGCCTCGTCCACCGACACGAGCGAGATGTCCCCGCCGTCGGACTGGATGTACGGCCGGATCTTCTCCAGCACCTTCTCCACGCGCTCGTAAGTCGACATGCTCTCCTCCTATCGCCCGGACAGCTTCTCGAGCCACTCCGGCGCGGCCCCGCACTCGCCCGGGGTCTCGGCCAGCAGCCCGGCCAGCGTCACGCTCTCGAAGTACTGCGTGATCAGCCCGCTCAGGCGCCGCCACACCGGCGAGATCGTGCAGCCGGACTGATGGCGGCAGTCCTTCGTGCCGCCGTCGTACTTTCCGCAGACGTCCTCGAAGACGTCGCCGTCCACCGCGCGCACCACCTGGCCCAGGGTCACCTCGGACGGCGGGCGCGACAGCGAGTAGCCGCCCGTGCTGCCGCGGTGGCTGTCCACCAGCCCGGCGCGGCGCAGCTTGACCAGGATCTGGCTGACGTAGTCGGCCGGGATGTTGTCGGACTCGGCCAGGCGCTCGGACGGGACCGGGGCCTTGCCGTGCTCCCGCGCCAGGGTCGTCATCAGGCGCGTCGCGTACTCGATCGAGCTGGTGATCCTCATCGCGCCCTCCTCAGAACAGCCCCAGCTGCTCCTTGGCCTCCTCGGTGGCCATCGTGCGCGGGTCCCACGAAGGCGTGAAGACCAGGTCCACGTCCACGTCCTTGACGCCCGGGATGCGCGCCAGCGCCGAATGCGCGGAGGCCAGGAGCATCGGCCCGTACGGGCAGGCCGGGGTGGTCAGGCTCATGCGCACGCGCACGGCCGGGCCCTTCTCGCCGGGGGTGATCTCGGCGCCGTAGATGAGTCCCAGGTCCACGATGCTCAGGCGGATCTCCGGATCGAAGACCGGCTGCAGCGCCTCGCCGATCTGGCGGAAGCTGACGGACGGGACGGTCGCGGTCGCCATGTCAGGCCCCCTTCGCGGGCCCGGCCTCGAGCCCCTGCAGGATGGTGTTCCAGCCCAGCGTCGCGCACTTGACCCGCAGCGGGAACTTGCGCACGCCCTCCAGGGCCGAGACCGGCTCCAGCGGCTCGGGCAGGCCGGAGGCCGGGGCGTTCTCCAGCATCATCTTCTTGAACGCCCGGACCAGGTCCTTGGCCTCCGCCTCGGTGCGGCCCTCCAGCGCCTCGGCCATCATCGCGGCCGAGGCCTGGCTGATCACGCAGCCGTGCCCCGCGTAGCGGACCTGGGCGAGGCGGCCGCCCTCGCGGCGCGCGGTGATCTCCAGCTCGTCGCCGCAGACCGGGTTGATGCCGTGCGCGCGCACGTCGGCGGGGTCGGCCGCGCCCTTGCGGCTGGCGGAGCGGAAGTAGTCGAGAAGCACCTCGCGATAGAGATCCTGCAGTTCCGCGTCGCCTTCCATCAGCGCACCCCCGCCTTGGCTCCGAGTTTGAAGAATTCGACGGTGCGCTTGAGCGCGCGGCCCAGCGCCTCCAGGTCGGACTCGTCGTTGTACAGGTAGAAGCTCGCGCGCGCGGTCCCGCCGCACTGCATCTTGTGCATCAGGGGCTGGCAGCAGTGATGGCCGACGCGCACCGCGACGCCCTCCAGGTCGAAGACCGTGCCCACGTCGTGCGGATGCAGGCCCGCGAGGTTGAAGGAGATCACGCCCGAGCGCTTCTTCGGGTCCTTCGGGCCCAGCACGCGCACGGCGGGCTCGCTTTCCAGGAGGGCGACGGCCTTGGCCGCCAGCGCGTCCTCGTGGGCGCGGATCGCGTCCAGGCCCACCGCGCTCAGGTAGTCGAGCGCCGGGCCGAACGCCACCGTGTCCGCGTAGTTGGGCGTGCCGGCCTCGAACTTGTACGGGAGCGCGTTCCAGGTCGCCCCTTCCAAGGTCACGCGCGAGATCATGTCGCCGCCGCCGAGGAACGGGTCCATGGCCTCCAGCAGCTCCTCGCGCCCCCAGAGCACGCCGACGCCCGTGGGCCCCAGCATCTTGTGCGCCGAGAACGCGACGAAGTCCGCGCCCCAGGCCTTCATGTCCATCGGCCGGTGCGGCGCCCACTGGCAGGCGTCGACCAGCACGGCCGCGCCGACGGCGCGGCCGGCCTTGATCAGGTCCTGGACCGCGTTCACCGTCCCCAGGGCGTTGGACAGCGCCGTGAAGGCGAAGAGCTTCGTCTTCGGCCCCAGCGTCGCCTTCACCTTGTCGAGGTCCAGCGTGCCGTCGAGCTCGACCGGCGCGTACTTGAGCGTCAGCCCCTTCTCCTTGGCCAGCAGCTGCCACGGGACCATGTTCGAGTGGTGCTCCATCTCGGTGATCACGATCTCGTCGCCGGCCTTCAGGAACTTGCGTCCCCAGGCGTAGGCGACCAGGTTGATGGACTCCGTCGCGTTGCGCGTGAAGACCACGGTCTCGGGCTTGGGCGCGCCGATGAACGCGGCCAGCTTGGTCCGGACCGCCTCCGTCATGTTCGTCGACTCCTCGGAAAGCGTGTGCACGCCGCGGTGGACGTTGGCGTTGTTGGTCTCGTAGAAGCGGACCAGCGCGTCGATCACGGCCCGGGGCTTCTGCGTGGTGGCCGCGTTGTCGAGGTAGGCCAGCGGCTTCCCGTGCACCAGGCGCTTCAGGATCGGGAAATCGGCGCGGAGCTTCTTGGTGTCCAGCGGCGTCATGCGGCCTCCTCGGCGGCTTCCGGCATGCGGGCGTGGAGGGCCGCCGTCAGCGCCTCCCTCAGAGGCTCCAAGCCGACGCGCTCGATCATCTCGGAGCCGAACGCGTAGACCAGCATGCGCCGCGCCTCGGCCTCGCCGACGCCGCGGGAGCGCAGGTAGAACAGGGATTCCGGGGACATCTGGCCGATCGCGCCGCCGTGCTTGCACGACACGTCGTCGGCCAGGATCTTGAACTCGGGGTTGGTGTGGACCGAGGCGTCCTCCGAGAGCAGCAGGTTCTTGTTGTAGACCGACGCGTCGGTCTTCTGCGCGCCGGGGCGCACGTCCACGAGGCCGTCGAAGACGAAGCGGGACTTCTCGTCGAGGACCGCCTTGTAGAGCTGGCGCGTGGTCCCTCCGACGGCGGCGTGCTCGACCACGGTGTGGTGGTCGACGATCTCGTCGCCGCGGACCAGGGCCAGGCCGCTCAGCGCGCAGTCGGCGCCGTCGCCGGCCAGCCGCACGCGCAGGTCCGTCCGCGTCAGCGCGCCGCCGAAGTCGAACGCGTGGGACTCGTAGCGCGCGCAGCGCCCGGCCTCCACCAGCGTGGCCGCGGTCTGCCGGCCCGCCGCGCTCTCGCGCTGGAGGCGGTAGTGCTTGAGCGCCGCGCCCTCGCCGAGGGAGACCTGGGTGAGCAGGTTGGTCCAGAACGGGGCGCGGCCGCCGCCGACGGACTCCACGACGACCTCGGCCGCGGCGCCCTCGTCCAGCAGGAGCAGGACGCGCAGGTGGGCGGCCTGGGGCAGGCCGTCCCCGGCGTCGTCGGAGACGAGCAGGACGCTCAGCGGCTTGTCGAGGCGCGCGTGGCGCGCGACGCGCACCACCACGCCGTCGCGGGCCAGCGCCGCGGCCAGCGCCGCGAAGGGCAGGCCGCTCTTGTCGAAGCCCCGCGTCAGGGAGTGTTTGAGAGCCTCGGGCTCGTCGCGCAGGACCTCGGCCAGGCCCTGGACGCGCACGCCCGCCGGCAGGCCGGAGAGGTTGGAGCCCTCGCCCCCCGGCAGGACGCGTCCGTTGTGGACGACGACGCGGTGGAAGGTGATCGGGCAGAGGGCGCGCCCGCCGAAGCCGCCGCGCGCGGCGGGCTTGCCGGCCGGACGGAAGTCCGGCTTGATCAGGCGCTCGGCCGGCGTGTGACGCCAGCCCTCGGTCTTGGAGGTCGGCAGGCCCTGGGCCGCGAAGGCCGCGAAGGAGGACTCGCGCGCCTCGGACAGCCAGGCCGGCTCGCCCGCGGCGGCGCGCAGGGAGCGGAACTCCGTCTCGAGGGCGGCCGGGGCGCTCATGCCGCCGCCTTCTCCGCGTCGATCCACCCGTAGCCCTCCTTCTCGAGCTGGAGGGCCAGCTCCTTGCCGCCGGACTTGACGATGCGTCCGCCGGAGAGGACGTGGACGAAGTCGGGGACGATGTAGTCGAGCAGGCGCTGGTAGTGGGTCACCAGCACGACCGCGCGCTCCGGGCAGCGCAGCTTGTTGATGCCGTTGGAGACGATCTTCAGCGCGTCGATGTCCAGGCCCGAGTCCGTCTCGTCGAGCAGGGCCAGCTTGGGCTCCAGCACCGCCATCTGGAGGATCTCGTTGCGCTTCTTCTCGCCGCCGGAGAAGCCCTCGTTGACGGAGCGGTTCAGGAAGGCCGGGTCCATCTCGACCATCTTGGCCTTCTCCTTGACGAACTTCAGGAACGGGCCGGCGTCCAGTTCCGGCTCGCCGCGGTGCTTGGCGCACGCGTTGTAGGCCGCCTTCAGGAAGTACTTGTTCGACACGCCCGGGATCTCGACCGGGTACTGGAAGGCCAGGAACACGCCCTCGCGCGCGCGCTCCTCCGGGGCCATCGCGAGCAGGTCCTTGCCCAGGTAGGAGACGCTCCCGCCGGTGACCTCGTAGCCGTCGCGGCCGGCCAGCACGTAGGACATCGTGCTCTTGCCGGAGCCGTTGGGGCCCATGATGGCGTGGACCTCGCCGGCCTTGACCTCCAGGCTCAGCCCCTTCAGGATCGGCTTGTCGCCGACCTTCGCGTGCAGATCGTCGATCTTCAGGACGGTGTTCTTGGCCATGTTCCTACCCCACGCTTCCTTCGAGAGAGATGTTCATCAGTTTGTGCGCCTCGACGGCGAACTCCAGCGGGAGCTCGTTGAAGACCTGCTTGCAGAAGCCGTTGACGATCATGCCGACGGCGTCCTCGGTCGAGAGCCCGCGCTGGCGCAGATAGAAGAGCTGGTCCTCGCCGATCTTGGAGGTGGAGGCCTCGTGCTCGACGGTCGAGCTGGTGTTGCCGACCTCCAGGTTGGGGAAGGTGTGCGCGCCGCACTTGTCGCCGAGGAGCAGGCTGTCGCACTGCGAGTGGTTGCGCGCGCCGGCCGCGGACTTGGCGATCCTGACCATGCCGCGGTAGGCGTTCTGCCCGTGTCCGGCCGAGATGCCCTTCGAGACGATCGTGGACTTGGTGTTCCGGCCGATGTGGATCATCTTGGTCCCGGTGTCGGCCTGCTGGTAGTGGTTGGCCAGGGCCACCGAGTAGAACTCGCCGACCGAGTCGTCGCCGAGGAGCACGCAGGACGGGTACTTCCAGGTGATCGACGAGCCGGTCTCCACCTGCGTCCAGGAGATCTTGGAGCGCGCGCCCGCGCACTTGCCGCGCTTGGTCACGAAGTTGTAGATGCCGCCCTTGCCGTTCTTGTCGCCCGGGTACCAGTTCTGGATCGTCGAGTACTTGATGCGCGCGTCGGCGTGGGCCACCAGCTCGACGACCGCCGCGTGCAGCTGGTTCTCGTCGCGCATCGGGGCGGTGCAGCCCTCCAGGTAGGAGACCTCGGCCCCTTCCTCGGCGACGATCAGCGTGCGCTCGAACTGCCCGGTGTCCTTGGCGTTGATGCGGAAGTAGGTGGACAGCTCCATCGGGCACTTGACGCCCTTGGGCACGAAGCAGAACGAGCCGTCGGAGAACACCGCGGAGTTCAGAGTGGCGAAGAAGTTGTCGGTGTAGGGCACGACCGAGCCCAGGTACTTCTCGACCAGGGCCGGCTGCTCCTTGACCGCGTCGGAAAACGAGCAGAAGATCACGCCCGCCTCGGCCAGGGTCTTCCGGAAGGTCGTCGCGACCGAGACCGAGTCGAAGACGGCGTCGACGGCCACGTTCGAGAGCATCTTCTGCTCCTCGAGCGGGATGCCCAGCTTCTCGAAGGTGGCGCGGATCTCCGGATCCACCTCGTCCATGGAGCCCAGCTTCTTCTTGGCCTTCGGCGCCGAGTAGTAGATGACGCCCTGGTAGTCGATGGGCGGGTAGCGGACCTCGGACCAGGTCGGCTCC
The DNA here is from genome assembly GCA_021783355.1 of bacterium. Classification (GTDB taxonomy): domain Bacteria; phylum Elusimicrobiota; class Elusimicrobia; order UBA1565; family UBA9628; genus GWA2-66-18. Next base: position 664 of record JAJXTZ010000105.1, on the reverse strand, counting down.
TTCATGGTCAGCCAGTGCCGGAAGGCCTTCAGGCGCCACTCCAGCATGAAGGCGGGCTCTTCCTTCTTATGGGAGATCAAGCGGACGATGTCCTCGTTGAGACCCTTGGGGACCTGGTCGGCCTCGACCTCGGATTCGAAGCCGTACTTGTATTCCTTCTGCGCGAGGTCTCGGACATCCTGGTTGGCCATGGTCTCTCCTGCGGGGACGACCACAGTGTAGCATTCCTGACCTTTTTGGTCAAGAATTGGCATTGCGGGCCCGGCACCCGCGCCGACCTCGGCGTTTCAGAAGACCCCCCATGAAAAATTGCTAATCTCCCCGCCGTGGCGACCATCCCCTGCCCGGGCTGCCGCACCGAATTGAACCTCTCGGACACCTCGTGCCCGATCTGCCTGCGGCCGCGCACCAAGTACGAGATCGCCCGCGGCTTCACCGCCGTCCGGGAGGCCAAGACTCGCCGCCGCCGACTTCCCCTGGTGGTCGCCGCGGTCCTCCTGGCGGCCGGCGGGGCGGGAACGCTCATGTACCGCAGCCGGGGAAGGATCCTCTCCCTGGCGGCGGCCGCCCAGGCGCGGTTCTCGCGCTGGATGGACGCCATCACGAACCCCGCCTCCCTCTCGCCCGGCGGCGCGCGCCGGCCCGCCCCCCCCGACCGCCCGCC
>JAJXTZ010000104.1 GCA_021783355.1 bacterium | reverse complement strand
GAGTTCCAGTCCTTCGTGCGCGAAAACCGCGTCTACCGCCCGGCTCCCGCGCCCGCGAAGGCTCCAGCGAAAAAGAGGCGGCGGTGAACCGGCGCAACAACATCGTCGTCTTCGGCAAGGGCGGGATCGGGAAATCCACGATCTCGTCGAACCTGAGCACCGTCTACGCGCGGCGGGGACTCAAGGTCCTCCATGTCGGCTGCGACCCGAAGCACGACTCGACGCTGGGCCTGGTGGACGGGGGCCTCATCGAGACCTTCATGGAGAAATACGCGCGCCTCTTCGGCGTGCGCGACCGCGCGGAGTTGACCGCGGCCGACCTGATGATCCGCGGCCGCCTGGGCATCGACTGCGTGGAGGCCGGCGGCCCGGAGCCGGGCGTGGGCTGCGCCGGGCGCGGCATCTCGCTGATGCTGGAGGCCCTGCAGGACCTGGGGGCCTTGGAGGCGGGCGGCTACGACGCGCGCGTCTTCGACGTGCTGGGCGACGTGGTCTGCGGCGGCTTCGCCGCGCCGCTGCGCAAGGGCTTCGCCGAGAAGATCGTGATCGTGGTGTCCGAGGAACTGATGGCGCTCTACGCGGCCAACAACATCGCCAAGTCGGTGAAGACCTACTCGTCGAACGGGGTGTACCTCGCGGGCCTGGTGGCCAACCTGAAGGACTCCGCGAAGACGGACCGAGAGCGCGTCGAGCGCTTCGCGTCCATCCTGGGCACGCGCATCCTGGAGTTCGTGCCGCGCGACCCGGCCGTGCGCGAGGCGGAGTTCGCCCGCGATCGGACCGTGGTGGAGCGCGCGCCCGGCTCCGCGTTCGCCAAAAGCGTGGAGTCGCTGGCGGACAAGATCCTGGCGATCGAGAAGAAGGACTGCCCGGTCCCGACCCCGATGGACGACAAGAGGTTCTATGCCGCCTGGTGAGGTGCGCCATCTCAGCGCCGGCCCGCGCGCGCTAAAGGCCGCGGCCGCGCTCCTGGGCCTGGCGGGCGCGGGCTCGTCCTGGTCGCTGGAGGGACTGTGCGCGGCGCAGGAGGACGGACCTCACGTGCGCGTGAGCCTGAAGAACGGCGCCCTCCGGCTGGTCTTCCACGTCCTGCCCGCGGACTCCGCGCGGGGGGAGCTGCGCGCGCCCGGGTTCTCCGTGGCGGCCGACCCCGGGGCCGGGCCCGCCGCGCGCAAGTTCCTGGCCGTCGCGGCGGCGCGCCTGGCCGGGCGGAGCGTGGACGACCTGGTCCGCCTGCTGGAGGACGACCCGGAGTCCTTCGCGGAGGTCCTGCCGGCGGGGCAGGACGGCGACCGCGTGCGCGTGCCCTGCATCGGCCAGCCGATCGGCCTGCTGGAGGCCGGCTGGCGCAACTTCTACGCGGACCAGGACTTCGAGGTCCTGCTGGGCGTGCCGGACTGCTCGTCCGAGAAGACGGTCAACGTGGAGTACGCGGACCTGGAGTGCTTCTACGCGCGCCCCAAGCGCAGCTTCGGCAAGTGGACCTTCCTGGACTGGCCCGAGGAGAGCGAGGACGGCCCGCGCGACGGCGGCGACGCGGACGGCGAGGGCGAGTCCAACATCGTGGCCGAGCTCGAGGAGCGCGACATGATCATGGGCACCGGCGAGCGCGCCGACGCCCTGGTGGCCGAGGTCCGGCGGCGCGCGGCCGCGGGGGACTACATCCTCTTCACGCACCTGTGCACGCCGATCGTCATGGGCGAGGACCTGCAGGGCCTGGCCAAGCGCTGCGAGGACGAGGTCGGCGGCAATGCGGTGCGCTGGAGCCAGAAGGACCGCGACGGCAACGACAACTTCGGCGAGCACATCCGCGGGATCCTGGCGCGTCCCGGGCTCTTCGACGCGCCCGCGGATCCCGCGTCCGTGAACCTGTTCCATTTCCCCAAGACCTGCCGCGAGGCGGAGCTGGTCCCGTTCCTGAAGTCTCTGGGGCTGACGGTGAACCTCTCGGCGTTCCCCGACGTGCGCCTCTCGGACCTGGAGCGCCTGCCGCGGGGAGCCCGGCATCTCTTCTGCGAGCGCAGCGCCTACCCGACCAAGCTGCGCGAGCTGCTGGGTCCGGGACCGCGCCCCGTCGCGACGGTCCCGGCGCCGTACGGGATCGCCGGCACGCGGGCCTGCCTGGCGGGCATCGCGGCCGCCGCGGGCAAGGCCGCGGAGTTCGAGGCCGCGTGGGCGCGAAGGGAGGCGGAGTTCCGCCCGGCCTGGGACGCGATGCGGGCCGAGGCGGCGGGGCGGCGCCTGGGCTTCGTGGTCTCCGAGGCGACCCTGCCGCGCCTGACGGCCCTGCGCTACGGCCACGGCGCGCCCCCGGGGACGATGGCCGCCGAGATGGGCTTCGGCGTCGACCTGGTCTACTACGACCGCCACGGCGCGGCGCCGGTCCTGCCTCCGGCGCTGAAGGACGCCCGCGTCTCGGTCTTCCGCAGCCCGTGGGAGCTGGAGCGCGCGCTGAAGGACGGGGAGTTCTCGGCCGCGTTCTCGGACGTGTTCTTCGACGCGCGCCTGACGCGCGCGGGCAAGGCGCGCTTCTCCAGCAAGGACTTCGAGATGGGCGTGGACGGGGCGCTGCGGACCTTCGCGCGCCTGCTCGCCGTCAGCCGACTCCCGTTCTACCGCCGCTACGCGGCGCACCTGGGCGCGGGGCGGCGGGGGGCCGCGTGAGCTGCAAGATCGGCATCCGCATCAACATCCCGTACCTGCAGGGGGCCTACCTCGGCTTCAACGCCCTGCCCGACGCCTACTTCCTGGGAGACGGACCCTCCTGCATCTTCGACAAGGCCGAGCACATCCACGGCCGCCACGACCTGTTCTCGACGCTGCTGTCCTGCGACAGCGACCACCGCGTCCAGCACACAGGTCTCAACGTCTTCAACATCGCCGGCGACACCGAGGGGGACATCTCCGCGGCCCTGAAGCGCCTGGCGGGCTTTCCCGGCTGCGGCGCGGTCTTCTTCGGCTCGATGCCGATGTGCGCGCTGGTGGGCACCGACTACGAGCGCCTCCTGCGCGAGGCGCTGGGCGGGACCGGCAAGCCGCACTTCCTGATGCCGCGGCGCTCGGCGGTCTCCGGGGATTGGCTGGACGGCTACGCGGCGGTGCTGGAGGCGCTGGCCTCCGGCATGGACCTGGACGGCGCGGCGCCGGAGCCGGACGCGGTCGCGCTGGTCGGCTATCTGATGGACCGCAACGAGGGCGACCACCAGGGCAACCTGAAGGAGTTGGAGCGCCTCCTGCGCGCGCTGGGCCTGAGGCCCGTCACGATCTGGCTGTCGGGCCGGCCCTACGAGGACCTGCGGGCCGTGCGCCGGGCCGGGACGATCGTGTCCCTGCCGCACGGGCGCAAGGCCGCGCGGATCCTGGCGCGGCGGCTGGGCGCGCGCCTCGTCGAGGCGGAGCTCCCCTTCGGCCTGGAGGCGTCGCGGCGCTTCGTCGAGCGCCTGGGCCGCGAGCTGGGCCGCGAGACGGCGGCGCGGGACCTCGTCGCGCGGGAGCTCGACGCGGTCGTCCCGCGCCTGGAGTGGACGGTCCCGCACGCGTTCCTGGGCCGGCGCTTCGCCTTCGCCGGGGACCCGCACTACGCGCGCGGCTTCGCCGAGCAGATCGAGGACCTGGGCGGGCGCGTCGCGGGCACGCTGGTGGTCGGCGGCGCCCATCACCTGCCGGACGCCGAGCGCCGCGAGCTGGAGTCGCGCGCGGGCACGGTCTTCGAGCCCGTCCCGTCGGAGGTGGTCAAGACCTGGGGGGCGCTCGCGCAGGACGGCGCGGACCTGATCGTGGGCTGCGCGTTCGCGTTCGACCAGCTCGACCGCGGGCGCCGGTGGATGGAGTTCGGCTTCCCGTCGGAGGACACCCATTTCCTGCGCGACGAGCCGTTCCTGGGCTTCCAGGGCGCGCTCGCCTTCCTGTCGCGCGCGGCCAACGAGGTCGCCAAGGGCCTGAACCGGGAGCGCGGGCGATGAGCGGCGAGGCCCACGGCGTCTCCGAGAAGCGGCACTGGGTGCGGCTGACCCGCTACTGCAACCAGCGCTGCCTGTTCTGCCTGGACCGCTACGCGCAGACCGGGGGCGTCTTGGCGCTCTCGTCGATCCGCCGCGAGCTGCTCCTGGGCCGCAAGCGGGGCCTGCGGCGCGTGGTCTTGAGCGGCGGCGAGCCGACGGTCCACCCGGAGTTCGTCGCGATCGTGCGCCTGGCGCGCGCGCTCGGCTACGAGCACGTCCAGACGATCACCAACGGCCGCCGCTTCTGCTACGGGGAGTTCTTCCGGGACGCGGTCGCCGCGGGCCTGGGCGAGGCCACCTTCTCCCTGCACGGCCACACGCCCGACCTGCACGACCGCCTGACCAAGGTCCCGGGCTCGTTCGTCCAGGCGGTGACCGCCCTGCGCCGCGCGCTGGCGACGCCGGGCTTCATCGTCAGCGTGGACGTGGTCATCAACCGCCTGAATCTGCCGGTCCTGCGCGAGCACCTGGACTTCTGCATCGGCCTGGGCGTGCGCGAGTTCGACCTGCTGGCGCTGGTCCCCTTCGGCGACGCGTGGAAGCACCGCGAGACCCTGCACTGCGACTTCTCGCGTCCCGAGGAGCTCGCCCGGCTCCACCGCGCGCTGGAGCTCAGCCGCCGCCCGGACCTGCACGTGTGGACCAACCGCCTGAAGCCCGAGCACCTGGAGGGCTTCGAGAGCCTGATCCAGCCGCCCGACAAGATCCTGGACGAGGTGCGCGGGCGGGGCCGGATCTTCGCGCGCTACTTGAACGGCGGCCGCGCGCCCGGCTGCCGCGGCGAGTCCTGCGAGCACTGCTTCCTGCAGGACTTCTGCCGCGACCTGGACGCGGCGCTCAAGGACGGCTGCCTGCCGCCGCGCGCAGGGCCGCTCTGCCTGCCGGGCGTGGAGACGCCCGCGCCGTTCCGTTTCGACAAGAAGAAGGACATCCGCCGCTTCGCGGAGTTCTACATCGCGCGGCGCTACTTCCGCAAAGGCTCGGCCTGCCGCGGCTGCGCGCGGGGGGCGGACTGCGACGGGATGAGCGTGAGCCGCATCCGCGCGGAGGGGTTCAAGGCCTTGCGCCCCGCGGCGGAGGCCGCGCCGTGAGCGCGAAGCTCTGCCTGCTGCTGTTCCTGTTCCTGGGATTCACCGCCTCTTATCAGGACTGGAGGCACCGGAAGATCCGCAACCGCCTGATCCTCCGGGGGCTGGGCGCGGGCGGCGCGCTGCTGGGGCTCCTGTTCCTGAACAGCGTCCTCGGCCACCTGGGCCTGCGCCTGGGGAGGATCGGCGAGTTCTATTTCCCGTGGGGCTACTACCCGCGGGTGGCGCTCCACGTGGCGCTCAGCTTCGCCGCGGCCTTCGGCCTCTGGCGCTGGTCGGTGTGGCCCGCCGGCGACGCCAAGCTCTTCACGCTTTTCTCCCTGCTGATCGTGATCATCGACCCCAACCTGCCCGGCTTTCCCGGCTTCCTGTTCCTGCTCCTGCTGATCAACATCTTCGTGCCCGCGGGGCTGGTCCTGGGCGCGGAGAGCGCGCTGAAGCTGGCGCTGAAGGCGGGGGGGCTGCGCCGTTTCGAGGCCCGCAAGTGGGGCAAGGCCAGGCTGGAGACGGCCGGCATCCGGCTCCGGGAGCTCTGGCCCTACCGCCTCGAGTACGCGGTCCTGGCGATCAACTTGTTCGCGCTCTTCTTCGGCCTGCAGGCGGCCCAGGCGAGATTCGTGCGCGGGCTCGGCGCGCCGCTGGGGCCGCTGGCGGCCTTCCTGTTCGTGTTCGTCTTCTGGCGGCTGCTGATCGGCGTCCTGAAGAACAAGGCCGTCGGCGCTCTGGCGCTGGCCGGGCTCTGCGCGTGGACCCTGGCCGGAACGGTCCTCTGGCACTGGGACATCGCCGGGCGGCTGTGGACGACGATGAAGATGACCTGCAGCTTCGGCATGCTCCTGTCGATGGGCAGCTTCGTGTTCGATTGGATCATCGAGCGGGAGAGCCTGCGGGCCCTGCGGACCGAGGAGCTGGCGCTGGGCTCCGTCCTCTCCAACCAGACCTGGGACCGTCTCGCCGCGGAAAAGGAGCTGTCCGGGAAGCTGGCCCGACGCTGCGTGGACGGCCTGACCGAGGAGGACGCCTCGGCCCTGCGGACCTGGCTGGCCGGACGCGCGCCCGGGGACTATACGGTCTACCAGACCATCCCGTTCGCGGTCTGGATCTTCCTCGGCTCGCTGCTCACCGTCTCGGGCTGCGTCAACGTGATGGCCGTCCTGACGCCCTGGTTCGGCCGCGTCCGGGCGCTGCTCGCCGCCGGCGCCGGGAGGCTGTTCTCGTGAGCGCGCCCGCTCCGGCCGGCGACCCCAAGTCCTTGATTCTCGTCCCGTGGCACATCGGCAACCGACTGGACGTGACCGTGAACGCGGCGCGGGCCGCGCGCCGCCTGCGCGTGTTCCTCGCCGAGGAGCCGGAGCACACGCGCGCCCAGTTCGCGTCCGATCTGGGCATCGACTGCCGGGGCAAGGAGTTCTTGCCCATCCCGGAGAGGCCGGACCCGGACTACCTGCGCGGCTTGCGGGAGCGGCTGAAGACGGAGGACCTGGGCCTGATCTGCTCGGGCGGGATCCCGTGCTTCATCGATCCCGGCGGCTGGGTGGTCGCGGCCCTGCGCGAGGCCGGGACGCCGGTGTCGGCCTTGGCCGGTCCCTCGATCCTGTCCACGATGCTGTCCTTGAGCGGCATCGAGTGGCCGCGCGAGCACGCGCGCGGCAGCTTCGTCGTCTACCTGTCCGCCGACGCGGGCGGCCGCGGCCGCGAGAACTTCCTGGAGACCTTCCGGCGCGCGGACGAGCCGGTCTTCGTCTTCCTGGGCGTCGCGCAGTTCCGCGAGTGCCTGGCGGCGATGGAGCCGGTCCTGGGCGGGCGGGCGGTCAGCGCGTTCTTCGACCTGACCAAGCTCCCGAGGTCCAAGTTCCCGTACGCGGACCGCGTGACGACCCTGACCTGCCGCGAGTGGCGGCGGGAGGCGGAGCGCGTGCGCTGGCGGGAGGTGTCGGACGTGGCCTTGATGGTCCACTCCCGGGAGAGCGCGCGGTGACCGGCGCCGCGGCGCCGCGTCGGGTGGAGGTCCACCTGGGCACGCTGTGCAACAACCGCTGCGCGTTCTGCATGAGCGGCGTCAACCGCGACCACAAGGAGCCGTGGGCCTCCCTGGAGCGGGTCAAGGAGGAGCTGCGGCACTTCCGGGAGAAGGGCTGTCGCGCCGCGGGCTTCCTGGGCGGGGAGCCCAGCGTCTATCCGCGCATCCTGGAGTCCGTCGCCTACGCGCGGGAGCTCGGCTACGAGAGCGTCTCCCTGTGCACGAACGGGACCCGGCTGTCCGACCCGGCGTTCTGCGCGGCCCTGGCGGAGGCGGGGCTGACGCGCGTCACCATGTCGGTCCACAGCCACCGCGCGGAGGTGGAGGACGGATTGATCACGCGGGTGCCGGGGAACCTGGCGCGCAAGGTCGAGGGACTGCGCAACCTGGCGGAGTTGAGGCGGCGCGGCCTCCTCGCGGGCGGCGTCGCGCTGAACCCGGTCCTGTGCCGCCCGACGCTGGGCGACATGGAGGACTACGTCGCCTTCTTCGGCGCGCTGGGCGTGGACGACATCCGCTTCAACTACGTCTGGCCGCAGGGGGACGCGGAGGGCGACGAGTCCTGGGTGCCGTCCCTGCGCGAGGCCGCGCCGGAGATCGCGCGGATCATGCTGCTCAACGAGAAGCGCCTGCGCCGGCACCTGACCTTCGGCGGCGTGCCGAAATGCGCGCTGGTCCTGGCCGGGGTGACGGGCCGCGCGCTCGACTACCTCGCGGGCAAGTACCTCGACGAGGCGGGCTTCGACCCCGACAACGACGTGAGTCTGGCGACCAAGAACGGCCCGCTGAAGGACCGCTTCGTCTGGCAGGAGGTGAAGAAGGGCGTGCTCAAGACCAAGGCGCCCGGGTGCGCGGACTGCGCCGAGCGCGCGCGCTGCGAGGGCGTCTGGGGGACCTACGCCCAGCTCTACGGTTTCGAGGAATTGACGCCGCTATGAGCGGGGCCGCCGACATCGGCGCCGTGCTGCGCTCCCGGGCCTGGGTCCTGCGCCGCCGTCCCGGCGCGGCGGGGCCGGCCTTCGTGCTGAGGCGCGCCGGTGAGACGCTCGACCTCTGCGCGCTCGAACCGAGCGAGCCCTCCGGGACGCGGGGATCGCTGACGCCGTCGGTGCGCCTGGCGGCCCGTCTTCTCGGCGGCGCGCGCCTGAAGGCGGGGGAGCGCGAGGCGCTGGCGGACCTCGTGTCGGCGCTGGGTCTCTTCCTCGAGTCGCGGCGCCGGACCCGGGCCGACGGACCGGCGGGCACGGCGCTGTCCGAGAGCCACGAAGGCAACTCCGGCCGCGACCTCCTGCTGCGGACCACCTTCGCCTGCACCCAGCGCTGCCCGTTCTGCTTCGTCCCGCTGACCGGCCGGGGCGCGGACCTCGCCGAGATCGAGGCCGCGCTCGACGCGCAGGCGCGGCGCGCCGGGCCGGGCGGGACGCTGACCCTCTCGGGCGGCGAGCCGGCCCTGGACCCGCGCCTGCCGGACATCGTCGCCGCGGCGCGCCGCCGTGGCTTCCGCCGCTTCGTCCTGCAGACCAACGCGGTGCCGCTGGCGCGCCGCGGCCTCCTGGAGACGCTGGTCGGGCTCGGCGTGAGGTCGTACCTGGTCTCCTTCCACGCGCGCACGCCGGCCCTGTACGACCGCGTCACCGGCAGCCGCGGGCAGTTCGCCCGGGCCCGGGCCGGGCTGGCCCGGCTCCTGGACGCCGCGGGCTGCGACGTCACCGTCAACGTGGTGGTCAACAAGGAGAACTACCGCGACCTCCCCGCCTGGGTCGACGCCGTGTCGCGCCTGCGCTCCCCGGGCTCCCGCGGGCGCCGGCCCAGCGTCTATTTCTCGATGATCAACGAGGCCGGGCACCAGAAGGCGCCGGACTGGGCGGTGGACCTGGCGCGCGCCGGGCCGTACCTGCGCCGCGCCCTCGCGCGCTGCCGCCGCGCGGGCTGGGGCGTGGCGCGCTCGGCCGGCGAAAGCTCGTTCCCGGTCTGCGTGCTGAGCGACCGCTCCCGCCGCGCCGCCGAGCGGCCGCTCCCGCAGGAGCGCGTGCGTTACGCGGAGGATTTCTCCGGCGAGGACGGAGGCGTGGGCCGCGCGAAGCGCCCGTCCTGCCGGGACTGCCCGTACGACGCCCGCTGCCTGGGCGTGCCGGCGGCCTACGCGCGCCTGTTCGGCACGGGCGCCCTCGGGATCCCGCGGGGAGCGCGGCGGAGGGAGGACTGAGCGTTGCGTGATTCCATGAAGACCCGCGGACCCGGTATGCCCGACGAGAAGCGCGAGATCCTGAAAGTCCTGTCGCGAGCCGCCCCGTTCTCCAGCGCGACGCCCGCCGAGCTGGAGTCCCTGGCCGCGGTCTCGTCCCTGCGCCGCTTCGCGCCCGGGGCGAGCGTGTTCCTGGAGGGGGAGCGGGCCGCGGCGGCCTGGGTGGCGGCGACGGGGCAGGTGCGCATCCTGGGCTTCCTGACGCCGTCGCGCACCTTCCAGATCGAGCGCTTCGGGCCCGGCCAGCTTTTCGGGATCTGCTGCCGCCTGGGCGGCGGCGCCGACCGCTACCTGTGCACGGCGGTCGCCGAGGGCCCGCTGTCGGCGGTGCGCGTGCCGGACGCGGCGTTCGACGCCGTGTACCGCCGCTCGCCCGAGGTCGCGCGCGCGGCCTGCGCGGTCTGCGCGCGGCGCCTG
>JAJXTZ010000103.1 GCA_021783355.1 bacterium | reverse complement strand
ATCAGGCCCGCCATGCGCCCGACCGCCAGCGGCCCGGCGGCGCCCGCCAGCGCGGCGCCGAGGGCCCCGCGCGGCGCGAACTCGCCGAAGACCACGGCGCGGGTCCCCGACCCGGCGGGCTCGAGGGTCAGCCCGCCCGTGAAGCGCGCGAGCGGCCCGCGCGGGAATTCGCGCGTCACCCGGTAGCCGCGCCCGGCCGTGAACTCGAACGGGAGCTCGCGCCAATCGAGGCGCAGGCCCCAGAACCGCGCCCGCGCGCGGCGCGCGAAGCTCCCGGGCTCGGGCTCGGAGGTCAGCGCCGGCAGGCCCAGCGCGCGGTTGAGGCGGTCGGTGTTGGAGACCTCCGGCCACAGCGCCGCGGGCGCGCCGGCGAGGCGGAGCTCGCGCTCGACGCGGAGAGGGTCCATGCGGGGATTCTAACAAAGTGTTAGAATCCCGGCGTGAAGCGCTACGCGTGCGTGCACGGGCATTTCTACCAGCCCCCGCGGGAGAACCCCTGGACCGGGGCCGTCGAGCGCCAGCCCTCGGCGGGCCGCGACCACGACTGGAACGCGCGCATCGCGCGCGAGTGCTACGTCCCCAACGGCGAGGCCCGCGTGCTGGACGGGGCCGGCCGCCTGACCGACCTGGTGGACAACTACGCGTGGATGTCGTTCAACTTCGGGCCCACCCTGCTGGACTGGTTCGAGGACGCCCACCCGCACGCGTACGCGCGCCTCCTGCAGGCCGACCGCGAGAGCGTCTCGCGCCTGGACGGCCACGGCAACGCGCTGGCCCAGCCCTACCACCATTCGATCCTGCCGCTCGCGCACCCGCGCGACCGCGTCACCGAGGTGCGCTGGGGCCTGGCCGACTTCGAGCACCGCTACAAAAGAAAGGCCGAGGGCCTGTGGCTCCCGGAGTGCGCCGTCGACGACGACACGCTGGAGGTCCTGGCCGCCGAGGGCGTGAAGTTCGCGGTCCTGGAGCCGCACCAGGCCGACGCCGTGCGCCCGATCCAGGACGGCGAGTGGAAGCCGGCCGGGGAGTCCCTGCTGCCGGGCGTGCCCTACCTGTGGCGCGGGACGTCCGGCGCGACGCTGGCCCTGTTCTTCTACGACGGCGCGATGTCGCGCGCGGTGGCCTTCGAGCGCGCGATGAGCGACAGCCGCGCCTTCGCCAAGCGCCTGTCCGGGCGCATCCCGCCGACCGCCGAGGACGGCCTCTGCCTGCTGGCCACCGACGGCGAGTCCTACGGCCACCACGAGCCGTTCGCGGAGATGGGCCTGGCGCACCTGCTGCGCTACGCCCTGCCGGAGCTGCGCATCGAGCCGGTCAACCTGGCCTGGTTCCTGGCCCAGCACCCCCCCCGCCGCGAGGTGCGCCTCAAGCCCGGCGGCACCTCCTGGAGCTGCGCGCACGGCGTCGAGCGCTGGCGTTCCGACTGCGGCTGCGGGGCGGTGGAGGGCCGGCACCAGCGCTGGCGCAAGCCCCTGCGCGACGCCCTGGACGCCCTGCGCGGGCGCCTGGCCGCCCTCTACGAGGAGAAGGCCGCGGGCCTGATGCCCGATCCCTGGGCCGCGCGCGACGCGTACGCGGCCGTGGTCCTGGACCGCTCCGACGCGTCCGTCGCGCGCTTCCTGGCCGCGCACGCCCCGGGCGCGGCCGACGAGGCCGCGAAGATGCGGACCCTGACGCTCCTGGAGATGCAGCGCCACGCGCTGATGATGTACACCAGCTGCGGCTGGTTCTTCGACGAGCTCTCGCGCCTGGAGCCGGTGCAGATCCTGCTCTACGCGGCGCGCGCGCTGAGCCTGGCCCGGTCCCTGGGCGCGGACTTCGAGCCCGAGCTCGTCGCGGCGCTGGCCAAGGCCCCCAGCAACGAGGCCGCCTACGGCGACGGCGCCGGCGTCTGGGAGAAGCTGGTCCAGCCGCGCGTGCACACCCACGACCACGTGGCCGCGCACTACGCGGTCTCCCTGCTTTTCGAGGACGAGCCCCCGGCGGAGGTCCAGACCCGCCGGGTGCGCTGCGACCGCTTCAAGCGCCGTGCGGAGAGCGGCGTGACCGTGGCCGCGGGGCGCGCGGAGTTCCTGGAGGAGACCACGCGCGAGCGCTGGGCGCGCTCGTTCTTCGCGGCGGTCCTGCCCGGCCAGCGCGTGCAGGCCTTCGTCTGCGCGGGAGACCTGCCCGACGGCAGCTTCGACGCGATGCTCTCCGACGCCGCGCAGGGCGCGCAGACCGTCCCCTTGCCGCCGGGCCGCCACTTCCTGCTGCGCGACCTGCGCCCGGACGAGCGCGAGAAGGTCCTCAGCCTGGTTCTCAAGCGCCGCTTGTCGCGCTGGGAATCCGGCGCGCGCGACTACCTGGAGGAGGCGCTGCCGCTGGTGGAGCAGTTCCGCGGCCTGGGCCTGCCCCTGCCCGCGGGCTTGGGCGAGGAGACCAAGCTGGTGCTCTCGCACGTGCTCGCGCATCTGGCGGGCCGGTTCGCCGACGGGGACTCGCCGGCGCTCGACGAGTTCCGCGCGGCGCTCACGCGCGGGCGCGCGGCGGGCGTGGAGATCCACAGCGCGGTCGTCGAGGGGCCGTGGGACCGGGGCGTGTCGCGCGTGCTGGACGTGCTGGAGCGCGACTTCGTGCCCGAGCGCCTGGGCGAGCTCAAGAGCGCGGTGGAGCTCTCCGGGGTCGGCGGCCTGGGCGACTGGCGCCCGGCGGCGCAGACGCGCTTCTTCCGGCTCTGGAAGGCGCGCGGCGCGCGCAGTCCCCTGGCGCGCGAGGTCGCCGAGGCTCTCGGCATCGCGGCCTGACGGCCGCGGTCACGCCCGCGGGACGGCGCGCAGCTCCTCGCGCAGGTAGTAGACCAGCGTCGGCGCCAGGATCACTCCGGCCACGCCCATCGTCGCCTCGCCGACCAGCAGGCCCGCCAGCGTCGCCCACATCGGGACGTCGATGCGCGAGCCGATGATGCGGCTGTTGAGGAAGTACTCGCCCTTGTGGATTAGGACCAGGAAGACCAGCGCCGCAGCGGCCATGCGGTTGGAGACCGTCAGGGCCGCGCCCACGATCAGCGCGTTGCTGGCCACGTTGCCCACGATCGGCACCAGGCCGCAGACGAAGGTGGTCAGGGTCAGCAGGGTGCGGAACGGCAGGCCCAGCGCGACCAAAAACGCCGCGGTCACGCCCGCGTTGATGGCCGCGATCACGATCTGGGCGCCCATCACGCGCTCGAAGCTGGCCGAGAAGAGGGACAGGCGCACGCCGCACTCGTGGACCAGCTCCGCGTCCAGGCCCTGGCCGCGCGGCGCGGGGCGCCCGTCCGCGGGCAGGGACAGAAAGCGCAGGACCGCGATCGCCACGCCGACGAGCACCTGGAACAAGCCGCGCGTCAGCAGGCCGCTGGCGGTGGTGATGGAGCGCGCGTTGGTCTTGAGGGTCTGCAGCAGGAACGGGCGCAGGTCGCTGGCCGTGGCCACGGGCCAGGCCACGCCGAAGCGGGAGGCCAGGTCGTCCACGCGCGGCAGGACGCGGTCGAGCAGGACCGGAAGGCGGGCCAAGCCGACGCGCACGAACGACGCGAAGATCACGACGAGCAGGGCGCCCAGCACCGCGAAGAACCCGACGGCGGCCCAGCGCGCGACGAAGGGCTTGGCCCCCGCCTCGCGCAGCAGTCGGTGGGCCTCGCCCAGGATCATGGCCGCGAAGAGGCCCGCCAGCAGCGCGTGGTCCAGGTTGAAGCGCGCGGCCACGAGCAGCGCCAGCGCGGCCAGCGCATAGGACGCCTTGCGGGGCCAGGAGGCGGCATAGGGCATGTCGTAAGGATAGCAATTCCGGCCCCTTGTGAATCCGGCGCCGAACCGTTACACTGGAGAGGCATGAACGACTACCGTCCGACGCAGCGCGCCGAGCGCCCGATCGACTGGGTCAACGCCGCGTTCCTGACCGCCACCCCGCTGGTGGCGGTCGCGGGGACCGTCTGGTACGCCTGGAACTTCGGCGTGTCCTGGCTGGACTTCGCCAATTTCGCCTTGATGTTCGCGCTGACCAGCCTGTGCGTGACCGCGGGCTACCACCGCTACTACTCGCACAAGTCCTACGAGTGCTCGAAGGCGGTCCAGCTCTTCTACCTGGTCTTCGGCGCCGCCGCCGTGGAGAACTCGGTGCTCAACTGGGCCAGCGACCACCGCTACCACCACCGCTTCGTGGACCAGCCCGAGGACCCTTACAACATCCTCCGGGGCGGGCTCTACGCGCACATGGGCTGGATCTTCTACAAGGACACCCGCGACGCCGAGCGCCGCTTCTCCAACGCCCCGGACCTGATGAAGGACCCGCTGGTGATGTGGCAGCACCGCTGGTACCTGCCGCTGGTGGTGTTCTTCACCTTCGCGCTCCCCACCTGGATCGGCCTGCTCTACGGGCGGCCGGTCGCCGGCCTGCTCTGGGGCGGGTTCCTGCGCGTGGTGCTGGTCCACCACACCACCTTCTTCATCAACTCGCTGGCGCATCTCTACGGCGAGAAGCCCTACTCGCTCAAGGACACCGCCCGCGACTCCTGGTGGCTGGCGCCGCTGACCTTCGGCGAGGGCTACCACAACTTCCACCACAAGTTCCAGGCCGACTACCGCAACGGCATCCGCTGGTGGCAGTTCGACTCGACCAAGTGGTGGATCGTCCTGCTGACCTGGACCGGCCAGGCCTGGAAGCTCAAGCGCACCCCGGAGCCGCTGATCTTGAAGGCGCGCCTGGAGGTCCAGAAGCAGTCCGTGGCCGAGAAGCTGGCCGCGGCCAACGCCTCCGAGCGGACGTGGCGGCGCATTCACGCGCGCCTGGACGCCGGCGCCCTGCGCCTGCAGGAGGCGCACGAGTCCTACCTCCACGCCAAGGCCGAGTACCGCCATCGCTACGACGAATGGACCCACGAGGTCCGCCGTCAGTGGGACGAGACGCTGGAGGCGCGGCGCGCCGAGTACGAGTCCGCGCGGGAGCGCTGGCGGGGCATGATGGCGGCCATGAACCGCCTCTCCCAGCCCTCGGCGCAGGGCCTGGCGACGCTGACCGCCCTGTTGGACCTGGCCAAGCACCGCCTCTGAGCCGCCGCGGACGCGGCCACTTGAATCGGACCGCGCCGCGTGCTACAATAAACTCTAGAAACCGAATTAGTTTCCTCAGTTTACCACCCTCATGAACCCGTCCGCCGGCGCCGTGCCCTGGCGTCCCCGCCACAATCCGTGGCTCGTCACCCTCGCGGTGATGCTGGCCACCTCCATGGAGGTCCTGGACACCTCCATCGCCAACGTGGCGCTGCCCCACATCGCGGGCGCCCTGTCGGTCTCGCCGGACGAGGCCACCTGGGTCCTGACCAGCTACCTGGTCTCCAACGCGATCATCCTGTCCGCGGCGGCCTGGCTGTCCAGCTGGTTCGGCCGCAAGCGCTACCTGGCCTTCTCCGTGGCCTTGTTCGTGGTCGCCTCGGCCCTGTGCGGCATGGCCCAAACCCTCCCCCAGCTGATCGTGGCGCGCGTCCTGCAGGGCGTCGGCGGCGGCGGCCTGCAGCCGCTGGCGCAGGCCATCATGCTGGAGTGCTTCTCCCCGGAGGAGCGCGGCGTGGCCATGGCGGCCTACGGCATGGGCATCGTGGTCATGCCCATCATCGGCCCCACCCTGGGCGGCTGGATCACCGACAATTTCTCCTGGCGCTGGATCTTCTACATCAACCTGCCCATCGGCGTCGCGGGCCTCCTGATGCAGGAGATGTTCGTGGAGGACCCCCCGTGGATCGCGAAGATGAGGGCGCTGACCATCGACTATATCGGCTTCGGCCTGATGGCGGTCGGGGTGGGCCTGCTCCAGCTCATCCTGGACAAGGGCCAGGAGGCCGACTGGTTCGGCTCGGCCTGGATCTGCTGGTCGGCCGCGGTGGCCGCCGCCTGCCTGGTGTCCTTCGTGATCTGGGAACTGCGCGACAAGCATCCAATCCTGAACCTGCGCCTGCTGGCCAACCGCAACTTCGGCATGGCCACCTTCCTGATCGCCGTCCTGGGCGCCGTCCTCTACGGCTCCACCGCGATCCTGCCCATCTTCATGCAGACCTTGCTCGGCTACCCGGCCTTGCAGTCGGGCCTGGCGATGACCCCGCGCGGCATCGGCTCCTTCTTCTCCATGGTGACGGTCGGCCGCGTGATCAAGAAGGTGGACAACCGCCTGCTGATGATGGGCGGCTTCCTGGGCCTGGGAGTCTTCACCTGGATGCTGGCGCGCCTCAACCTGCAGATCACCCCGGCCGACATCGCCTGGCCTTTGGTCGCCAGCGGCTTCTGCATGGGCTTCATCTTCGTGCCGCTGACCACGCTCTCCGTCTCCACCCTGCGCCAGGACCAGATCCAGCAGGCCACGGGCCTCTACTCGCTCTTGCGCAACCTGGGCGCCAGCCTGGGCATCTCGGTGATGATTTCCATGCAGGTGCGCTCCGCCCTGGCGCATCAGGCCACGCTGGTCGCGCACGCCACGCCCTACGACCTGGCCTACCGCACGGACTCCTGGCGCATGGCCCAGGCCCTGCGCGGCTGGGCCCCCCTCTCGGCGGCCGGCGCCTCGCTGGGGATGATGTACCACGAGATCCTGGTCCAGGCCGCCCTGCTGTCCTACCTGGACACCTTCCGCTGGATGGCCATCATCTGCATCGTCTGCTGTCCGCTGGCTTTCGTCTTCGTGAAGGGCCACGCCCCCTCCGGCCACATCGCCGTCGAATAGTCCGCGCGCGCCGGAATTGGGCCTTGTGCGCCCGCCCAAATCTCCTACACTTATCCCCGCATGAGCGAGCCCGAGCCCTCTCTCAGTATCCGGATCCACGACGGCCCCGCCCCGACCCTCGTTTACCTGCCCGGCCTGCACGGCGACTGGGGCCTGATCGGCGCCTTCCGCCGCGCGCTGGACGGACGGGTGCGCTTCGTGGAGGTCGCCTACCCCAGGGTCTGCGATTGGGACCTGGACGCCCACGCCGCGGCGCTGACCACCGCCCTGCGCGCCAAGGGCATCACCCGGGGCTGGCTCTTGGGCCAGTCCTTCGGCTCGCAGGTGGCCTGGGCCATCGCCCACCGCGGCGACTTCCGGATCGACGGCCTGATCCTCGCCGGCGGCTTCGTGGCCCACCCGAGCCCCGCCGGCGCGCGCCTGATGCGCTTCCTGCTCACCCACGCCCCCACCTCGGCCCTGCGCGGGCCCATGAGCCTATGGGTGGAGGCCGCCTCCGTCGTCATGCACCGCAACCCGGAGACCGTGGCCGAGCTGCGCGACTTCGTCCACAACCGCACCGACGCCGACTGGGACGCCGCCGCCCGCCGCCTGGGCCTGATGATCTCCGCCCGCGACCCGCGCCCCGTGGCCCGCGCCGCGCGTTACCCGGTCCACTACCTGGGCGGCGTGGTGGACCCGCTGGTCCCCTGGCCGCTGGTCCTGTGGTGGCTGCGCCGCCGCTGCCCCGGCTACAAGGGCGCCCGCCTGCTCCCGCTCGCCGGCCACAACGTCCTGGGCTCCCAGCCCGAGGCCTCCGCCGCGCAGGTCCTGGCCTGGCTCAAGGCCGAGACCAAGTCCTGACGGGCTAGACGAACATCGCCAGGAAGGCGTTGAAGCGGCGGGCGAACTGGGCGACGAGGCCGTGGAACTCCAGGGGCTCGGCGTAGACCTCGACGGGGCCGGAGAGGTCGTCGGCGGCGATCGGGATGGTGAAGCAGAAGGTGGCGCCCAGGCCCTTCCAGGACTCGGCCCAGATGCGGCCGCCGTGGAGCTCCACCATGCCGCGGGCGAGAGTCAGGCCCAGGCCGGTGCCCTGCGCCTTGCGGGTGTCCGCCCCCGCCGCCTGCTCGAACATACCGAAGACCTTCTCCAACTGCTCCTGCGGCAGGCCGGGGCCGGTGTCCTTCACCTTGAACAGCAGGGTCCCCGCGTGCTCGTAGCGCCCCTCGGAGATGGAGACGGTGACGCTGCCCCGGGCCGGGGTGTACTTGATGGCGTTGGACAGCAGGTTGATGAGGACCTGGACCACGCGGCGGTTCTCGGCCGCCGCGCGCGGCAGGAGCGGGCCGTAGTCCTTGGCCAGACGCACGCCCTTGGCCATGGCGGCGGCCTTCATGGCGTCGAGCGCGTCGTCGGCCAGGGCGCGGGCGTCGCAGGGCTCCTTGACGATCGCCATCTTGCCGGCGGCGATCTTGGAGTAGTCCATGATGTCGTTGACCAGCCCCTCCAGGCGCTGGGTGTTGCGGATCGCGAGGGTCAGCATCTGCTTCTCGTCGGCCTGCAGACGCTCCGTGATCTGCTCGCCCAGGATCTCCAGGCCCAGGCGGATGGAGGTGACCGGGGCGCGCAGCTCGTGGGCCAGGTAGGCGGCCTGGACCTGGTGCTGCTGGGGGCGGGCCGCGGGCCTGACCGGCGCCGGGGCGCTGACCACGGGAGCGGCTTCGGGCGCGGGGCGCGCCTGCGGCTCTCGGATCACCAGGTCCTCCCACTGCGGCTGGGTCGGGTTCATGACCTCCGGAGTGTAGGCCCGGCCTGTTACGCGCTTATTACGGCTGAAGCGCGGCTTAAGCGGGGGTTCAGTCCCGCGGGCTATGCTCAAGGCGACTCCCAGGAGGCGTTCCATGGCCCGCATTCTTGTCGCAGACGACGACGAATCCATCCGGGACATCCTGACCCGCGCCTTGACGCGCGCGGGCCACCGAGTCACGCCGTTCGACGGTGGGGGCGAGCTCCTGCGCGAGTGCCGGGAGGAGCCGCCGGACCTGGTCATCCTGGACGTGGCCATGCCCGACGCGGACGGCCGCGACGTGTGCCGTCTCCTGCGCGCCCGCCCGGAGACGCGGGGCGTGCGCGTCGTCCTCCTCACCGGCGGGGCGGACCTGGCGCTCGAGGGACGCATGTTCTCGGACGCCTGCTTCCTGAAGCCTTTCATCGTGCGCGACCTGCTGGCGGCCGTCAGCGGCCTCGTCGCCGCCTGACCCGCGCCGTCGGGCCGACCTCCCAGGATGCCGCGCGCCGCGCGCGCCGTCCCGGGGCCTTGGGGCAGGCCCGGGCTGGGTCCTCCGGTCCTGTCGCCGCGCGGCGCGCGGGGCTATTCTGCGGGACATCGGGAACTTTTCACCCCCCCGCTCCGTATACGAAGGGCCCCCATGCTGGACACACCCGACCTGGAACGCTTCGTGGACGAGTACGCCGACGCCGCGTATCGCTTCGCCTATGCCCTCTGCGGCAACGAGCCGGACGCCCGCGAGCTGGTCCAGGAGGCCTTCGTGAGGGTCTTCGACAAGGCCGCGCTCTACGACGGCGCCCAGTCGCTGGAGAGCTGGTTCAAGACCGTGATGAAGCACCTGTTCCTGGACGGACGGCGGCGCTGGGAGCGGCGCAACGGGCTCTCGCTGGACGCGCCGCTCGGGGACGGGCTGACCGTGGCCGACGCGGTCGCCGACGCACGCGAGGCGCCGATGGGCGCGGACCTGGAGCGCGCGGAGACGGTCGCGGGGGTGCGCGCGGCGCTGTCGCGCCTGCCCGCGCAGGCGCGGGCCGTGCTGACGCTGGTGGACGTGGAAGGAGTCGGATACGAGGAAGCCGGGCGCCTGCTGGGCCTGCCGCTGGGCACGGTGCGCTCGCGGCTGAGCCGGGCCCGGGCGGCCCTGCGCGACCTCGTGAAGGACCTGGAGGTGGCGTCGTGAGCGGAGTCGAGGAGACCCTGACGGACTATCTGGACGGGCGCCTGCCGCCCGCCGGGCGCGAGGCGCTGGAGGCGCGGCTCGCGGCCGAGCCGGCGCTGGCGCGGGAGCTGCGC
>JAJXTZ010000102.1 GCA_021783355.1 bacterium | reverse complement strand
CCCCCGGAGGGCGCTCCCGAGGCGGAGACTCACGCCGCGCCGCGCGGCTCGTACCGGGTCTGGGCGTTCCTCCTCGTGCTGGACGCCTTGTTTGTCGTCGTCTTCGGCGGGACCGTCGTGGTCAAGGTCTTCCAGCACCTTCCCGCGCCGAGCGCCCGCCCGGCGCCCGAGGCGGCCCGCCGCCCCGAGCCCAAGCCGGTCAAGGCCCCGGAGCCCGCGCCGGTCCCGCCCGCGCCGGAGAAGGCCGCCGCGACCGCCCCCAAGCCGGCGCCGAAGCCGGCCGCCGCCGCGCCCCGCGGCGCGCAGAGCGCCCGGGTCCCCAAACCCGCCCTGGCGACGCCGCTCAAGCCCCGGGGCACCCCCGAGCCCGAGGTGGTCGGCCGCCAGGCCGACGATCAGCGGGCCCGGCCGGTCACCTTCCGCCTGCATGTCCCGCACGCGCGCGAGGTCCAGCTCGTCGGCGCCTTCATCGTTCATGGGGGGCGCATGGACATGGCCAAGAAGAGCGGCCTCTGGACGGTCCTGGTGTACCTCAAGCCCGGCCGCTACCGTTATTTCTTCTTCGTGGACAAGAAGAAGGCGCTCGACCCCGAGAACCCCCGGTCCGACCGGGGGGCCTCCCTCCTCGACGTGCCTTAATTGCGCCTCCTCCCGCGCCCGCTGGACGGGGGATTCTGTCTTGATTTTGTAACACCCCTTGGTTACACTCTCGACGTCCGCGCCACGCGGGCCTCGATGAGGACCGGCACCAAGATCAGGAGTCTCGCCGTTGCGTCCGCCGCGGCGCTCTGCGCCCTCGCCGCGCCCGCGCGCGCGGCCGTCCCGCGTTCCGCCCACACGGCGACCTTGCTGCCCAACGGCAACGTCCTGATCGCCGGCGGCGTGGACGCCGGGGGGACCATCCTCGCCAGCGCGGAGCTGATGAAGGGCTCCGTGGACGGGAGCCTCGTGGGGGCGGCGCCCATGTCCGTGGCCCGTGCCTCGGCGACGGCCACGGTGCTGGCCAACGGCAAGGTCCTGGTCGCCGGCGGCATCACCGCCGGCGGCACCGTGCTCGCCTCCGCCGAGGTCTACGACCCCGCGACGAACTCCTGGTCGCCCACCGCCAACGCCATGACCTCGGCGCACTACAACCACACCGCCACCCGCCTCAACAACGGCAAGGTGCTGGTCTGCGGAGGCCAGGACGGCAGCGGGTCCGTGATCACGGCCGTCTGCGACCTCTACGACCCCACCGCGAACTCCTGGTCGGCCGGGCCCTCGATGCTGTACGCGCGCGCCCTGCACACCGCGACCCTGCTCAAGGACGGCAAGGTCTTCTTCGCCGGGGGCTGGAATCCCAACGCCTCGGCGACGAACGGCTGGCTGAACACCACCGAGCGCTACGACCCGGCGACGAACGCGTTCAATTCCGCCCATCCGCTGACGGTGGCCCGCGGCTACCACTCCGCCGTGATGATGGGCGACGGCCGCGTCTATATCGCCGGCGGCTTCAACGGAAAGGACCTGTCCGCCAACCGCGGCATCCTGGACACCACCGAGATCTACGATCCCGTCTCGAACACCGTCGTCCCCGGCCCCACCCTGGACACCCGCCGCATGCAGACCGCGGCGACCCTGGAAGCGCTGGGCACGGTCACGATGACCAACGGGCTGGGCAACATCACCACCACCTATCTGAAGGCGCCGACGGTGACCGTCGCCGCGTCCCAGGCGGTCGCGGTCGGCAGCAGCACCGCGACCCCGGGTTTCGGCAACGTCAACACCGCGACGATCCAAGCCGCCCTCTCCTACCAGCTCGGCGTCAAGACCGCGGGACAGATCGAGAACGGCTCGCTGTACCTGTCCTCCCCGACCATCGATTTCACCGACGGCAAGATTTACTTCGTGCCCGGCGACATCAACAACAACGCCTCCGGACTGCGCAACGACCTCGCGGGCGTGACCTCCGATTGCGGCACCAAGGGCTGCGGCGCCATCAGCGGCAACTTCGCCCTCTCGAACGTCAATCAGGCGACCGTCGTCTTCAACCCGATCACCAGCATCTCCTTGAGCGGGAACGTGACCAGCGGCCAGGCGACCTTCACGAACGCCGGAACCCCGGCCAACACGATCAGCTCCCAAACCGTCTCGGGCGACCTGACCCCTTCGGGCACCAACCTGCAGGCCACCTTCTCGGTGGCGATGCCGGCGGAGCTCATCGGCGCGCACATCACCTCGGGCACCGTCGCGCTCAGCGGCGGCACCGTCGTCCAGGCCAGCTCCTTCACGCTCACGATCACCGGCGGCGTCGTGGACATCCCGGCGAACACGACGGTCGTGAGCGCGGGAGCGGCCACCGC
The DNA here is from genome assembly GCA_021783355.1 of bacterium. Lineage (GTDB taxonomy): Bacteria > Elusimicrobiota > Elusimicrobia > UBA1565 > UBA9628 > GWA2-66-18. Next base: position 7,537 of record JAJXTZ010000102.1, on the reverse strand, counting down.
GAAGATCACCTTCGTCGGCACCGCCCACGACCTCACCGGCACGATCGACTGGACCGCCCAGGGAGACCAGACCTTCTCCAGCGTCCAGACTTTCCCGCTGCCCGCCACCCAGGACGCGGTGACGCTCAACGGCGTCATGACCTACGTCGCCGACAAGATCGACATCAGCAACGACGCCCTGAGCGTCGACGTCGCGACGGCGGTGATCGACTCGATGCGGTTCTCGGACGTGGAGACCTACAACCCCAAATCCAACTCCGTCGCCCTCAGCTACAACCCGCCCCCGGGAGGGCTCGGCGTCGTCGACCTCGCGCGCGCCGGCCCCACCGACACCCTGATGCCGGACGGCGACCATTACCTGTCCGGCGGCTCCGGCTGCTCCGATTCGAGCTGCAGCGCGATCGTGTCCAAGAACTCCTCCGGCAGCCGCGTGGATCTCACCTACATGACCTCGCCGGACAACTTCGCCCCCGCCCCGAACGACCTGCCGTCGCCGCGCTATTTCCACACCTCCACCCTCCTGCCCGACGGCACGATCCTGGTCGCCGGCGGCAGCAACGGCCCCAACATCCTGAACACCGGCGCGATCTACGACCCCGCGACCGAGACCTGGAGCCCCGCCGCCAACAACATGAGGGACGTCCGCGACCTGCACACCGCGACGCTCCTCCCGGACGGCCGCGTCCTGCTGGCCGGCGGCTTCTCCACCCGCGCGACGAGCACCGGCTCCATCGCCGGCTGCGAGATCTATTACCCGGACACCAAGCTCTTCCTGCCCACCGGTTCGATGCTCTCGCCGCGCAGCAACCACACGACCAACCTGATGCCGGACGGCAACCCGGTCGCCGTCGGCGGCTACGGCCTCAACGACCAGATCACCGCCACCGCCGAGGTCTACTACTCGACCGCCGCACGCTGGCAGAGCCTGGCGTCGATGGCCAACGCCCGCGCTCTCCACGCGACGGTCCTGCTCAAGGACGGCCGCCTGCTGGCCATCGGCGGCATCAACTCGGGAGGCGTCCTCACCAGCGTGGAGGCCTACGATCCGACGACCAACTCCTGGAGCGCGATGGCGTCCCTGCCGCACCCGCTCTACGACGAGACGGCCACCCTGCTCTTCGACGGCCGCGTGCTCGTCGCCGGCGGCAACGACGGCTTCGGCGAGTACAACGCGTCGTACTACTACGACCCGATCGCGAACTCCTGGACGCCGACCAGCTCCGTCCCGGCCCTCCTCCAGCCGCGCTTCGGACATTCGGCCACCCTGCTCCCGAACGGCACGGTGATGATCACGGGCGGCCAGACCCAGTACGGGCCCATCCCGGACGCCATCGAGGTCTTCCACGTCAACGGCAGCAGCTGGGTCTCCAACGGCTACCACTTCTCCTCCGGCGCGCGGGCCTTCCACACCATGACCTTGGCCGCCAACGGCAAGCTTTACGCCATCGGCGGCACGAACGGCGCCATCGGCGGCAGCGGCACATCCCTGCTGGGCAAGGTCGAGGAGGGCTACTTCACCTTCGACCCGGACGCGGATACGCACAACGCCCCGCCGAGCGTGCGCCAGTCCACCATCTCCGCGACCAGCGCCGTGCCCCAGCCGAACACGAACTTCACCGTCTCCGGCCTGCAGTTCCGGGGGGGAACCGAGGCCAGCGGCGGCGGGGCGGCGTCGGGGAACTCCTCCTTCAGCTTCCCGCACCTGGTCCTGCAGCGCATCGACGGCTCCAACGGCGGCGGGTCCCAATCCGACTCCGGCTTCGTCGTGGACATGACCACGGCCATCTACCAGAACGCCGCGAACGTGGCCACGCAGGACACCTCGCTGACCGTCCTCCTGCCGCCGACCACCGCCCAGATGCCGACCGGCTGGTACAACGCGCGCGTCGGCGCCAATGACGTGTATTCGGACGGGGCCTTCATCCAGGTCGGCCCGCCCAAACCCGCCTCCGCCCCGGCCGGGCTGACCGGGCTGGCCCTGGGCACCTCGTCGGTCTCGTGGACCTGGTCGTCGGTGACGGGGGCGGACGGCTACGACGTGTACCAGGCCACCAGCGGCGTCTTCCTGGGGACCGCGACCGCCGCGGGCTTCGTCCAGGACGGCCTGACCCCGGACACCACGGCCTCGATCCTGGTCGCCGGCTACTCGATCAGCGGCGACGGCCCTCTGGCGCATTCGACGACCTACTACACCCTGCCCGCCGCGCCGACGGGCGTCGTGATCTCGTCGGTCAGCTTCGACTCCCTGCTCCTGCAGTGGGACACCGCGTCGAACAACCCCGGGACGATCTACGAGGTCAGCGAGTCGTCGAACGACTTCGCCAGCTCGGTGTCGACTCCCGTGCCCACGATCCTGGGCGTGACCACGAACTACGCCCTGATCACCCAGCTGCAGTCCAACACCAGCTATTACTTCCGCCTGCGCGCCTTCAACACCATCTTCGTCCCGTCGGACTTCAGCGCGACGCCGTGGGTGTCCACGGTCACCCGCGCCTCCGCGATCGGGCTGCAAGGCGTGCCCAAGGCGGGCACCACCGACACCATCTCCTGGAGCTGGACGAACATCGGCGCCCAGAGCTACAACGTCTACAACTCCTCGACCGGCGCCCTGCTGTACAGCACCACCACCTTCAAGTTCGACGACACCGGGCTGGCCACCAACAGCCTGCGCTCGGTGACGATCACCGCCGTCACCGGCGCCGGGGAGGGCCCGCTCTCTCCGGCCGTGACCACCTACACCAACGCCGCCGCGCCGTCCCCGCTGTCGCCGCTGATCATCAATCTCTCGTCGGCCGACTACATCGTGCGCTGGGCCAACAACGGCAACCCCAACGGCACCGTCTACCAGCTCAACACCTACGAGACGAGCGGCAACGGGGTCGTCATCTCGACCATCGACACCACGGGCTTCTCCAGCGACATCCTGACGGGCTTCAAGTCCTTCAGCGGGACCACGCATCCCGACACGCGCTACGACACCTTCATCTACGCCCTCAACGGCGACGGGCGGCCATCCATCCCGCTGGTCGTCGGCTCGACCTACACGCTGGCCGCGGTCCCGGGGTTCGCCCCGGACCTGTCGCCGGCCATCCTGGGCACGACGCCGGTGTCCATCACCCTGCAGTGGAACACGGTGGCCAACTCCACCTACACCACCTACGAGCTCACCTACTCGACGGATGATTTCGTCAGCCTGATCTCGACGGCCATCGCCCAGGCGGCTCATTTCACCGGCTCCTCGACGACGGTGGCCGGCCTCCTGACCTCGACGACCTATTACTTCCGCGTCCGCGCCTTCAACGCTTTCGGCAGCCCCACGAATTACACCACCCATGCCAGCACGCTCACCTTCAACGGCGGCGTCGCCTCCGGCTCGCTGGGCGGGATTCTGACCGCCCTGGGCGCCTCGGAGGTCCAAGGCAACCTCGGCGACGGGCGCTTCATCGACCTGCGCTCCCCGTCGGAAGCCTTCCCGTCGGACGTCGCGGTGACCGTGTCCTCGTACGACGCCACCGGCGGCCTCTGCCCGAACGGCGTGAACGTGGCGATGCGCATCGACCTCGCGCCCGCGCTCCAGCCCGGCCGCGCCGTCTACATCACCTTCTCGTACGCGCCCGCGGAGCTGGGCTCGATCGCCGCCAACCGCGCGGTGCTGATGCGCTACGACCCCGCCGGCGGCCCCTGCGTGCCCACGGAGACCACCGTGGACACCAAGCTCCTGCGCTTCACGGCGCGCCTCAACCACTTCTCGCTGTATCAGCTGGCCCAGGTCCCGCTGGCCACCTCGCCCGACACCGCGCGCCTCTTCCCCAACCCGTACCGCGTCGCCCAGGACGGGTACGTGACGATCGACCAGGTGCCGCCGTTCTCCCGCGTGCGCATCATGACCCTGCGCGGCGAGACGGTCCTGGACGAGAAGGCCAACGACTCCGGCCTGTTGACCTGGAGCGCCACGAACGGCTCCGGCCGGCCCGTTGCCAGCGGGCTGTACTTCGTCGTGGTGGAGTCCGGCGGGGCCAAGAAGATCCTCAAGCTGGCGGTGATCCGGTGAGGCCCCGCCTGGCCGCCGCGCTGCTCGTCCTGGCGGGCGCCGCGCTCCCCGCGGGCGCCGTGGACTTCGGCCGCGCGGCCGTGGGCACCACCGGCTCCGAGTTCCTGCTCTTCGACACCAGCGCGCGGGGCATCGGCCTCGGCGGCGCGATGACCGCGGTGAGCGACGACGCCGCGTCCCTGTACTGGAACCCGGCCGGCCTGGCCAAGATCCCGCGCCTGTCGGCCACCTTCATGCACTCCCAGTACGCGGGGGACATCACCTACGACGCCGCGTCCTACGCGCAGCGCGTCAACGACACCTCGGTGCTGGGCCTGGGCGTGCGCTACCTCGACGGCGGCAGCATCGCGCAGACCGACATCAACGGGGCCACCGTCGGCAGCTTCCACCCGCGCTCGTACGTAGCGGAGGCGGGGTGGGGGCAGTCGATCTACGACCTGTCCGACAGCGAGATGGACCTCTCGATGGGCGTCACGACGCGCGTGATCCGCACCGACCTGGGAGTCGCGTCGGCGACCGGCTTCTCGTCGGACCTGGGCGTGCTGTCCCGCTTCTACACCAACTCCATCAACTACGACATGGGCTTCGCCGTGCAGAACCTGGGCAGCGGCCAGAAATTCGGCGCGGTCCGCGACACCCTGCCCACGCGCCTGCGCTTCGGCGGAGCGGTCCGTCCAGTGAAGGGTCTTCTCTTGTCCCTGGAGGGCGTCGCCCCGATCAACGACGCGCCGTACGGGGCCGCCGGGGTCGAGTACTCCGTGGAGGTCGAGCGCGGGCTCGTGGCCAGCGCGCGCGCCGGCGTGGACACGCTGACCTACCAGTCGCTGGGCCTTTCGTCCACCCTGCGCTTCGGCATGGGGATCAAGTTCAACGACCTGAGCTTCGACTACGCGTTCGTCCCGATGGGCGTCCTCGACTCGGCGACGCACCGCGTCTCCGTCAGCTTCAACCTGCCCGCGAAGATCTCGCGCCGCTACCGGGAGCGCTAACATGGACCCTCTCGAGCCCAAGCCGCCCCGCCCCACGCCGCCGGCGCCCCCGCGGCCCGAGTGGCTCAAGCCCGCGCCGGCGTCTCCGGCGACGCCCGGCGTCACGCCGATGATGGACTTCTTCCAGCGCCGCGTCGAGGCCCTGGAGCGCGAGCTGTCCCTGGAGCGCGAGCGCGCGCAGGCCGCGCAGGGCCTGCTCGGCCAGCAGGACCTGCTGAAGGCCGAGGTGGACGCCCATCTGAAGGCCATCACCGATCAGCTCCGGCGCGAGAAGAGCGAGCGCGAGGGCGCCGAGGCGCGCGAGCGCGCGCACGGCCGCGTCGAGGCCCTGGAGAAGCGCCTGGACGAGATGAACGCCACCTTCGCCCAGCTCCTCAAGGAGGCCGTGTCGCGGCGCGCGGACGGCCCGTCGGCCGGCGCGCTGGCCGCCGAGCTCTCCGCCTTCCGCGGCGCGCTCAAGGACGGCATGGACGGCGTCGCCCGCTGGCGGGGGGAGCTGCGCGAGCTCGCCGGGCTCGTCCCGCGCGTCGAGCAGCTCTCCGAGCGCCTGCCGCAGGACGAGAAGCTCTTCGAGGAGTCGTTCGGCCGGCGCCTGGACGAGTTCGCTCTGCGCCTGGCGCGCGCGCTGGAGGATTGGTCGCGCGGCCAGGACGCCGCGCGCGCCGCCCTCGACGACCGACTCGCGGCCATGGAGCGCGAGCGCGCCGACCTGGCCCGCTTCTGGGACGGCCAGGCCCGCGCCCTGCGCGAGGAGCAGTTCAAGGACCGCGTCGCGCGCGAGGCCGAGGTCTCGCGCCAGGTCTCCGAGCTGGCGTCGCGCTTGGAAAGCCTGGCGGCCTCCCAGGACGGCGCCGCGCGCGGCGCCGGCGAGGCCAAGGCCGCGCTCGAGCGCGTGATCAAGATCCTGACCGAGACGCCCAAGGCCAAGGACGAGACCATCGCCGCGCTGGAGGCGGAGCGCCGCGAGCTCCTGAACGGCCTGCGCGAGCGGCAGGAGGCGCTGGCGCGCTTCGCCGCCGAGCGCCGCGGCGTGGAGAAGTCCATGGGCGACGGCCTCCTGCGCCTGACCGGCGACCTGGAAGCCGAACGCGCGCGCACGCGCGCGGTCGAGGGCGTCGCCTCCGAGCGCCTGGGACAGGTCGAGTCGCTGAAAGCCCGCCTGACCGACCTGGAGCGCGCCGTCGCCGACCGCGACGCGCGGGTCCAGGCGATGGCCGCCGAGCGCGACGAGCTGGCGCGGGCCCTGGCCGGCGAGGCGGAGAAGGTGCGCAAGGGCCTGGAGGAGCGCCGGGCCGCCGACGAGGCGGCCGAGGCGCGCTTTGCGGAACTGCGCCGCCGCCTCGACGAGGAAGCCTCCCGCCGCGCCTCCGCCGAGGGCGCCGCCGCCGACGCGCGCGGCCAGATGGGGGCGCTGGCCGAGCAGACCGCGCGCTCGCTCCAGGAGCGCGACGGCGTGCTCGCCCGCTTCTCGGACTGGGAGAAGGAGCGCCAGCGCCTGCAGGACATCGTGCGCAAGAAAGACGAGATGATCTCGCTCCTCTCGGCCACCCTGCGCGGGGCTTCCGGCCCGGGCGCTTGAAGCCCGCGCGTCTTTTGATAAGATGACCGCGTGAAAGCGGTCGTCTTGAAGGCCTTCGGCGGCGCCGAGAACCTCGAGCCCGCGGTCCTGCCTGACCCCGTCCCCGGCCCCGGCGAGGCCTTGGTGCGCGTGCGCGCCTGCGCGCTCAACCATCTGGACCTCTGGGTCCGCGAGGGCCTGCCGTCGGCCAAGGTCAAGGTCCCGTTCGTGCTGGGCTGCGACGCCGCCGGCGAGGTGGCCGCGCTGGGCCCGGGCGCGGAGGGGGTCTCCATCGGCGACCGCGTCGCGGTCCACCCGGGGCGCTCCTGCGGCCGCTGCGACGCCTGCCGCGACGGCCGCGACTCCGCCTGCCCGGACTACGGCATCATCGGCGCCTACGGCGGCCGCCCCGGCGCCTACGCCGAGTTCCTGAGCGTCCCGGTCGAGCACCTGCTGGCGATGGGGGCGGGGCAGACCTTCCCCGAGGCCGCCGCGGCGCCGCTGACCTACCTGACCGCCTGGCACATGCTGGCGACGCTCGCGGACCTGCGCGCCGGAGAGACCGTGCTGGTGATCGGCGCCGGCGCCGGCGTGGCCTGCGCCGCGATCCAGATCGCCAAGGCCTGCGGGGCGCGCGTGATCGCGACCTCGACCTCCGCGGACAAGCTCGAGCGCGCCAAGGCCCTGGGCGCGGACCTGACCGTCCACCACCCGCCCGAGGACCTGGCCAAGTCCGTGCGCCGCCTGACGGGGGGCGCGATGGCCGACGCCGTCGTCGAGCACGTGGGCGGGCCCGTGCTCTTCGAGGCGCTCAAATGCCTGCGCCGCGGCGGCCGCCTGGTCACCTGCGGCGCCACCGCCGGCCCCAAGGCCGAGATCGACCTGCGCTACGTCTTCGACCGCCAGCTGCGCCTCCTGGGCGCCAAGATGGGCAGCCTC
>JAJXTZ010000101.1 GCA_021783355.1 bacterium | reverse complement strand
CGCCGGCGCGGTCCGCGGCCCCGGCCAGCGCGTCGGAGGCCCCGCCCGCGGCGAAGGCGGGACCGGCGAGCAGGACGGCGGCGAGCGCGGCGAGGACGCGGCGGGCGGACATCCTCCAAGGGTGCCCCCGCGGAGCGCCGGCGTCAAGGGGCCGGAGCGGGGCAAATCCGTCTCTTCCGCCTCCCGCGCCGCGGCCGATTTCTCTATAATGGACTCATGTGCGGGATCTTCGCCGTCTCGGGCCGTCCGGACGCGGCCGAATTGACCCAACTGGGCCTCTTCGCGCTGCAGCACCGCGGGCAGGAGTCGGCCGGGATCGTGTCGGTCGCCAAGGACGGCGCGTTCCGCGCGCGCGTGCGCATGGGCCTGGTCTCCGAGGTGTTCGGCGACGGCGAGGCCGCGGCGCTGGAGGGCCGCGTCGCCATCGGCCACGTGCGCTACGCGACGACCGGCGCCAGCCAGCTGGCCAACGCCCAGCCGCTGGTCTACAAGACCGGCCACGGCCCGGTCGCGGTCGCGCACAACGGCAACCTGACCAACGCCCTCGGGCTGAAGAAGAAGCTGGAGGGCCGCGGCGCCATCTTTCAGTCCTCCACCGACTCGGAGGTCATCGTCCACCTGCTCGCGCGCCAGGAGGGGCCCATCGAGGACGCGCTGATCGCCAGCCTGCGCCAGCTGGAAGGCGCCTATTCGCTGCTCCTGCTGACCCCGCAGAAGACCATCGCCGTGCGCGACCCGTACGGATTCCGCCCGCTGATCCTGGGACGCCTGGGGTCCACCCACGTGTTCTCGTCGGAGACCTCGGGCCTGACCTTGATCGGCGCCGAGCCCGTGCGGGAGCTGGAGCCCGGCGAGATGGTCATCGTCGAAGGCGGCAAGCTCCGATCGCTCAAGCCCCTGCCCGCCGCGCCGGCCCCCGCGCGCTGCGTGTTCGAGCAGGTCTACTTCGCCCGCCCCGACTCGGTGATCTTCGGCCGCGGCGTGCAGGCCGCGCGCCGCGACCTGGGGCGCGCGCTGGCGCGCGAGATGGAGGGCGTGAAGGCCGACGTCGTGGTCCCGGTCCCCGACTCCGGCGTCGCCGCCGCCCTGGGCTTCTCCGAGGCCTCCGGCATCCCGTTCGAGATGGGGCTGGTGCGCTCCCACTACGTCAGCCGCACCTTCATCAAGCCCACGCAGGAGCTGCGCGAGAAGGCCGCGCTCCTGAAGCTGGCCCCGGTCCCCGAGGCCCTGCGCGGGCGGCGCGTGATCCTCATCGACGACTCGATCGTGCGCGGCACCACCTCCAAGCGCATCTGCGGCAGCCTGCGCGCCGCCGGCGCGCGCGAGATCCACATGGGCGTGACCTCCCCGCCGATCGTCTCCCCCTGCTACTACGGCATCGACACCCCGCGCGCCTCGGAGCTGGTGGCCAACGCCCACGCGCCCGGCGAGATCCGCCGCTTCCTGGGCGTGGACGGCCTGCACCACCTGAGCCTGTCCGGGATGCTGCGCGCGGTCGGCAAGGGCGACGAGTCCGGCTGGTGCACCGCCTGCTTCACGCGCCGCTACCCGACCCCGATCCCGGACTACCAGGTCGCCGAAGCCGTCAAGTGAGCCCCGTCCGCAGGCGCTTCGGCGACCGCCGCCCCCGGGAGCCGTTCGACTGGCCTCGCTTCCTCAAAACGCTTCATCTCCAGCCCGTCCCGATCTGGCTGGCCTTCAACGCGCTCGCCCGCCCGCTGGGCGACGCGGCGCCGCGCCTGCTGGGCGCGTCCTGCGGCGGGCGCGAGCGGGAGGCGCTGGCCTCCGTCGCGACGGCGGCCCTCCTGGCCGTCGTGCCTCCCGTCGCGACGGCCCTGGTCTATCTCCTCGCGGCGCGCCGCCGACTGACGGCGCCCGCCCACCGCGCGATCGCCGACGCGACCTTCGCGCTGCTGGCCGCGATCTCCGCGTGGTACGCCGGCGCGCTGGGCCTGCGGGCCGAGCGCGTCCACGGCGCCTTGGAGAGCCTGCGCGCCGTCTGCTGGCCGTAACCTCGGGGGGCTGGACAAGCCCAGGCTTCCCGGGTACAGTTTGGCGATGCCGACTCTGAAAGTGCACTGGAACCGGGTCCAAGGCGGCGCCTGGGCCGAGTTCTTCGCCGTGAACCTCGACGACCCGCACTTCGAGGGCCTGGAGGGGGTGTACGTGGTCTGGCGCGGCGGCGCCTCGCCCGCCGCGGTCGCCGTCGGCGAAGGCGCGCTGCGCGAGAACCTCAAGGCGCGGCGCGCGGAGCCCGGCGTCGCGTCCCAGCGCGGCGCCACGCTGTTCGTGACCTGGGCCAAGGTCGAGGCCGTGGCGCGTCCCGGCGTCACCCGCTACCTGCTCGAGGCCCTCAAGCCCCAGTTCGGCCCGGCCGCCCCCGCCGCGGCGCCCGTGGAGGTCAACCTCCCCGGCCGCGGCGAGGCCGCGCCGCCCGACGTGGCCGCCCCCCCGCCGGGACAGATCTACGAGGACCTGCTGCGCCCGGACTCCGGCACCCTGGACGAGGATCCCGCGATCGCCGCGGCCAAGAAGGCGAACGCCGAGGCGCGCCGGCTCCTCGCGGAGCAGGCCGCCGCGCAGGTGCGGGCCATCGCCGAGGCGCGCGCCGAGGCCGAGGCCAAGGCCCGGTCCGCCGCCAAGGCCGAGGCCGCGGCCAAGGCCGAGACCGAGGAGCGCGCGGCGTCGGCCGCCGCGGCCAAGGCCGACGCCGAGAACCGCGCCCGCACCGCGGAGAAGCTGCCTCTCTACGAGGCCTTCGGGAAGCTGATGTCCTCCACCAAGGAGACCCCGCGCGGTTTCTTCGGCGGCGGGGCCAAGCCGGCCACCAGCGAGGAGAAGCTCGTCGGCGCCGTCGTCCAGCTCGTCCTCAGCGAGGCCCTGCGCCTGCGCGCCTCCGACATCCACCTGGAGCCGCAGGAGCACCACCTGCGCGTGCGCTACCGCATCGACGGCATCACCGAGGAGGTCCTGCGCATCCCCAACGAGCTGAACCTGCGCGTCGTCTCCAACATCCGGGTGGCCTGCAGCCTGGACCCGGAGAAGCAGGCCGGCGGCAAGCCGGAGGACGGGCGCGTGACGGTCAACCTCGGCGGCCGCGAGGCTGACCTGCGCCTGTCCACCTTCCCGACGCCGTACGGCGACAAGGCCGTCCTGCGCGTGATCCCGCGCGCGTCGAAGACCGCGACCCTCGACGAGCTGGGCCTCGAGGCCTCCTCGCTGGCCCAGCTGCGCGCGCTGATGGCGCGCCCGCAGGGCCTGATCATCGTCACCGGCCCCACCGGCAGCGGCAAGTCCACCACCCTCTACGCCTGCCTGCACGAGCTCAACGACATGACGCGCAACATCGTGACCCTGGAGGACCCGATCGAGCGCAAGATCGCCGGCGTCACGCAGGGCCAGATCCAGCCCAAGCAGGGCTTCGGCTTCGCCGAGGGCCTGCGCGCGATCCTGCGCCAGGACCCGAACATCATCATGGTCGGCGAGATCCGCGACCAGCAGACGGCCGAGATCGCCCTGTCGGCCTCGCTGACCGGCCACCTCCTGTTGACCACGCTGCACACCGTCAGCGCCCTGGGCGCCGTCGGACGCATGATCGACATGGGCCTGGAGCCGTTCCTGATCGCCTCGGCGCTCACCGCGGTCACCGCCCAGCGCCTGGCCCGCACCGTGTGCCCGTCTTGCGCCGCGCCGCATCAGCCCACGCCCGAGCAGCGGGCCGAGGTGGACGCGCGCGCGCGCAAGGCGGGCGTGAAGGTCCCCGACGGCCTGTGGGCGGGCCTGCGCTCCGGGCCCGGCTGCGACGACTGCCGCGGGACCGGCTACCGCGGACGCCTGCTGATCTTCGAGGCGGTCGCCGTCGGCCCGCGCCTGCGCGAGGCCATCCTGCGCAAGGGCGGCATCGACGACCTGCGCGCCGCGGTCGCGGGCGAGGCCCAGCCGCTGCTGCTCGACGGCCTGCGCAAGGCCGCCGCCGGGCTCACCTCGCTCGACGAGGTCCTGCGGGTCGTGGACGCCGCGGACTGACGGCCTTCCCCGGCTCCGCCGCCGCCGCGCGCACCGCGCGCGCCACCGCCGGGGCCACGCGGGCGTCGAACAGGGACGGGATGATGTACTCGGGCCGCAGCTCCTCGGCCGAGACGGTCCCCGCGATCGCGCGCGACGCGGCCAGCTTCATCGCCTCGGTGATCGCGCGCGCGCGGGCGTCGAGCACCCCGCGGAAGATCCCGGGGAAAGCCAGCGCGTTGTTGACCTGGTTGGGGTAGTCCGAGCGCCCGGTGGCCACGACGCGGGCGTAGCGCGCCGCGTCCTCGTAGCTCACCTCGGGCTCCGGGTTGGCCATCGCGAAGACGATCGCGTCCTTGGCCATGCGCGCGAGGTCGCGCGGCTCGAGGAGTCCGGGGCCGGACAGGCCGACGAAGGCGTCGGCGTCCTTGAGCGCGTCGCGCAGGGAGCCCCGGAAAGAGTCCGGGTTGGTCAGGCGCGCGTACTCCTCCTTGGACGAGTTCATGTTCTCGGTCCGCCCGGCGTAGAGCGCTCCGGCGCGGTCGAAGCCGATCACGTTGCGCGCGCCCGCGCGCAGCAGCATCTTGGTGACCGCCACGCCCGCCGCGCCGACGCCGGCCAGGACGATCTTGGTCCGGCGGATGTCCTTGCGCACCAGGCGCAGGGCGTTGAGCATGCCGGCCAGGCAGACGATCGCGGTGCCGTGCTGGTCGTCGTGGAAGACGGGGATGTCCAGCTCGCGGCGCAGGCGCTCCTCGATCTCGAAGCAGCGCGGCGCGGAGATGTCCTCCAGGTTCACGCCCCCGAAGGTCGGGGCCAGGGCCTTGACCGTCGCGACGATCTCGTCGACGGACTTCGTCGCCAGGCAGAGCGGGAACGCGTCCACGTTGCCGAACTCCTTGAAGATCATCGCCTTGCCTTCCATCACCGGCATCGCGGCCTCCGGCCCGATGTCCCCCAGGCCCAGCACCGCGGTGCCGTCGCTGACGATCGCGACCGTGTTGCCCTTAATGGTCAGGTTCCAGGCCTTCGAACGATCGGCGGCGATGGCCTCGCAGACGCGCGCGACGCCCGGCGTGTAGGCCATCGAGAGGTCGGCGCGCGTGCGCAGGCGGACCTTGGGCTCCACGCGGAGCTTGCCGCCCAGGTGCATCAGGAAGGTCTGGTCGGAGGCGTGCACCACCTCCACGCCGCGCTCCCGCCCCAGCGCCGCCAGCAGGCGGCGCCCGCCCTCCTCGCTGGCCACCTGGACGGTCAGGTCGCGCACGTTGTGCGCGTCGTCGCCCTCCACCAGGTCCATCGCGCCGACGGCGGCGCGGGCGCGGCCGATCACGGAGAGCACCCGGGCCAGCGTGCCGGGCTCGCGGGCCAGGCGCAGGCGCAGGGTCAGCGTGTACGACGGGGAGGCGAGGTAAGGCACGGTTTTGCGGTGGGCGCGTCGGGCGGCGGTCATGGAGTCCTCCGGGAGAGCGGCGTCCTCATTTAAGCAACGATTATTCCCGCCGCGGGCGCCCCCGCGCCTTCCCACTCCCCCGCGCGAATTCGTATCATCCCGGGCGTGAAGGTCCTCCTCCTCGGCGGCGGCGGGCGCGAGCACGCGATCGCCTGGAAGCTCGCGCAGAGCCCGCTGCTGACCAAGCTCTGGGCCGCGCCCGGCTCCGACGCCATCGCGGAGCTGGCCGAGCGCGTCCCCGTGGACCCGCTGGACCCGGACGCGGTCGCGGGCTTCGTGAAGGCCAACGGCGTGGAGCTGGTCTTCGTCGGTCCCGAGGCGCCGCTCGACGCCGGCTCCTCCGACGCCGCGCGCGCCGCCGGGGCGCTGGTCTTCGGACCCTCGCGCGCGGCCGCGCGCCTGGAGACCTCCAAGTCCTTCGCCAAGGACTTCATGGGCCTGCACGGGATCCCCGCCGCGCGCTCGCGCGGCTGCGTGACGCGGGAGGAGGCCAAGGCGGCCGCGCGCGCCTTCGGGGGACGCTGCGCGGTCAAGGCCGACGGCCTGGCCGCCGGCAAGGGCGTGATCGTCTGCCGCGAGCCCGGCGAGGCCGACGCCGCCGTCGACGCGCTCGCCGCGACCACGGCCGGGCGCACCCTGGTCGTCGAGGAGCTGCTCGAGGGACCGGAGGTGACGGTCATGGTCCTCACCGACGGTCGGGTCTGGGCCGCGCTGCCGCCCAGCCAGGACCACAAGCGCCTGCGCGAGGGCGACCAGGGCCCCAACACCGGCGGCATGGGCGCGCTGGCCCCGGCCCCGCTCGACGGGGCCGTCTGGGAACGCATCAAGACCGAGGTCCTGGACCGCACGGTCGAAGGCCTTCGGGCCGACGGCCTGGACTACCGCGGCGCGCTCTACGCGGGCGTCATGCTCACCGCGGACGGCCCCAAGGTGCTGGAGTACAACGCGCGCCTGGGCGACCCGGAGACGCAGGCGGTCCTGCCGCTGCTGGACGCGGATCTGCTGTCGCTGGCCGCCGATTGCGCGGCGGCGCGGCTCAAGCCCGGCGTCCTGCCGGTCAAATCCGGCGCCTGCGTGGGCGTGACCCTGGCCAGCCCCGGCTATCCCGAGGCCCCCCGTCCGGGATTCTTCATCGACCTGTCGGCCGACATGGGGATGGGCGGCGCCACCGCATTCCACGCGGGCACCAAGCGCTCCGGAGACGGCTGGATCGCGACGGGCGGGCGCGTGCTGACCGTCGTCGGATGCGGCCCGGACCTGGCCGCCGCGCGCGCCAACGCCTACGACGCCATCGCGCGCATCAAGGCCCCCGAGCTGCGCTACCGCCGGGACATCGCCGCCAAGGCGCTGGGGAGGACCGTGGCATGAGCAAGGCGCGCAAGCCCCTGGTGGGGATCGTGATGGGCTCCAAGTCGGATTGGGAGACGATGCGGGCCGCGGCCGAGGTCCTGCGCCTGTACGGGATCGCGCACGAGGTGGAGATCGTCTCCGCGCACCGCACGCCCGACAAGCTGATGCGCTACGCGGGCGCGGCCGAGGCGCGGGGCCTGAAGGTGATCATCGCCGGCGCCGGCGGGGCCGCGCACCTTCCCGGCATGGCCGCAGCGAAGACCTGCCTGCCCGTGCTGGGGGTGCCGGTGGCCTCGCGCGCGCTCAAAGGGCTGGACTCGCTCTTGTCCATCGTGCAGATGCCGCGCGGCGTGGCCGTCGGCACGCTGGCCATCGGCGAGGCCGGCGCGGCCAACGCCGGCCACCTCGCCGCGCAAATCCTGGCCCTGTCGGATCCCGCGCTGGCGCGCCGCGTGCGGACTTTCCGCGCGGCGCAGACCGCCAAGGTCCTCAAGGACCGCGCGTGAAGACGCTGGGCATCCTGGGCGGCGGGCAGCTCGGGCGCCTGCTCGCGCGCGCGGCCCGGGACCTGGGCTGGCGCACCGCCGCGCTGGACCCGGTCCCCGACTCTCCGGCCCTGCAGGTCGTCGACGAGCCCATGGTCGGCGCGGTGGACGACCCCGAGGCAGCCAAGCGTCTGGCCCGCGTCAGCGACGTGGTAACCCTGGAGTGGGAGCTGATCCCGGCGCCGGTGCTGGAGGAGGTCGCGGCCCTGCGCCCTCTATACCCGAAGCCCTCCGTCTTGGCCGTGATCCAGGACCGCCTGACGCAGAAGCGCTTCCTGGAGGCCGGCGGCTTCCCGCAGGCGCCGTTCGCCGAGGCGTCCTCGGTCAAGGACCTTCCGCATTACCCGGTCGTCGTCAAGCGCCGCCGCCACGGCTACGACGGCAAGGGCCAGGCGCGCCTGGCCGGCCCCCCGGACCCCGAGGCCGCGGCCGCGCTCTTCGCGGCGCCCTGCGTGCGCGAGGACCTGGTCCCCTTCGACAAGGAGGTCTCCGTGATCCTGACGCGCGGGCGCGACGGGCGCACGACGGTCTTCCCCGTGGCCGAGAACCTGCACCGCGGCGGCGTGCTCCACGCGACCCGCGCCCCGGCCGAGATCCCGCCCGAGACCGCCGCCGCCGCCGTCGAGCTGGCGCTGAAGGCGGCGCGGGCGCTGGACATGGTCGGGACCATGGCCGTCGAGATGTTCCTTCTCCCGGACGGGCGCCTGCTGGTCAACGAGATCGCCCCGCGCGTGCACAACAGCGGCCACTACACGCTGGAGGCCTGCGCGACCTCGCAGTTCGAGCAGCACGCGCGCGCGGTCTGCGGCCAGCCGCTGGGGCCCGTGGACGCCGAGGGCCCGGCGGTGATGGTCAACTTGATGGGCGAGCTCTGGGAGAAGGGCGAGCCGGACTGGAGCCTCCTGGAGGACGTGCCGGGACTGACCCTCCACCTCTACGGGAAGTCCGCCGCGCGCCCGGGCCGCAAGATGGGCCACTACACCGTCGTGGGGGCGGACGCCGTGGAAGAGTGGCTGCGCGCCGACGAGCGCCTCGCCGCCCTGCGGCGCGCCTAGTTCATCGACGGCGGCGGCACCGGCTCGTCCTCGGCGCGCTTGCGCTCCTCCAGCCGCGCGAACGCCCGGTCCAGGGCCCCCAGGGCGTCGGCATGGCCGCGCCCGTCGTCCAGCGGCTCGGACACGACGCGCAGGGTGCCGATGAGCTTGGCGCGCGCCGCCGGGGTCAGCCCGCGCGCGACCGTCTCGCGGCGCAGGCGCGCGACCTCCGCCGCGGTCAGCATGCGCCCGCCCTCGAAGTTCTTCGCGACCGCCTCGGCGGCCAGGCGCGCCGCCAGGTCCGCGTCGCGGCCCACCAGCAGGAACTCCTTGGACGCCACGCGCACCGGCTCCTGCGCGTCGCGCTTGCGCCGGCGCAGGCGCTCGACGGTCTGGCGCAGGATCACGCCCAGGCGGCGCAGGTAGCGGTCGCCGGCCTCGTGGCCGAGGATGTCGTTGATCTGCTTGAGGTTGCGCGCGGAGACCAGCGCGGCGGTCCCGCCGCCCGCGTACTCGCGGTCCCACTCCGGGGCGCGCAGGACGGCGTAGTCGTAGCCGCGAGCCAGGGTCAGCGGGTCGCGGAAGGCCGCCTCGCGCAGCGCGCGCGCCTCGTGCGGAGTCAGGCGCGATTCCAGGCGCGCGAACTCGGCCGCCGCGTCGCGCGGGACCGGGACCGGCAGGGGCGCCGGGGCCGCCGCGTCCGCGGGCGGGGTCCACTCCGCCGGCGCGCCGTCGGCGGCGGCGAGGTTGATGCTCCCGCGGCGGCCGGCCTCCTTGGCCGCGTTGAGGGCGGCGTCGGCGGTCTTCAGGGCCTCCTGCGCGGAGCGCCCGTCCGCCGCGGCCAGGCCGTAGGTGAAGTCGCCGATGGGCTGGTCGCCGCGGCCCAGACGCTTCATCGCGTCCAGGATCGCGCGGCTCTCCGCGCCGCCGTCCTTGATGCCCGCCGCCGCCAGCGTGCGCCCCGGGGTCAGCGCGCGGCGCGCGTCCGCGGCGAAGGCCTTGACCGCGTCGCGCGAGCCCAGCACGACGAACTCCTCGCCGCCCAGACGGATCACCGTCACCCCGCGCGCCCGCGCCAACTGACCCAGGGCCGCCCCGGCCACGGCCAGGACGGCGTCGGCGCGGGCGCGCCCCCGGGTCACGCCGTGGACGGCCGCCAGTCCCGCGTTGACCGCGCCGAAATTGTCCATGTCCAGCATGGCCGCGGTCGGCTCAGGCACCCCGGCCAGCAGGCTCTCGCCGCGCTCCAGGAAATAGGCGCGGTTGCGCAGGCCGGTCAAGGAGTCGGTGTAGTACAGGGAGCGCGCGGCCTCCAACTCGCCGTGGGCGCCGCGCCGCTCCAGCGACTCGCGCAGGGCGCGCAAGCCGTCGGGGCGGCCGCCGGGCAGCGACTCCAGCGCGGGATCCGGGGGCAGAACCGGCGAGTAGCGCAGGTCGCCCGGACGGTCGGCCGCGGCGGCGGGCAGGGCGGCGGGCGCGGCCAGGGCCGGAGCCAGGACCGGAGACGGGGCGGGCGCGGGGGAAGCCAGCGCCGGC
>JAJXTZ010000100.1 GCA_021783355.1 bacterium | reverse complement strand
GCAGCTGGGCGATGAGGCTCGGGATCTGGCGCGGCGCGTAGGCCCAGTGCGCGGCCGACGCCGCGCCGTCGAGCGCCGCCCGGCGCCGCGCCTCCAGCAGGTCGCGGCCCAGGCTCACGGTCAGGCCGGTGGACGGGTCCGTCCAGCTGCGCGCGCGCAGGACCGGGGGCAGCGCGTCGCCGCCGCTCCACGAGCGCCCGCGCGCGTCCTGGAAGCTCCAGCCCGCCGCGGCCCGGTCCAGGGACTGGCGGTCCGCGAAGAGCCGCGTCACGCGTCCCGCGGCGTCGGTCTCCAGCGCCTCGGGCTGGCCCTGGATCCAGCGCGTCGGCACGCCGTCGCCCAGCGCGATCGTCCGGTCGCCCACGCGCACCGCCACCAGCGTCCCGTCGGCGGCCAGGCCCAGCGCGAGCTGGTCCACGCGCAGGTAGCGCCAGCCGTGGCCGGGGTCCTTGGGATCCTGCGCGGCCTTGGCGGCCTGGGACAGCTCGTCCTCGCTGAGGTACGCCGCCGCCACCGAGCCGTCCGGCGCCAGCGCGAAGCCCCAGGCGTTGAGCTTGAGCTTGAGCCATCCGGCGCGCCGCGCCGAGAGCGCCGCGTCGGCCGCCTCCCGGTCCAGCGCGGCCAGGCCCGCCGCGCCGATGCGCCCCAGCGCCCAGCGCCCGCCGTCGCGCGCGGCGTGCAGGGACTCGAGCGTCGGGTAGCGGCCCGGCGCGGGCGTGGGCCCCTCGGTCTCCACCATTAGGACCAGCTCCGCCGGGTCCCGCCAGCGCGCGGCCACCGCCGGCACCGCGGCGCGCAGGCCCGTGCCCGCGTCGGGCGAGGCCTCGAACCACAACGCGCGCCCGGCCGCCTCCAGCGCGCGCAGGTCGGAGAGGTTCAGCGTCATCAGCGCGGCGCCGGGCCCCGCGTCGCCGCCGTCGGTCAGCGCGACCTCGCTCGTCTTGAGGAGGGAGTCCAGCGCCGCCTCGCGCGCGGCGGCCTCGCGGCGCGCGCGGGCCTGCGCCAGACGCTCGCGCGCGGCGTCGGCGCCCTCCACCACCTCGCGCCAGCCGCGCGCCAGCGCGGTCCGGGCGTCCTTGGGCGCGTCGCCGACCGCGTCCGCCGGCGCCAGGTAGCGCTCGCCGCCGATCGTCGTCAGGCGGCCGAGCTTCTCGTCGCGGGACAGGTCCTCCACGGTCGCCCAGTCCGTCCCGGTTCGGCCGCGCAGGGCCACCAGCGCGGGCATCGCGTCCGGCCGGCCGGTCCACTTCTCGCGCAGGCCGCGCAGGTAGGCGAGCTCCTCGCTGGCCGGCTCGATCTCGCGCGTCTCGTCCGGCGCGTAGCGCAGCGCGCGCAGGCGCGACTCGTCCAGGGACATCGCCGCGTCGACGGCCAGCAGGCCGCGCCCGTAGCGCAGGCGGTCGGCGCGGCGCGCGAGGCTGTCCTGCACCCCGTACAGCGCGTCCAGGGAGCGCAGCCAGCCCGCGTCCGTGGTCGCGGCCTTGGTCCGCAGCGCGCGCTCCATCTCCGCGTCGAAGGCGTCCAGCGCCGACACGTAGGCGTCCAGCGACTTGTCCTTGAGCACCTGGTCCTGCGCCGAGCCCGCGCGCGCCAGCCACGCCGCCAGCGCCTCGCGCCGCGCTCCGTCCACGGCCGACTGCAGGATCTCGAGCTTGCTCATCTCGCGCGCCAGCTCCGGCGGCGCGTCCAGCGCCGCGCGGAAGGAGCCGCGCAGGGCCGCGCGCGTGCGGTCGCCGTCGTCCAGCGTGCGCCGGCCCGCGGCCGCCTGAGCGCTCACGTCCTCGCGCAGGAAGCTCATCAGCGACGACCACTGCGGCGAGTGCGCGGGGTCGCCGCCCTGCAGGCCGTCCAGGACCTTGCCCAGCACCTCCTCGATCGCGCGGCGGCGGCCCTGGAGGTCCACGCGGGTGAGCAGGTCCAGGCGCTGGGCCGGGTCCATGTCCTTGGCGCGCACCGCGGCGTCGTCGGCGGCGGCCCCGCGGTAGCGCGCGGAGAGGTCGCGCAGGGAGGCGCGGACCGCCTCGGGCTGGCCGGAGAGCAGGTCCTCGCAGCGCCGCTCGAAGTCCGGGTCCTGCATGCGGTCCGCCCAGTAGGCGAGCAGGCGCTCGCGCGCGGTGCGCTGCGCGGGCTCGTCCAGCGACGGGCCGGAGGGGAGCGGCGGCGCGTTCAGGTACGAGGCGGGCTTGAGTCCCAGCGCGGTCAGCTCCGTGGTCAGCCGCGCGAAGTCCTCCTTGAGCGCGAACAGCGCCGACACGAAGGCCTCCTGGGAGTCCTGCGCCTCCTGCGCCGCGGCGGCCGCCTCGGAGGGCGGCGCCATCCCGAGGCGCGCGCGCTCCAGCGTCCCGGACAGCTCCCGGCGCGCCAGGATCTCGCGCAGGCGCGCGGCGGCGACCAGTCGCGTCTTGTCGGCCACCGAGGCCATCAGCGCGTGCAGGAGCAGGCCCAGCTGGTTCAGGCGGTCCCGGGACTCCAGCTCGCGGCGCAGCGCGTCGTCGAGCACCTCGGTGAGCGCGTTCTGGATCGCCTCGGGCTGCGGCGCCTCCAGGAACGCGCCCTTCACCCACTGCCCCTTGAACAGCCCGAAGGCCGCCACCGGCGTGAAGCCCCGCGAGCTCATCTTCTCCGCGATGAGGTCGGCGCGCAGCTGGGGCAGCGCGTCGCGCGAGGTCGTCAGCTCCGGCGGCAAGCCCTTGGCGAAGAGCGTGCGGCCCAGAGCGTCCAGGTCCAGGGACTCCGCCTGCTCCAGGTAGCGCCGGGAGACCGCGGAGAGGTCCCCGCCGTCCGCGGCCGGCATCAAGTCCAGCAGACGCTGGGGACGGACGTCCGGCGGCAGGCGCAGCAGCGCGGCGGCCTCGGCCAGGTCCTGGGACTGGCGCGCGGCCGCCGGCGCGCCCAGGCCCACGCCCTCCGACCAGCGCATCAGCCCCGCGCTCAGGCGCAGGCGCGCGAGCAGGAGCTCGGCCTGCTCGTCGGCGGCGCTCGCGTCCAGGGAGCGGCGCTCGTCGGCCGACTCCTGGCGCAGCGCCGCCAGGGCCGCCAGGGCCTCCGGCGGCGTGGACGGGCTGCGCAGGCGCGCCTCCACCCAGCCCTCGGCGAACTGCCGGCCGATGGGGTCGCCGCCCAGCGTCTGGCGCGCGTCGTACCAGCGCATCGTGCCCTGAAGCTCCACGGCGGCAGGCGCGTACAGCGCGCCGGAGTCGCCGCCGGCCGGAGAGGGGACCTGCGCCGTCTCCTCGGCCTGCTTCAGGCGGTCCTCGAGCTGGGCGTAGGAGGTCGGCAGGCTCCCGGAGGACGCGGACTCCTCGCGCCCGCCCCAGGCCGCCAGCTGGGTCTCCAGCAGGGCCTCCTGGCGCCCGAGCTCCAGGTCCTGCAGGGCGGAAGCCGCGTCGGTCCTGCCGCCCAGGCCGGCGCGCGCGGAGCGCACCGCGCTGAGCTGGGCGGCCAGGCGCGCCCGCATCACCGGCACCTGGGAGTCGAAGGCCTCCAGCGCGCGCTGGGCGTCCAGCGTGCGCTCGCGCGCCAGCGCCATCAGCTCCGGCGACGCCGCCGGGTCGCCGGAGAGGGCCGCGACCAGGCGGCCCAGCGACTTGCCGATCAGCGAGATCGGCTCCAGGCGCAGCTGGTCCACGCGCAGGCCCTTGTCCACCTCGGCCTCCACCGCCTGCGCGATCTTGACCCGCGAGGCCAGCGCGTCGCGCGCCGCGGAGACCGGGTCCAGCGCGGCCGCGCGCCCCGTGAAGGCCGCCACCGCCCGCGACGGGTCCGGCGCGAAGGCGAGCCCCGCGTCGAGCGGGCGCCCCAGCAGGCCGTTCATCGCCAGCGCCGCCTGCTTGCGGCGCGCGACCAGCGCGTCCAGGTCGCCGCGGGCGCGGGCGAGCTCCAGCGCCTTCTGCGAGGAGCCGTCCTGCGCCGCCTCCAGCTCCGGCAGCAGGCGCGCGCGGTAGAGCGCGATCTCGCGGTCCAGGTAGCCCCCGTCCACCGCCGCGCGGGTCAGGTCCAGCGCGGCGTCGGAGGCGGCCTTGTCGCGCAGGCGCGAGTAGAGCCCGGCCTCCTGGCCGCGGCGCGCGGTCTCCAGGCCGCGCAGCTCGTCGGGGGAGACCTCGACGCCGAGGATCGGCCACACGCCGATCCCGGTGAGCCCCAGCGCGGGGAGCAGGGCCACGCCCGTGGCGGTCAGGTTGGCGCCCGCGTCGAGCTCCAGGCTCACGCCCTGGATGCGGCGGTCGGCCGCGTCCAGCAGCTGGCGCGCCGCCAGGGAGCGCTGCGCCAGCGAGGCCAGGTCCGGCGCCGCGCTCTCGGCCTGCGTGAAGGCCCCGGTCATGTCCGCGGGCTCGGCGCGGGTCAGGCCCGCGTCGCTCTGCGGGTCCTGCTCGTCGTCCAGGGACGCCCAGGCCGCCTCCAGCCCCGACTGCGTGCGCGCCTGCAGGGCCTCCTCCACCGTCTCGCGCCAGCGCCGCGCGCGGTCGCGCAGCTCCGAGGGCTGGATCAGCCCGTTGCGGAACTGGCGGATGGCGTCGGAGAGCTCCCGGGCGGCGCGGTCCTGCAGGGCCTCGGCCTCGGCGGCGCGCTGGGCCCAAGCCTGCGCGGAGAGGCGCTCGCCGCGGGCGCGCTCGCGGGTCCGGCGCAGGCGGGCGCGCATCTCCAGCAGGGTCGCCTGGCTCTGCAGGCGCATCGCGGAGCCGCCGCTCTTGCGCGCGGGGTCGTAGACCGGGATGGTCACCGAGATCCCGGCGCCCAGCGGCTGGCTCGACAGCAGGTCGGGCAGCTGCGCGCCGACGTTCAGCGTCAGCTTCTCGATCCACGGCGCCCAGTCCAGCGCGTTGAACCCGGGGCCGTCCGCCTTGATCTGCGCGCGCGCGCGGGCCAGCAGCGCGCCCACCCGGTCGGCGCGCGCCATCGCGGCGGAGACCTGGGCCAGCAGGAGGTCGAAGTCCTGCGGAGCCACGCCGTCGAACGGGGGCATCTCGTCGGGGCCGCGCCCGGTCAGCGCCGCGTACTTGAGCTCCGCCTGGCGGCGCGCGTCCGCGGCGGCGGCCGCCTCGGTCTCGGCCTCGGCGCGCAGGACCGGGTCGTCGGCGTGCGCGGCCATCCAGCCCGCCAGCAGCTCGCGCCAGCGCGCGACCGCGAGGTCCGCCAGGGCCTGCTGCCACTGCTTGGTCAGGTCCAGCAGCCGCTCCTCCATGTCCAGGCCCAGGGAGAACAGCTCCGCGCTCTTCGACTCGATCAGCGCGCGCTGGGTGCGCGTCAGCGTCATCGTGGTCTGCGTGCCCACTTGGAAGCCGCCGCCGGTGGCCTGCTCCGCGGTGCCCGGGCCGACGGGGTTGGACACGAAGCCGACCATCGCGCTCTGGCGCGTGTTGTCCAGGATCGCGCCCGCGCGGCTGAGCTGGCCCACGTCGCGCGACAGGCGCCCGATCTCCAGCGCGATCAGCTTGCGGCCCACGTCCGCGTCGAACACGCGCTGGAGCTCGGCCATGGACTTGTCGGACGGGTCGCGGGTGAAGAAGTCGGAGAGCGCCTTGTCGAAGTCCGTCAGCGCCCGGCCGCCGGCCAGGTCGGCCGCCGACTGGCCGGTCGCGGCGCGCCACAGCTCGCCGAGCGTGTACGAGGAGGAGAACGACACCGACAGGCGGTTGTTGAGGCCGATGTACGGGCTGCCGTAGGAGACCGCCGCGTCGGAGTGGTCGCCCAGCTTCTTGCGCAGCTCCGCGTAGTAGGCCGAGCCCGTGCCCATGAACTTGCCCTGCGCGGAGAGCGCGACGCCCTGGTTCGGCAGCTCGAAGGACACGCGCCCGTTGTAGTCGTCCTGCTTCTGCCCGGCCTCCGCGCCGCCGCCGACCGTGACCTTGGCCGGCTGGCCGCCGACGTCGAAGGTGAAGCCCTTGAGGATGGTCGCGCCCAGCGCGCTCTGCGTCACGTCGTCGGTGCCGGCGGTGTGCGCGTAGTACAGGTCCATCGTGAACGAGTCCTTCTGCCCCAGCGCCTTGCCCAGGTCCACGCCGAGGCCGATCTTGTCGCGGCGGTAGGTCTTGGTGTCGCCGGAGCCGGAGACGATGAAGTTCTGGTCCAGGGAGGGATCGTACTTGGTGAAGTCCAGGTTGATGGTCTGCAGGAATTGGCGCGGGTCCTTGGCCAGGAGGGCGGTCTCCTCGGCGTTGAGCGAGAGCACCTGGGTGAACTTGACGCTGGCCTTGAGGTTGGCGCCGTAGTACTGCGGCTTCTGCGCCGCGCCCGAGGCCGCCACGTCCGCGAACCCGGCCGCGCCGAAGTAGACCTTGCCGCCCGCCACCAGCAGCGCGAAGTCGTCGAAGACCATCATCCGCGCTTCCTGGGCCTGGCCGCCGACGGTCAAGTCCGAGGGGATGTCCTGGACGAACTTATGGAAGGTCACGTCCAGGTAGTTGACCGCGTGGTCGCTGTCCAGGGACTCGAGCTGAACGGTCACGCCCTGGTCCCCGTAAGGGGCGTTGCCGGCCGACGGGGGGCTGGCGAAGCGGTAGCCCTCCAAGCTCACGTTCTGGCCCCAGATCTTGGCGATGTTGCCGAGCGTGGCCGAGGACTCCGTCTCCAGGCCGCCCGGGGTGGAGAACTCCGTCTGGTAGACCAGGTAGAAGCCGTCCGTGCCGGTGCCGACCTGCACCACCTTGGAGCCCGGGATCAGCTGGGAGAGCGCCGCCGGGTCCTTCAGGATGTTCTGGCGCAGGGAGATCAGGTCGCGCGAGGCGGAGTCCGGGCTGATCGCGCCGAAGAGCTGGGTCAGGAACTCCTCCAGCCGCGACTTGGGGATCACCAGGGTCTGCGGCCCGCCCGGCCCCTCGGCCAGCCACGCGGAGTCCTGCCCGACGGCCTCCCGCGCGCGCGCGGCCAGGTCCGGCCCCAGCCGGGACAGCGAGCCGATCGTCCCCAGGGCCGTGTCCAGCGCGGCGCGCTGGGAGGACAGGGCGCGCAGCGTCTGCGCGACGTCCGCGGCGGCCTGGTCGCTCTCGCGCTGGGCCTGGCGCGCGGCGACGTTGGTCTCCAGCACCGCGCGGGTCTTGTCCTGGATGGCGGAGATGTTCTGCGCCACGCGCGAGAGCGCGCTCTCGTTGGGGTCGTCCAGCTGCTTGAGCCAGCCGACCACCTCCGTGCGCTGGGCGTCGATGCCGGCCTTCGACTGCGCGAGCGTCGCCTGGAACTCCTGCGCGGCCGTCAACTCCGCGGCCAGGGCCTGGTCGCCGGAGGCGTAGGTCTGGCCCAGGCCGTCGTAGTAGCTCTTGGCCTGCGCGGCGGTGGCGCTGCCGCCCGCGTCCCAGGAGGCCTTCTGGTTGAAGAGGCCGGCGCCCTCGTTGAGGATGGCGGTCAGGCTCGAGAACAGCGCCGCCTTGCGCGCGAGCACCGCGTCGCCGCCGGAGCGGTCCCCGGCCACCCAGGCCAGGTCCTGGTCCAGGTCCGCCTCGGCCCCCTGCAGCGCGGTCTTCGCGCGCCCCAGGTACGACTGGAAGAGGGGGATGCGCCGGGTCAGGTACTGCTCGGAGCTGGAGACCAGGGCGTCGGCGAACAAGTAGCGCGCCAGGGACTGCGCGTAGGAGTCCCCGGCCGCGCCGGTGGCGGTGCTGGGGACCAGGCGCTTGACGACCTCCAGGCCGTACAGGGCGATCTTCTGCTGCGGCGACACGTCGAGCGGCGGCTGGGTGCCGGTCGGGATGGTGGTCCCGCCGCCGCCGACGCCGAGCGACGGCGCGCCGCCGGCGGCCTGGGCCTTGTCGGCGACGGCCTGGATCGCGGCGGCCATGTTCTGCAGCGTGCTCGCGGCGACCATCGCGTTGAGCGCGTCCGCCGTCGCGGGGGCGCCGGCGACCAGGCCCGTGGGCAGCTTCCAGTCGCTCTGCAGGTGCGTGCCTCCGAGCGCGTCCATCTGGCCCAGCAGGGCGTCGATCTCGGCGGCGCGCGCGTTCAGGCTGGCCGCGCGCGAGACGCGCTCGGCCGAGTAGACCTTCTCGCGCTTGACCAGCGAGTACGGGGCCTGCTCGCCGTACACGTCCTCGGTCCCGGGGTCGTTGGGGTCGGTGCGGCGGCGCATCTCGTCCTGGTACTGCGTGACCACGCCCAGATACTGGTCGTAGGTCTTGCGCAGGGCGGCGATGCCGGCCTGCGCGGCGCCCGCGTCGTAGGGCTTGGCCCCGTCGGAGGCCAGCGCCCAGGGCAGGGTCTGGTGGAGGCCGTCCGAGATCTGCTGATACAGGGCCTTCTTCTGCGTGTACAGCGTCTGGTAGCCGTCGCCCGAGGAGGACGGGTCCGCCTGCGCGATGCGCGTGTTCTGGTACGGGATCAGCACGCCGTCCACCAGGGTCTGCAGGACCTTGAGGGCCGGCCCGACCTGGTCCTTGAGCAGCGCGCGCTTGCGGTCGATCAGGGCCTGCGCCCCGGAGGCCGGCTCGCCGGCCTTCACGTAGGCCTCGTCGGCGGAGACGTCGTCGAGGACCGCCTGCCAGGCGGCGACCGCCGTCTGGAACGCGGCGCGGGCCTGGGGCAGGAGGGACTCGACGGGATCCTTGAGCGCGGCCGCCGTCGCCTCGGCCTCCAGGCGGCGCGCGGTCGCGTCGCCCAGGTAGGACGCCAGGCGCGCGAGGTCCAGGTACGCGGCCTTGGCCGCGAAGCCGGCGTCGGTGTCCGGCAGGGACAGCGACGAGAGCCGGTCCAGCAGGTCGGGCAGGGCGGTGCGCATGTCGTCCGGCGACAGCGAGGACAGGCGGCGCAGGGAGGCGCCGGGCGCGGCGGCCTCGATCGTCGCCTCGTCGGCGTCGGCCTGCGCGGCCAGCGGCGCCTCGGCCGCGGCCATCGCGGCGTCGCGGGCCAGCTCCTGTGTGCGCCACGCCGCCAGCGAGACGGGCTGGGGGTCGCCGAAGGAGTCCGGCGAGACCGCGGCGTTCGACGGGTCCAGCGCGGCGTCGACCGAGGCGAGCATCTGCTTGTGCTCGTCGAGCTGGCCCTGCCAGAACGCGCGCCGGCGCGCGAGCATCGCCAGGACCTGGTCGCGCGACGGGTTGGACAGGGATTCGCTGGGCACGCCCGGCACCACGACCACCAGCACCCCGGCGTACTCCAGCGGCGCGGCGGAGATCTGCGCGTCGGCGCCCGAGAGGAGGGAGAGGTCCCCGGAGATCTCGTTGGATTTCGCCTTCAGGTAAGACAGCGACAGCGACGAGACGCCCTGGGCCGGGTCGTAGACGCCGGTCTTGAGCTGCTCGGTCAGCGCCGGCAGGAGCGCCAGGCGCCGGTCGTACTCGGCGACCGCGTTCGCGCTCCCGCCCTTGTCGCGCGCGTCGATGGCGGCGAGCAGGGCCGGGACGTCGGTCTTGAAGGAGTTCACGGACGCGGCCAGCGTGCCCACGTCCCCGGCCAGCGAGGAGAAGTCCTCGGCCTGGGCGGTGTCGGCGTCCGCGGACTGCTGGGCCTGCTGCTTCCACGCGTCGGCGTTGCCGGACTGGGAGCCGGCGGCGGCGCCGGCCGCGTCGTTGGCCGCCTGCTGGCCCTGGATGCTCTTGACCTTCTGGTCGAGCAGGGCCTGCATCCGGCCGATCGCCGCGTCGGCGGAGTTCAGGATGTTGAGGCTGTACGACAGGTCCATCACCATCGCCAGCTGGGAGAAGTTCTTGCGGAACTCCAGGTCGTCCTTGCCCGAGCGGCGCGCGGCCAGCGCCGCGTCGCGCGCCCGCGCGGCCACGGTCAGCATCGCCTCGGCCGCGTCGCGGCGCGCGAGGTCGGCCTGCAGCGCCGCCTTCAGCGTCTCGACCTTGGTGACCTCCGTCTCGACGGCCTGGGCCTGCGCGGGCGGCAGGGGGGGACCCGCCGGCGTCGCGGCGGGCGCGGCGCCCACCGAGCCGAACATCCGCTTCAGGGACTCCAGCGAGGCCCATCCGGCGTCCGCCGCGTCGCCGGCCCCGCTGGGCCCGCGGGGCGACGCCGGCCCCAGCGCGGCCTCGGCCCGTCG
>JAJXTZ010000099.1 GCA_021783355.1 bacterium | reverse complement strand
AGTAGTCCTCGTCGGAGTTCTCGATCATGGACCCGGTCTGGACCGCGGCGCCGCCGCGCTCCTTCTCGATGTCCAGCATGGTGCTGGCCTGGTACACCGGGCGCATGGTGAAGGTGACCAGCGCGGTGGTGACGAAGACGATGACCGCGGCCGCGGCCACGATCCAGCGGCGGCGCATCAGGACGTCGAGGTAGTGCGTGAGGTCGAGTTCGTCGCTCGACGAGAAATCGGGATTCAAGGGCATGGCGAGATTATAGCAATTCCCCCCTCGCGCCGCCGTGGGGAGGAACGCAAAACGGTCACATCCGGCGGAACTTTCGGCGGGGGCGCCTCGTATACATTGGGGAGGGCTCCCCGGGACTTTGGGCCCTGGAAGAATCCGGCGGGAGGAGGTATCATCGGGTGGTGGGAAAACGGGATCGGGCGGCCACGCGGGCGGACCTGGAAGGGTTCTTCTCCGGCGTATCATCGCGGTTCGACCGGTTGGAAGTGGACATCGGCGGGCTCAAGACCGGCGTCGCCGGGCTGGAGGCCAAGTTCGGCGGGCTGCAGGCCAAGGTCGGCGGGCTGGAGGCCAAGGTTGGCGGGCTGGAGGCCAAGTTCGGCGGGCTGCAGGCCAAGGTCGGCGGGCTGGAGGCCAAGGTGGACGGACTGACCGCGAACGTGCGGAATTTGAACCTGGGCTACACGGCCCTGAATGCCGGGATGAAGGATCTGGCGACCGGGCTGAGACGGGAGATGGCCGATTTGAAAACCGCGGTGACCGCGCAGGTCGAGCCTTTCACGGGGCGCATGGAGACGATCTGGCGCGAGTCCGTCGTCTACCCCAGGATGCTCGACCAGCAAGGCGCTCGATTGGACGCGCACGACCGGCGCCTCACGGCGCTGGAGGCGGGAAGAGATCCATGACGACGGCCCGCCCGAGCGATGAACTCATCATGGGCCGGCCGCGGGCAGAGGTGGAAGCCCTCGGCTTCGAGGATTTCTGGCGGCTGTGGGACGAGCATCAGGCGCGCGAGGTCGTCGCGGAGAAGGCGCGCCGGCAGGCCATAGTGGATCAGAACCGGGCCAGCGACGCGCGCTTCCGGGCCGCCATGGCGCGGCTGGACGACCTGATCGAGCGGATGAAGGATAGCAACCGGCTCCTGATCGAGCGGCACGGGCTCAAGCCCGAGGACCTGGTCCGCCGCGAGCCGTTCCGCCCTTAAAAGACGCTTTCGGGGACGAAGACGATGTCGTTGGGCTTGAGGGTCATGTCCTTGTCCTTCTCCCCGCGCTTGGTGATGGCGGAGACCTCGATGGTGAAGGACTCGGACTTGCCGTTGACCAGGCGGATCACGCGGGTGCGGTCCGGGGCGGCGATCTGGGTGAAGCCGCCGGCCTGGGAGACGGCCTCCAGGACGGTCATGCTGGTCTCGGTGGGCAGCTCGATGGCGCCGGGCTTCTGCACCTGGCCGAAGACGAAGACCTTCTTGTTGCCGTACTCCTTGATGAAGATGGTGACCTGGGGGTCGCGCAGGTACTCGCGCAGCTTCTTGGCGATGGCGTCCTCGGCCTGGGGGACGGTCAGCCCCCCCACCTTGACCTCGCCGATCAGCGGATAGGAGATGGTGCCCGTCTGGCCGACGCGGGCCTGGCGGTCCATGTCCTTCTCACCGAAGACGGTGATCTGCAGGAGGTCGGCGCCGCTGAGGCGGTAGTCCTGCGTCTTGGTCTGCGACTGCTGGACGGCGGCCGCGATCTGGGCTTCTTCCGCTGCCTCGCGCTGGGCCGCGGAGGCAGCCTCCTGGCGCGTGGGCTCCACATGGAAGGCCGCGCACGCGCAGAACAGGATGGCCGGCAGGAGGGCGAGCTTTCGCATCGGCAGGATTATAGCGTTTTTGCGGACGCGGCGCGGCCGCTGGAAAAGAAGCGGGCCCGGCTCGCGCCAGGCCCGCCTTTTCGGGACGCCGTGAAGCGCCTTAGAACATCGCCTTGAGGTTGACCCCGGTGATGTTGTCGCGGTAGGAGTACTCGCGGCTGAAGCTGGAGAAGCGGCTGTTGTGGAGGAAGGACGCCCCCACGCTCAGCCAGTCCAGAGCCTGGTAGTCGGCGTGCGCGCCGGCCGTGTAGTTGTCGTCGCGGCGGGACTTGGTCACGGTGCCCACGGTGAAGTCGTCGGAGTACTTGTCGTACTCCACGCCGCCGTTGACGCCGGCGGAGATCTTCTCCGTGAACTTGTGGTCCAGGGCCAGGTTGACGCCCGTGGCGATGTAGTACTGCGAGTTGCTGGCCGACGAGTCGTTCGCGTTGCGGGCGCCGGTCAGCACGGCCTTGGTGTTCCGCGTGGCCTGGTAGGCCAGCCGGGCCAGGTAGCTCCAGTGGCGCCCGTCCAGCTTGCGGCCGGCGTTGGCCGGGTCATAGTCGTACTTCTGGTAGACGAAGCCGGTCTGGACCAGGCCCTTGAGCTTTCCGGTCATCTGGCCCTCGACGCCGAAGTCCGTGTCCCAGTCCCGGTGGTTGTCCAGGCGGGTGTGCTCCGTGTAGTGGACCAGCTTGCGGTGCTCGGCGACGAACACGCGGGTCTTGGGCATGACCTGATAGCCGGCCTTGACCCCGAAGCGGTCCGTGGAACGGTCGAGAAGGTTGGCCAGCGAGTTGCTGCCGCCCGAGCGGTCCAGGTAGCGGTCCTGGGTGTTGGAGAAGTCCGCCCCGGCGAAGAACTTGTCGCCCAGGTAGTACTCTCCGTTCGCGCCGGCCTCGTTCTGCCAGCGGCGCTCGCGCTGGACCAGGGCCCCGTTGACCACGTTGCCGTTGGGGTTGAAGGCCGGGTCCTGGGTGTTGACGTAGCGGTCGTACGCCTGGGCCTTGGTCTTGGAGCCCTTGAAGTCCCAGGACGCGGACGCGTTCTGGTTGTAGGCGTCGTTGGCCTTGGACTGCTTGGTGTAGTTCTCCGCGGTGAACAGGTAGTCCAGGCTCAGCTTGGAGTGCTCGGTGACGGGAGCCTCCACGCCCAGGCCCAGGGCGTTGGAGAAGATCCACGAGCCGCGCACGCCGCCGCCGGCCACGGCGTAGCCGTTCTGGTCGCGCGGGACGCGGTAGATGTTGTCCTCGTAGCGGGTCTCGAACTTGTAGTTCGGGTGGAACTTCACCGGACCCAGCATGAGGTTGCCCGCCGAGGCGGGGACGGCGGCCGCGAGCGCGGCCAGGGCGGCGATGGTCTTGCGGATCATCAGGTCTCCTTTATGTTAGCGAAAAGATCAGGGCGTCGACGGGCTGAGCGTGGTCTTGACGTTCTGGACCGGGGAGGTCAGGATCGTGGTGGCGTTGGTGGTGCCCACGCCCGAGAGGCTGGTGTAGGCGCCGCCGGAGTAGGCGGCCACGGTCGTCTGCTGGCCCGCGGTCAGGGTGCCGGAGCCCCCGGCCAAGTTCGTGTAGGAGACGGTGCCCGCGATGACCTGGATGGTGCCGCCGCCGGTGTTCACCTCGCTGCCGGAGGGGAGGGTGACCGTGTGCCCGAAGCCGGAGACCGACACGGTGCCGGCGGTGGAGCGGACGTCCACCTGGCCGTCGGCGGTGGTCGCCGCCTGGAAGCCCGCCCCGGCCGGCACGGAGATCGTCATGCCGTTGCCGCCATCGAGCTTGGCGTCGGAGTCCGCGGTGACGACGGCCTGCTGGGGGACGACGTCTCCCGCCCGGTAGGTGACGGTCTTGCCGTCGATCACGGCCTTCACGGTGCCTGAGAGGACCTTGAAGCCTTTCTGTGAGGGGACGCTGGCCGCCTGGGCGCCCAGGGAGGCCGACAGCAGGGCGGCGACGGCGAGACCGAGCGTCAGACGCGCGAACTTCAGCATGGGGAATCTCCTATTGTCCTGGTAACGGCCGCGGAATTGGTCGCGAGAGGGTAGCTTAACATTTGGAATTTGTCAACAACGCCGGGAACGGGACGCCGCCCTCACCCCGGCTGCGGAAGGAGGATGGACTTGAAGACCCGCGGCGCGGGCTGGGGGGCCTTGACGGCCTCCCCGGCCGGGACCGGCGTGGAGGTCCCGTCGGGATCCACGGCGGCGCCCACGCCCGCGACCACCGTGAGGGCCCCCCCGCGGGAGACCGCGACCGCCGCGCCCGCCGGGAGCTGGACCGTGCGGCCGCCGGCCGCGACCCGCGCCGAGCCGCGGAGCACCTGGATCACCGGCCCGCCCTTGGCCTCGCCGAGCTGGAACTCGGCGCCTTCCTCGGCGACGACGCTCGCCCGGGGCGAGGCGAACTCGGCCCTCCCGGAGACGACCGAGACCCGGTCGCCGGCCCGCAGGGGCGGCGGCGTCGGTCCGGAGAGGATCCTCTGGACGCCGCCGGCGCCGCGGACCTCCACGGTCCCCGTCACCACGGCCGCGCGCAGCGCGGCGGCGCGCGCGGCCCCCGCGGCGCCCAGGACGAGCGCCGACGACATCAGCACGCGACGCAGGTTGATCATGCGCCAGACTATAGTCCTCGCGCCGCGCCCCTGTCAATGGAGTCCGCGGCGCGCCGGGGGATTGCGGGCGGCGGGCCGCAAAGTTATGATGGAGCGCGCGCCGCCCCGCGCCCTCATGAAACTCCTCTTCGTCTGCACCGGCAACGTCTGCCGCAGCCTGATGGCCGAGCGCCTGGCGCTGGACCTGGCGCGCCGCCGCGGCCTGCCACTGGAGGCGCGCTCCTGCGGCGTGGCCGCCGAGGGGTGGTACCGGGTCCCCGCCGAGGCCTGGGCCGCGTTGAAGGAGGCCGGCGTGGCGGAGTCCCCCCACCGCGCGCGCCTGGCGGAGCGCGCGCTGCTGGCCTGGGCCGACAGCGTCCTGGTCATGACCGCGCGCCAACGCGAGGTCCTGCGCGACCAGTTCCCCGAGCACCGCGCCAAGATTGCCCTGCTGCGCGAGGCGGCCGGGCTCTCCGGCGAGGTGGCCGACCCGATCGGCAAGCCTTTGGCGACCTTCCGGAGCTGCCGGGACTCCCTCCAAGAAGCGCTCGAGCGCCTCCTCCCCCCCTGAGGGGCGCGGCCCCGCGACCGCGGCGTCCGGGGTCGCGGGGCCTGGCCTGGAGAGCGGAGCGCTCCCTCCTTGCGAGACGGCCCGGGACAACGCGGCCCGGCGGACCTCGCGAGCCGCGCGACGGCCCGCGGCGCGGCGAGCGCGGAGCGCGGCCCCTAGGCCGCGCGTTCCGCCGGGCCGCGTTGTCCCGGGCCGCCCCCGCGATGAGCGCGGGCGCTCTAGAAGCGCACGCCCAGCGCCGCCTCGGCCCCCGACTGCCCGTGGGCCAGGAGGTAGGCCAGGGTGACGTAGGTGAAGTGGTAGGGCTTCAGGCGCACGCCCGCGGTGAAGCGGCTCTCCGTCGTCTGCACCGAGCGGCCGACGAGCGAAGGGTCCAGCGCGTCCACGCGCACGACCAGGCGGGTACGGTCGACCCCGGCGCCGGCGAAGAAGCCGAAGGCGGACGAGCCGATGGAGCCCACCAGGTCGGCGCCGAAGTGGCTGGCGGAGAAGTCCTGGTGGACGACCGAGTGCCCGACGGCGGAGACCAGGACCTGCGGGGTCCAGGGCTTGTCCGACGGCGAGTACAGGCCGTAGCGCAGGCCGCCGCCGGCGACGGTCAGGCCCTGGTAGGAGATGCCGCGGATGAAGCCGTCGATCTTGAAGGGCAGGCCGATCTCCGCCTGGACCCAGGGCAGGCCGAAGCCGCGCACCCCGTTGCGGCGCATGATCTGGTCGCCCTTGGACGGGTAGAACTGGGCGCCGGCGCGCGCGCCCACGTCGAAGCCGGAGAAGCCCAGCGCGCGGCCGTTGTGGAAGGTGGCCGCGCCGAGGAGCCCGCCGAGGTCGCGCGTGAAGGGCTTGAGCGAGCCCGCGTCGGCGTAGTTGGCGAAGCCGCCGAAGGCGTCGGACGAGGCCCGCGCCGGGGCTGCGGCGGCGGCCAGGACGGCGGCGGCGAGGACGGCCCAGAGGAGTTTCATCGGTTCATCCATGGTGCAAGATTTCGTGCGACAGCCTCAAGCCCGTCAGGGTGAGGTCGGGGGCGTGCGTCACGCCCGGCAGGTCCTTGAGGAACAGCGGCGCAAGCCCCCCGGTGGCCGCGACCCGGGGGCGGCCGCCCAGCTCATCCTTGGTGCGCGCCAGGACCTCGCGGATCATGCCCAGGTAGCCGAAGTACAGCCCGGCCTGCAGGCATTCCACGGTGTCCCGGCCGACGGCGCGGGCCGGACGGCGGACCGGGACGAGCGGGAGCTTGGCGGTGTGCTCGTGCAGGGCGCGGGCGGCCAGGTTGGGGCCGGGCAGGATGGCGCCGCCGGCGTACGCGCCGGAGGCGTCCACGCAGTCGAAGGTGGTGGCGGTGCCGAAGTCCACCGCGACGGACGGGGCGCCGAACAGGGTCTTGAGGGCCACTGCGTTCAATACGCGGTCCGCCCCCACCTGGTTCGGGAACCGGACCTTGAAGCGCAGGCCCAGGCGCGAGCGCGGGGTGACGGCCTCGGCGCGCAGGCCGAAGGCCAGGCGCACGGCGCGCGCGATGGTCCGGTCGAGAGCCGGCACCACCGAGCCGTAGATCGCCGCGTCGGGCAGGGCGCCCAGGCCCCGGAACGGGGCTTTGAAGGCGCGGGCGTACCACCCGGCGGGGCGCCGGGGATCGGTCTCGAGCCGCCATTGGCGGACGAGCCGGTCCCCGGAGAACGCCCCGACGGTCAGGTTCGTGTTTCCGGCGTCGACGGCGAGGAGCAGGGCGAGTCCCTTACTTCAGGGCCCCGACCAGCTCCTTGACCGCGCCGGCGGACTTCAGGAGCTCGGCGCGCTCCTCGACGGTGAGGTTGAGCTGGATGACCTGCTCGACGCCGCGGGCGCCCAGCTTGCAGGGCACGCCCACGAAGACCCCGTCCACGCCGTACTCGCCTTCCAGGAGCGCGGCGCAGGGCAGGATCTTCTTCTTGTCCTTCAGGATCGCCTCCACCATCTCGGCGGCGGACGCCGACGGGGCGTAGTAGGCCGAGCCGGTCTTCAAGAGCTTGACGATCTCCGCGCCGCCCTGGCGGGTGCGCTGGTTGATGGCCTCGATCTTCTCCTTGGGGAGCAGCTCGGTGATCGAGATGCCGTTGACGGTGGAGAAGCGGGGCATCGGGACCATGGTGTCGCCGTGGCCGCCCAGCACCATCGCGTGCACGCTCTCCATGGAGACGTCCAGGGCCTCCGCGATGAACCAGCGCATGCGCGCGCTGTCCAGGACCCCCGCCATGCCGATCACGCGGTGCTTGGGGAACTTGGAGGTCCTCAGCGCCACCTGGCACATCGCGTCCAAGGGGTTGGAGACGATGATCAGGATGCAGTTGGGCGAGTGCTTGACCACGCTCTCCGTCACCGAGGCCACGATCTTGGCGTTGGTGTTGAGCAGGTCGTCGCGGCTCATGCCCGGCTTGCGCGGCAGGCCCGCGGTGATCACGACGATGTCCGAGTCCTTGGTGGGCTCGTAGGTCGTGGCGCCGGTCACGCGCGTGTCGTAGCCCACCACGGGGCCGGACTCCAGCAGGTCCAGGGCCTTGCCCGCGGGCATGCCCTCGGTCTGCGGGATGTCCACGACGACCACCTCGTTGGCGACCTCCATCTCCGCCAGGCGCTGGACCAGCGTCGCGCCGACGTTGCCCGCCCCGACCACCGTCACTTTCCTTCGAGCCATGTGAATCCTCCTTGAGTCCTGTTACAGCGGAATGTTGCCGTGCTTCTTGGGAAGGCGCTCGGCCTTCTTGCCTTTCAGGAAGCGGAAGGCGCGGATGACCTTGGGGCGGGTCGTCCGCGCCTCGATGACCTCGTCGATGTAGCCGTGCTTGGCGGCCTGGTACGGGGAGGCGAAGCGCTCCACGTACTCCCGGGCGAGCTCCTCGCGGCGCTTCTCCGGGTCCGTGGCGGCCTTCAGCTCGGCCTTATAAAGGATGTTGACCGCGCCGGCGGGCCCCATGACCGCGATCTCGGCGCAGGGCCAGGCGAAGTTGATGTCGCCGCGGATGTGCTTGGAGCTCATCACGTCGTAGGCGCCGCCGTAGGCCTTGCGCAGGACCACGGTCACCTTCGGCACCGTCGCGCGGCAGAACGCGTAGAGGAGCTTCGCCCCCCGGCGGATGATGCCGCCGTGCTCCTGCTCCAGGCCGGGCCAGTAGCCGGGCACGTCCACCAGGGTCAGCAGAGGGATGTTGAACGCGTCGCAGAAGTTGACGAAGCGCGCGCCCTTCTCCGACGCGTCGATGTCCAGCGCCCCGGAGAGCACCGCGGGGTTGTTGGCCACCACGCCCACCGACTCGCCGTTCAGGCGCACGAAGCCCACGACGATGTTGCGCGCGAAGCCCTTGTGCACCTCGAAGAACCGGCGGCCGTCGGCGATCTCGCGGATCACCTCGTGGACCTTGTACGCCTTCTTGGCGTCGAGCTCGGCCAGGCGGTCGAGCGTCTCGCTCTCGCGGCGCGGGTCGTCGGCGCCCATCACGGCGTGCGGCGTCTCCCGGCAGTTCTGCGGCAGGAAGTCCAGGAGCTCGCGGATCTGGCGGAAGCAGTCGTGCTCGGAGCCGGCCACGAAGTGCGCCACGCCGGAGAGCCGGGAGTGCGTGTCCGCGCCGCCCAGGGTCTCGAAGTCGCAGGTCTCGCCGGTGGCGGCCTTGACCACCTCCGGCCCGGTGATGAACATGTGGCTGGTCCCGTCCACCATGAACACGAAGTCGGTCAGCGCCGGGGAGTACACCGCGCCGCCGGCGCACGGCCCCAGGACGGCCGAGATCTGCGGGACGTACCCCGACGCCTGGACGTTGCGGTAGAAGATCTCCGCGTAGCCGCCCAGGCTCTCCACGCCCTCCTGGATGCGCGCCCCGCCGGAGTCGCACAGGCCGATCACCGGCACGCCCGCGGCGACGGCCATGTCCATGACCTTGCAGATCTTCATCGCGTGGGACAGGCCCAGCGAGCCCCCCATCACCGAGAAGTCCTGGGAGAACACGCAGACCGGGCGGCCCGCGACGCGCGCGAAGCCCGTCACCACGCCGTCCGCGGCCGGGTGCTTGCGGTCCAGGCCGAAGTCCGCCGCGCGCGTCTCGACCAGGAGGTCCACCTCCTGGAAGCTGTCGTCGTCCACCAGCAGGTCCAGGCGCTCGCGCGCGGTGAGCTTGCCGGCGGCCTTCTGCGCGGCCAGGCGCTCCGGCCCGCCGCCGCCCTCCGCGCGCGCGCGCGCCGCGTGCAGGCGCGCCAGGTGCGCGTTCTCCGGGGAGCGCTTGTCCTTCTTCTCGGGCTTGCCGGCCTGGTCCATCAGAGGGCCTCCTGCACGAGCTCGACGAGGACGCCCCCGTGGCTCTTGGGATGGAGGAAGGCGACCTGGTGGCCCCAGGCGCCGGGGCGCGCGGCCGCGTCGATGACCCGCCGCCCGGCGGCGGCCTCGGCCGCCAGGGCGTCCTTGATGCTGGGGACCGCGTAGGCCACGTGGTGCTGGCCCGGGCCTCTCGCGGCGATGAACCGGGACACCGGAGAATCGGGCGCGGTGCCGACCAGGAGCTCGATCCAGGGCCCGTCGCCCATGAAGGCGACCTCCACCTTCTGCGACGGCACGACCTCGCGGTGGGCGAGCGGGAAGCCCAGCGCCTGGTGGCGGGCGATCGCCTCGTCCAGGTCCTTGACGGCCACGCCCAGGTGATGGAGCTTCATGTCAGGCCCTCAGGAGCTTGCGCCCCAGCGACGCGGGATCGGTCTTGTGGTCGAGGAGGTCGCCCAGCGCGCGGTCGTCGACGGCGTTCAGCGCGGTCTTCATCAGGTGGCGC
Organism: bacterium; assembly: GCA_021783355.1. Lineage (GTDB taxonomy): Bacteria > Elusimicrobiota > Elusimicrobia > UBA1565 > UBA9628 > GWA2-66-18. Next base: position 507 of record JAJXTZ010000099.1, on the reverse strand, counting down.
TGGAGCCAGAAGCGCAGCTCGGCGGCGTGCTGGGACTTCAGGCGCGCGCGGCCCTCGCCGGAGGACTTCAGGTGCTCCCAGTGCGCGTCCAGGAGCCCGACCAGCTCGGCGACGCCGGCGCCGTTCAGGGCCGAGGTCGCGGCCACCGGCGGCTCCCAGGCGCGCTCGGCTTGGCCCGCGGAGCGGCCCAGGCCCAGGGCCCCCTTGAGGTCCGCGACGGCCTTGTCGGCGCCGACGAGGTCGGCCTTGTTGACGACGAAGAGGTCGCCGACCTCCATGGCGCCGGCCTTCATGGCCTGGATCTCGTCGCCCATGGCCGGGGTGGTGGCGTAGAGCACGGTGTCCACCACGGAGGCGACGTCCACCTCGTCCTGGCCGGTGCCCACGGTCTCCACGATGATCTTGTCGCAGCCCAGCGCCTCCAGCACGTGGATGGCGCCGAAGATGGTGTGCGTCAGGCCGCCCACCATCCCGCGCGAGGCCAGGCTGCGGATGAAGACGCCGGGG
>JAJXTZ010000004.1 GCA_021783355.1 bacterium | reverse complement strand
GGGAGCGCGCGACTGGGGGGCGGCGGGGCGCGCCTTCGGGGCTTGGGCGGAGGCGGGCGGGGCGATCAGGACGGCCAGGTCGGCGAGGCTGACCTCGGCGGGGACCGCGGACGACGGCGCCGTCCCGGCCGGCGCGCCCGCGGCGGCGCGCAGGCGGCCCAGTTCCTCGATGTCCTTGATGGCGGTCTGCGCGTAGCCGGCGGGCAGGTCGCGCTGGTGGGAGATGGTCTCGTGGAGCTGGGGGTAGTCCGGATGGGTGTAGATGCGGTGCTTGCCTCCGTCGCGCCGCACGAAGCCGAAGCCGGTGAGGAGCGCGTCCAGGTCGTCGGCGCCCCAGCCGTGCTTGGAGGCGCGCATGCGCTCCAGCAGCTTGACCGCGGCCGGGGTGCCGGGCGGCAGCGGCGCCGCGGCGGCCGGAGCGGCGGCGGGCATGTCGCGCCCCGCGCCGGCGAAGGACTCGGAGAGGCTCTTGCCGTCCTCGCCGAGCAGCTCGGCGCGGATCTGCCAGGCGCGCCCCGCGGCTTGCGCGTAGGAGCGGTCCGCCTCGCCGCGCTCGGCGTCATTCAAGTAAGGGCCGTAGCGGGCGCGCACTTCGTCCAGGCGCGCGACCACTCGGTAGAGCTCGGCGCGCCCTTCGCGGTCCAGCGCCCGGCCCGGCGCGCAGAGGGCGCGGGCCCGTGCGGCCAGCTCGTAGGTCTTCTGCGCCAGGTCCTCGTGCGCGGCCTCGGCGGCCAGCTCCAGCGCGGTGCGGCGCTCGGAGGGCGGCATGGCCCGGAACTCGGTCGGGGTCAGGTGCAGGGTTCCTTCAAGCTGCGCGACCAGCGGGGCGTAGGCCGCGGCCGGGGGCGCCGCGGGCGCGGCCAGCGGGACCAGGGCGGCCGAGAGGGCGGGCGCGCCGGCGGGCGGCGCGGTCAGGGCTCCGCCGATGGCGCCGGCCCACGGGGCGGAGGCCGCCGGATACAGCGGGACGACCTCGACGACGGCGGCCCGCGCCGCGACGCACAGCGCGGCCAGAAGGGCGGCGAGAACGGGGGTCCGCCGGCTCATGGCCTTAGTGTGCCCGGAAAACGGGCGCCGCGCCAGGGGGGAGGTCAGTCCTTCTGGGGCGGGACGAAGGGCACGGCGAAGTCCTTGCCGGAGAGGACCAGCGACTTGATGGAGGCGGCCGGGACCCGGCGGCGCTCGTCGGAGTTCTTGATCATGAACTCGGCGTAGGGCTCGCCCTTGAGGGGCGCCAGCTCCCGGTTGAACAGGAAGCCCTCGAAGACGGAGCCGTCGGCGAGGGTCACGGTGCAGTGGCCGCGGAAGTCGTAGGCGGCCTCGATCTGGGCGGCGAGCGCGGGGGCGAGGGTCATGAGGGTTCGTCTCCTTGGGAAGTTCAGCCGATCAGGGGCTTGAGGCTCTCGACGAGCTGGTCCCAGTCGCCGTCGGCCAGCCCGCCCTGGGCGAAGTCGGCGCGCCCGCCGGCCGAGCCGCCGCGCGCGGCGGCGAGGGCCTTGGCGATCTTGGCGGCGTCCACGCCCTTGGCGGCCAGGTCGGGCGTGGCGGCCAGCACGAAGCTCAGGCGCCCGGCGCCGGGCGCGGCCAGGAACACCAGGCCGGAGCCGACCTCGCCCTTGAGCTTGTCGGAGAGCCCGCGCAGGCTCTTGGGGTCCGCGCCGTCCAGGCGCTGGAGGCAGACCTTGAGGCCGTTGACCTCCAGCACGGTCTTGCCGGACTCGGCCCGCGCGGCCAGACGGTCGGCCTTGAGCGCGCCCAGGCGGGACTCCAGCTGCTTGAGCCCGTCCTGGGGCGAAACCTTGCCGCCCAGGGCTTCGATCTGCGCGGCCAGGTCCTCGCGGCGCGCGGCGGCCTCGGCGGCGGCCTGGCGCTCGGCGGCCTTGAGCTGGGCCGCGTGCTCCTCCACGGCCTTGCCCGCCAGCGCCTCGATGCGGCGCACGCCGGCGGCGGCCGAGGACTCCTTGAGGATCTTGAACGCGACGATCTCGGCGGTGTTGGCCACGTGCGTGCCGCCGCAGAGCTCCAGGCTGAAGCGGTCCTTGGGGTCGGCCCAGCCTTTCGCCCCGATGAGCAGGAAGCGGGGGTCGGAGCCGTAATCCTCGCCCAGCAGCGTGGTGGCGCCGAACTCGGCCACCTTGGCCACCGGGTGGACCTTCGGCGTCACGGCGTGCGCGGCCTTGATCTCGTCGTTGACGATGCGCTCGATCTCGGCGAGCTCGGCGGGGGTCAGCGCCTTGGGGTGGGTGAAGTCGAAGCGCAGCTTGTCGGGGCCCACGTAGGAGCCGGCTTGGCGGATGTGCGGCCCCAGCACGCGCTTCAGGGCCTCGTTCATGAGATGCGTGGCGGTGTGGTGCGGGGCGATGCGGGCGCGGCGCTCGGCGTCCACGCGCGCGACCAGCTCGGTCCCGACCAGGAGGCGCGTCCCGCCTTCCAGCAGGTGCACGATCACGCCCGCGTGCTTCTGCGTGTCGGCCACGCGGGCCAGCACGCGCGAGCCGTCGGCCGCGATCAGGTCGCCGGTGTCGCCCACCTGGCCGCCGCCCTCGGCGTAGAACGGGGTGCGGTCCAGCACCGCCAGGCCCGGCGCGCAGGCCAGCACGGAGGCCCGGCACTCGAGCGCGTCGTAGCCGGCGAAGTCGGTCTTGGGCGCGGCGGCGGCCACGGCGAAGAGGTCGGTCTCGCCGGAGCCCTTCCACGAGGCGCGCGCCGTGTCGGCGGCTTTCGCTTGCGCGTCCTTGAAGCCTGCCTCGTCGACGGCCACGCCCGCGTGCGCGCAGATCTCCCGGGTGAGCTCCAGCGGGAAGCCGAAGGTCTCGTACAGGCGGAAGGCCTGCGCGCCGGGCAGGGCCTTGCCGGTCTTCTCCAAGAGCTTGCGCAATTCGCCCTCGCCGGAGCGCAGGGTCTCCAAGAACTTGGCTTCCTCGGTCTTCATCACGGTCCGGACCTGGGCAAGGGCGCCCTTGAGCTCCGGGTAGCCGGCGGCGAAGATCTCCACGGTGGCGGGGACCAGCTCGTGCAGGAACGGCTCCTCGCGGCCCATCAGCTGGCCGTAGCGCGCCGCGCGGCGCACCAGGCGGCGCAGGACGTAGCCGCGCTCGACGTTGGACGGGACGATGCCCTCGGCCATCAGCATGGCGGCGGCGCGGCTGTGGTCGGCGATCACGCGGAAGCCCAGGGCGTTCCTGGGGTCCTTGGGATCGGCGTTGAGGAGCGCGGCGGCCTTCTCGACGATGGGGGAGAACAGGTCGGTCTCGAAGGGGGAGCGTCGGCCTTGCGCGACGAAGGCCAGGCGCTCCAGGCCCATGCCGGTGTCGATGCACGGGCGCGCGAGCTTCGCCAGCGAGCCGTCGGCCTGTCGGTCGAAGCCGGTGAAGACCAGGTTCCAGATCTCCAGGTAGCGGTCGCCGTCGCCGCCGACCGTGTCCTGGGGGCCGGAGCCGAACTCGGGACCGAGGTCCCAGTAGATCTCCGAGCACGGCCCGCAGGGGCCCGTGGGCCCCATGTTCCAGAAGTTGGTGTCCTCGCCGAGCCTGACCGCTGGGTTGGGGCAGCCCACCGTCCTCCACAGCTCGATCGCCTCGGCGTCTTCCTCGAAAACGGTCGGGTGCAGGCGCCGGGGGTCCAGTCCGACCTCCCGGGTCAGGTACTCCCAGGCCCAGGCGACGGCTTCCTTCTTGAAATAGTCGCCGAAGGAGAAGTTGCCCAGCATCTCGAAGAAAGTCAGGTGGCGCAGCGTGGTGCCGACGCGCTCGATGTCCGTGGTGCGGAAGCACTTCTGCGCGGAGGTCGCGCGCGATAGGTCTTTTTTAAGCCCCAGGAAGTAGGGCTTGAATGGGACCATGCCCGCGGAGTTGAACATCAGCGAGGCGTCGCCCTGCGGCACGATGGGCGTGGAGGCCTTCAGCGCGTGGCCGTTCTTGACGAAAAAATCGAGGTACGACTGGCGGAGCTCGGAAGAGGTTTTCATGTTGTTGGCGGGGGTGATTATAGCTTTTCGGCGGGCCGGCCCCGCCGCGCCCCCGATCCGCGGACCTCCCGGCCGGGGGCCGAAGAAATTAACTTAGGTGCCAGGCACCTAAGTTAATTTTTGCCGTGGCACTTCTTGAATTTCTTGCCGGAGCCGCAGTGGCAGGGGTCGTTGCGGCCCAGGTCGGGGCCGGACTTGACGAAGGTGTCGGGCTTGGGGGTCTTGCCGTCCACGAAGAACCAGCGCGCGCCCTCCTTGCGGAAGGTCGCGATCTCCCGGTGCTCGTAGGCCTGGCCGCCTTGGACGAAGCGGGCGACGAAGTTCACCACCCCGGTCGCGTCCGAGGCGCCGCCGTCCTTGACCGCGACGATCTCCAGGCCCTTCCACTCCGAGTCCTTGGCCCACTTCTCCGAGGCCTTGCGGTCGAAATCGGCGCTGCTTTCCGGGGCGTGGGTCTTGCCGATGAAGTCCACCCGCCCGGTCGCGTACGCGGCGTAGCGGGCGCGCATCAGGGCCTCGGCGGTGGGGGCATCGGCCTTGCCGGTCAGGTAGGGCTCGCAGCAGGCGGAAAAGGGGCGGCCGGAGCCGCAGGGGCAGTCGTTCTGGGTCATGCGGCGATTATAGCGGATGCGGGGCGCGGAGCCAAATTCGCACGATGCGGCCGACGGAAGTTAACATTTCTTTCGTTGACAGGTCCCGCCGAGTCTGTTATAACATCGTCGTCGTGAAATTCCATCAGCGGCTGTCCGACGCCCTCTCGCGCCGCCTCACGGTGCTGATCATCCCGCAGACCCGGCACAAGCCGATGCGCTGGCAGGCCACCTTCGGCTTCTGGCTTTTCCTGCTGGCGATCTGGTCCGGGGTCACCATCTGGGCGGGTTTCGCGGCCGGGCGCAACACCGACTATTGGATCACCAAGGCCGACAACCAGGTCATGCTCGTCAAGATGACCCGCCTGGCGCAGGAGATGGCGCAGGCGCGGCAGGTCCTGGACCAGGCCAGCACCACGGACCGCCAGCTGCGCGGGCTCCTCAGCATGTCGCGCAAGGGCGACCCGATCGCGGCCGCCACCGGGATGGGCGGGCCGACCCTGGCCGACCGCCTCTCCCTGGACCGCTTGCTGGCCACCGGCCGCGCGACCGCCCTGAACCAGCCCGCCTGGCACCACGAGATCGAGAGCATCCGCCAGGACGCCGAGCGCCGTCTGGCCAGCTTCCAGGAGATCGCCTGGTACGTGGGCAACCAGAAGAGCCTGCGCAACGCCACGCCCAGCATCTGGCCCACCGAGGGACGCATCACCTCCCTGTACGGCTACCGCCTCTCTCCCTTCCGCCGCAGCGAGGGCGACTCCGTGGAGAGCGGCGAGTTCCACCCGGGCATCGACATCGCCAACAGCCCCGACACCCCGATCTACGCCACCGCCGACGGCACCGTGGAGTTCGTCGGCTGGTCGCACGGCTACGGCAACCTGGTGGTCATCGACCACGGCTACGGCCTGCAGACCCTCTACGGCCACACCTCCAAGGCGCTGGTCAAGGCCGGCGACCGGGTCCAGAAGGGCCAGATGATCGCCTACATGGGCACCACCGGCCGTTCGACCGGCGTGCACCTGCATTATGAGATCCGCCGCCAGGGCCGTTCGATCAACCCGATGGCCTACCTGAAGGTCCGCGGTCCCGGCGAGCTGCTGGGCTACGCGACCGGCGAGCGGCGGACGAGGAGCTGAGCGTGTTCGGATCCAAGCCGCGCGGCGACGCGCGAGAAGGCATGACGCTGATCTGCGAGGAGGCCTTCTTCCACGGCTCCCTGACCGCGAAGGGGTCTCTGCGCGTGGAGGGGACCTTCGAGGGCGACATCTCCGACGCCGCCGATGTGGAGGTCGGCGCGCGCGGCCGCATCCTGGGCGACGTGGCCGCCGAGTCCCTGGTCCTCTCCGGAGAGATCGTGGGCAACGTGGTGGCCTCCGGCTCGGTCGAGCTCCTGGCCGGGTCGCGCCTGACCGGAGACCTGCGCACGCCGAAGCTGCGCGTCGAGGACGGCGCCTCCTTCGACGGGACCTGCGCGATGACCTCCGGCGAGGACAAGCCCCGCCACCGCCGCGCACACCCCGCCTCCGTCGAGCCCACGCCGCCGCCCGAGCCCGTGCCGTGACACCCCGGACAAGGATCCCTTCCCGATGAACTCCTTCCTGCGCCGTCACCAGAAGAGCGTCTTCGCCGCGACCCTGGCCATCTTCTTCGGAGGCATGTTCGTCGGCTTCGGCGGCTACTGGTTCACCGACCGCGACATGCAGGGCGTCGTGGCCCGCGTCGGCAAGTCCAAGATCACCTACCAGGACCTGATGACCCGCGTCAACCTCTACGCCGACCGCCTGCGCGACCAAGGCACCGACCTGGACGACGCGAAGCTGGACGAACTCAAGAAGGAGATGCTCAACAACATGATGGTCGACGAGATGCTCGCGCTGAAGGCGGACCAGCTCGGCCTCGTCGTCACCGACGAGGAGCTCTCCCGCGACATCCGCGCGACGCCCGCCTTCGCCCGCAACGGGGTCTTCGACGAAGACGTGTACGCGCAGACCGTCCGGTCCACCTTCCACCAGTCGCTCCAGGAGTACGAGCGCGACCGCCGCAAGGCGATCAAGACCGCGCGCCTGAAGAGCCTGTTCTACCGCTCGGCCAAGGTGTCCCCGGCCGAGCTGCGGGACGACTATGCCGCCGCCCACAAGGGCTCGATGAAGGGCTTCGACAAGGACAAGGGGGAGTTCGCGATGAAGGTCCAGCAGCAGCTCGCGCTGGACCTCGTCAACCACTGCCTGCAGCAGATGGAGTCCCAGGTCCCGGTCGCGAACCTGCTGGCCAACTTCCGGTCCGGCGCCTGATTCCCGCCGCGCCGTCTCGGAGACCCCCATGAACAACGCGATCCTCGTCGTCGGCTCCGTGGCCCTCGACACCGTGAAGACGACCGCCGGCTCGGCCCAGGACGCCCTCGGCGGCTCGGCCACTTATTTTTCCCTGGCCGCCCGCCTGTTCGCCCCGGTCCAGCTGGTCGCCGTGGTCGGCGAGGACTTCCCCGCGCGGCACCGCGCGCTGCTGTGCGACCGCGGCGTGGACTGCTCGGGCCTGAAGACCGCCAAGGGCAAGACCTTCCGCTGGTCCGGCCGGTACGGGCGCGACGCGAACACGGCCGAGACCCTGGCCACGCACCTGAACGTCTTTAAGGACTTCCGCCCCAAGCTCGACGACGCGCACCGCCGGGCGCCGGTGGTCTTCCTGGCCAACATCGACCCGGAGCTGCAGTCGGAGGTCCTGGCGCAGATGCAGTCTCCGGCGCTGGTGGCCTGCGACACGATGAACTTCTGGATCGACTCCAAGCCCGGGGCCCTGAAGGAGTTGCTGGGCAAGGTGGACATCTTCTTCTGCAACGAGGACGAGGCCGAGAAGCTGGCCGACCGCCCGAACCCCCTGCAGGCCGCCGAGGTCATCGCGTCCTGGGGCCCGAAGGTCGTCGTCGTCAAGAAGGGGGAGCACGGCGCGCTGATGCGCATCGGCTCGCGCTTCTACATCTTCCCGCCGTTCCCGCTGCCCGAGATCAAGGACCCGACCGGCGCCGGCGACACCTTCGCGGGCGGCTTCCTCGGCTACCTGGCCTCCTGCGGCGTCTACGACGACGCGGACCACATGAAGCGCGCGATGGCCTACGGGACCGTGATGGCCTCCTACACCGTCGAGGACTTCTCGACCAAGAGCGTCGAGGGCCTGGACCGCGACCGCGTGGACGAGCGCTTCCACGACCTGGCCGACCGGATGAGCATCCCCCGCGCCGACGAGCTGCTCAAAGCCCGCAAGCCCGCGCTGACCTGAGGGCCGCGTGATCGAGCTCGAGGGGCTGACCAAGCGCTTCGGGCCGCACGCGGCGGTGGACGGGCTGACCCTGCGCGTGGAGGCGGGGGAGATCTTCGGCTTCCTGGGCCCCAACGGCGCGGGCAAGACCACGACGGTCAAGATGATCACCGGGCTCCTGAAGCCCACCGCCGGGACCGTGCGCGTGGCCGGCTTCGACGCGGCGACGCAGACCCTGCAGGCCAAGCGCGCCATCGGCCTGGTCCCCGACGAGCCCTTCGTCTATCCGAAGCTGACCGGCGCGGAGTACCTGCGCTTCGTCGGCGAGCTCTACGGCGCGGACCTCGGCGAGATGCGCCGCCGCATCCCCGAGCTGCTGGAGATGTTCGAGCTGACGCCGTGGGGCGGCGAGCTCGTCGAGAGCTACAGCCACGGCATGCGCCAGAAGCTGGTGCTGGCCGGCATCCTCCTGCACGACCCCAAGGTCCTGGTCCTCGACGAGCCGATGGTGGGCTTGGACCCCAAGAGCGGGCGCCTGGTCAAGGACATCTTCCTGCGGCTCGCCGCGCGCGGCACCACGATCTTCATGTGCACGCACGTGCTGGAGATCGCCGAGAAGCTCTGCGGGCGCATCGGAATCATGATCGCGGGCAGGATGGTCGCCTGCGGGACGCTGGCCGAGCTGCAGGCCCAGTCCCGCCGCGAGGGCTCGGACCTGGAGGGGATCTTCCTGAGCCTGACCGGCGGCGCGGAGTACGCGTCGCTCTTGCGCTACCTGTAGATGCTCTTCCTCCTGCTGCGCCGGCGGCTGCGCTGCGCGTACAACGCGGTCCGGGTCCAGACCCGCTGGGAGCGGGGGCGCAATCTGGCCTTCGGCGCCGCCGGACTGGGGCTGCTGGGCGCCCTCCACCTGGGCTTCCACCGCCTGCTCGCCTACCTGGCGGGCGTGGAGCTGATCGGGCCCCTCTTGATGTGGAAGCTGACGGCGATGATGCTCCTGATGACGCTGGCGATGGTGGCGATCTCGAGCCTGCTGACCTCGCTGACCACGCTGTACTACTCGTACGACCTCAAGTTCCTGATGAAGGCCCCGGTCGCCGCGCGCACGGTGTTCCTGGACAAGTCGCTGGAGAGCGCGTTCTTCGCCTCGTGGATGATCGGCCTGATCCTGGTCCCCTATGTGCTGGCGGTGATGCGCGTCGACCGCCTGGGCCCGGCCTTCTTCGCCGCCTTCCTGGCGACCCTGCCTCCGTTCCTGCTGCTGGCGGCGTCGGCCGGGATCGGCTTCACGCTGGTCCTTCTTTATCTCTTCCCCTCGTCGCGCACGCGCGACGCGGTCTGGGTGCTGTCGAGCCTGTCCTTGACCGTCGTCTACGGCCTGGTCCGCTTCGCCCAGCCCGAGCGCTTGATCCGGCCGGACGCGCTGAAGGTGGTCGCGCAGTACCTGAGCTTCCTGCAGGCCCCGACGGCGCCGTACCTGCCCTCGTGGTGGATGACGCGCGCCTTGCGCTCGGCGGCGGGCGGGCATTGGGCCGCGTGGGGGAAGGACGCCGCGCTCCTCTGGGGGGCGGCCGCCGCGGTGTACGCGGGGCTGGTGGCCCTCGCCGGGGCCACTTACTTCGCCGGCTACAGCGGCGCGCAGGAGGGGGCCCTGCGCCGGCGCGCGCACGCGTTCCGGCTGCTGCCGGAGCGCTTCGCGGCGGGGCGCGGCCCCGGGGCCGCGCTCCTTTGGAAGGAGCGTCTGACCTTCTTTCGCGACGTCAAGCACTGGTCGCAGATCGTGCTGATCGTGGGGCTGGTCTTCGTCTACCTGTTCAGCATCCGCCGGCTGCCGCTGGAGTCCCCGGACCTGCGCAGCCTGATCTCGTTCCTGAACGTGGGGGCCGCGGGCTTCGTCATCGCGGCGCTGGGCCTGCGCTTCACCTTCCCGTCCATCAGCCTGGAGGGGAGATCATGGTGGGTGCTGAAGGCCGCGCCGCTGGGCGTGCGCGAGGTGATGCGCCAGAAGTTCGTCTTCTCCGCCGCTCCGACCCTGGCCGTCGCGCTGACCTTGGGCCTGGCCACGAACGCCATCCTGGGCGCGGACGCCTTCACCGCGCGGGTCTCGCTCGTCGCGCTGCTGACCCTGGCGCTGGGGGTGTGCGCGATGGGGATCGGCCTGGGGGCCCTGTTCCCGCGCTTCACGGTGGAGAACATCCACCAGATCGAGTCGTCGCTGGGCGGCTTCGTCTACATGGCCGCCTGCCTGTTCTACATCGGCGCGACGATCGCGATCCTGTCCTGGCCGATGCAGATGCACTTCCAGGAGCGCTTCGGAAAAGCGGCCTGGGATTGGCGGGTCGCCGGCTGTTCGGGCGCGGGGTGGCTGGTCCTCAACGCGGTCGCCTTCGTCGTGCCCTGGACGCTGGGCCGCCGGGCTCTGGAGAGACATGAGGAATGAGCGTCTCTGCGCGCCGCCGCTCGCGCCGCGGTGACCGCTGCTCTCGGCGCGCGACGATGAACCGCGCGCCGGCGCGTCAGGGCGCGCGCGTCAGGCGCGTCTCGAAGGACCGCGAGGGCCCGCCGGGGACGGCGAAGCGCACGCGCGCGTCCAGCGCGTCCGGGCCGTCGGGGTCGAGCTCGACGCGGTAGCGCGCGCCGTTGTCGAACGCCGCGTCCAGGACGCGCGCGGAGGAGCCGGGAGCGGCCAGGCCCAGCACGGCCGTCCCCTTGAGGACGGCGCCCGGCAGCATCCGGGTGCTCAGGGCCGCGTCGTAGCGGCCCGCGCCCTTGGCGGGGGACAGCGTCAGGGACACGGCGGTCATCAGGTGCGTCTGCCGCTCCATCAGCGTCGCCTCGCCCTGCGCGCGGCCCCGCCAGCTCACGGTCAGCGTCGCGCGCAGCGCGTAGCGCCCCAGGCCTTCCTCGGTCTGCCCGGTCCAGGTTCCGGCCAGGTCCTTGAGCGAGGCCTTGCGCGAGCCTTCGACCGGGGCTTCGTCCAGCGCGGCGGCGGGGAGCGTCGCGCTCGAGCACTCCACCGGCGCGAACAGGTCGCCGCTCAGGCGCGGCGCGACATGGTTGACGCAGGAGGGCGCCGCCCAGGACGGCGACGCCAGCAGCAGGATCAGAGCGGGGACCATCGTGAGCCCTCCGAGGTCGAGAATGTACCGGCGGTGGGAATCGAACCCACACGGCCTTGCGGCCAACGGATTTTGAGTCCGTCGCGTCTGCCAATTCCGCCACGCCGGCGCGGTGTCATTGTACGGTGTTTCGGCGCGCGGGTCCAGGGGGAGCGCGCCCGGAGCCGCGGGGGGTGGATGCAATAGCGCGTTTAGTTGCTTTAATAGGCATGCGACGGGTCGAACCAATCGGGGAGACCCGCGCATGAGACGCAGAGCCGGCCCCAAGGGCCGGTCTCGGGAGAACGACAAAGTCATGAAGAAGGCGATGCTGGTCTTGGCGGCGGCGCTGATGGCGCCGGCGGTCGTGTTCGCGCAGGATGGATCGCAGGCGGCGCCCCAGGGTCAAGAGCAGTCCCAGCCCCAGGCCCAGCCGGCGGGCGGTCAGGCTCCGGCGGCGAAGCGAGCGGAGACGCTCAAGGAGCGCCGGGAGAAGCACGCGCAGATGCTCAAGGAGCGCCGCGAGAAGCGCGCGGAGATGCGCAAGAAGCGCATGGAGATGCGCAAGGAGCGGCGCGAGAAGCGCGCGGAGATGCGCAAGAAGCGCATGGAGATGCGCAAAGAGCGGCGCGAGAAGAACGGCGCCGCCGCGCCGCAGCACGGCGCGCAGACGCCGGCTCCCGCCCCCGCGCAGGACGGGACGGCTCCGGCCGGACAGTAAGCCGCAAAGGACTTGAGCCGGGGAGGGCGGCCCCAGCGGCCGCCCTCCCCCTTTGTCTAGAATAGGGGCATGACCGCGCCCCGCGCCCCGCTCCGCGTCCCGTGGACCGCCCTGGTCCTGCTCGCCGTCGCCGCCCTGTTCTTCGCGCGCATGCGCGTGCGCGTGGATCCCGACCTCTTCTTCCACCTGAAGGACGGCGAGCGCGTGGTCCGCGAGCGGATCCTGCCGCGGACGGAGGCGTTCTCCTTCACCCGCGCCGGCCGCGCGATGGTCGCCACCGAGTGGCTCTCCAGCGTCTCGCTCTACGCGGCCTTCCGCCTGGGCGGCTACCCGGCCGCGGCCGGGCTCTGCGTCCTGATGACCGTCGGCGCGCTGGGCCTGGCGGGCCTGGCCGGCGGGGAGGCGCCGGAGCCCGTGCGGGCCCTGGCGGCGGCGCTGGCGGCCTTCGGGCTGTTCAACTTCGCGCTGGCCAAGGTCCAATGCTGGACCTTCCTCCTCTTCGGCCTGCACCTGTACTGGGTCCGCCGCTGGGAGGAGGGGGCGGCGTGGGCGCCGTGGGCGATGGCGGCGTCGCTGGCCCTCTGGGTGAACCTGCACGGCGGCTTCATGCTGGGCTGGGGCCTGCTGAGCGTCGTGTGCGGCCTGGACTTCCTGCGCGCGCCGCGCGCGCGCGCGCTGGCGCCGTGGGCGCTGGGGACGCTGGCCTGCTGCCTGCACCCCGACGGCGCCGCCGCCTTCGTCTACCCGCTGTGGTTCGTCTTCGCCCCGCCGGCGGGGCGCGCGCTGATCTCCGAATGGCGTCCGCTGACCTTCGAGCCCTCGGCCCTGCCCTACGCCCTGCTCGCGGCCGCCGCGCTGGGCGCGGGCGTCCACCGCCTGCGCCGGCGCTTCCCGTGGCCGCTGCTGGTCCTGGCCTTGGGCGTCATGGGCGCGCACGAGCGCAAGCTGCTGCCCTACTTCGCCCTGTCGGCGCTGGCCGCGTCGCTCCTGGCGGCGGCGCGGGCGCGCTGGGCGCGCTCGCCGCTGTGCCTGGCCGGGGCGCTGGGCGTCCTGCTGGCCCTGGGCGCCCTCCAGGCCGCCGAGGCGCGCGCGCTGGCGCCGCTGGGCCCGGTCTCCGACTGGCAGCGCGCTTTTCCCTCCGGCGCGGCGGACTACGCGGCCGCGCGCCTTCCCGGGGCGCGCGTGTTCGCGCCGTACAAGTGGGGCGGCTATCTCCTGTGGCGCCTGGGCCCGCGGACCAAGGTCTTCATCGACGGGCGCCTGGACCCGTACTGGACCCTGCTCGGCGACTACGAGACCTTGAGCGCCGCGCGCCCGGGCTGGCGGGAGCTGCTGGACGCCTACGGGGTCACGGCCGCGATCCTGCCCCCGGCCTCGCCGCTGGCGCGGGCGCTGGACTCGGACCCCGCCTGGCGCGCCCGGGGCAACGACCGGGTGTCGGTCCTCTACGCGCGCCGCCGGCGTTCGCGTCCCAGATGACCGGGATGTAATGCGCCGGTAAGGGCGTCGGCGGCAGGACATCGCACAATAGTCTGGATGCGCCCGCGCCCGAAGGATTCCGTCGCGCTGCTCTTGCTTTGCGCCCTGCCGCTGCCGCGCGCCCGGGGGGAGACGCTGAGCCTGAGCGACTGCCTGGCGCGGGCGCGGGAGCAGTCGATCCCGGCGGTGCGGGCCGCGCTCGAGGAGGGCGCGGCGCGGGCGTCTCTGAGGAGCGCGCGCGGCGTCGAGCGTCCCCAGCTGCGCTTTCGCGGACAGCTGCTGCGTTCCGACGACGCGTCCACGAACCTTCCCGACGACAACAACGCGACGCTGATCCTCGAGCAGTCGCTCAACCCGCTGTCGCCGGACTGGGTCCGCGCCCGCCAGAGCGCGGCGCAGGCCCGGGCCGCGGCGCTCGCGCGCGCGGAGACGGACGCGGACGTCGCGCTGGAGATCAAGAGCCTTTACTTCTCGATCCTGAAGGACTCCGACGCCGTCGCCAGCCTCGACCAGGTCTCCGGCCAGCTGCGCGGCCTGCTGGACACCGTGCTGCCCAAGTTCTCGATCGGGCGCGTGCCGGCCTTCGACCCGGTGAAGGTGCGCCTGGCGCTGGCGGATCTCTCGCGACAGCGGGGACTGACGCGCGCCCGGCTCGACGCGCGGCGCCGGACCCTGGCGTCGGCCGTCGGGCTTCAGGACGCGTCGGGCCTGGTCCTGGCGCCGGTCGCCGGGAGCCGGGCGCGTCCGCCTGGAGACCTCTCGGCCGAGGTCCTGCAGGGCGATCCGACCCTGGCCGCGCTCGGCCAGGAGACCCGCGCCGCCCGGCTGGGCGCGACGGCCGCCGCCCGCGCGCGCTGGCCGGATCTGATCGGGGGTCTGGAGTACGGCTACGCGGACTACGCGACGAGCGGGATGACGCGCGGCTGGGCGGCGAGGCTCGGGCTGCGGGTGCCCCTGTACGACGGCGGGCAGATCTCCGCCCGGACCGACCGGGCGCGGGCGGAGGTCCGTCTGGCGCGGGCCCGGGTGGAGGAGCGCCGGCAGTTCCTGCTGGCGCGGCTGGCGCGCGTCCGCGGCGAGGCGCGGACTCATCGCGGGGATCAGCAAGTCCTCGCCGCGCTTCTCCCTCAGGTTCGTCAAGCCGCGCTCGCCGAGGTCAAGCGCTATCGCCTGGGAGCCGCCGGCGTCCTGGAGGCGACGGACGCGCTGAACCTGTGGCTGAACGCCCTGCTCCAGGAGCGCGCGGCCTACTACTCGTACCTGACCGATCTGGCGACCCTGGAGCGCCTGACCGGCGGGCGCTACACGGCGGCCTATGACCGCTAGACGCGCCCTCGCGGTCCTGCTCCTGGCGGCCGCGGCCGGCTGCGCCCGGCGCGCGGAGCCGGCGCTGGCCCCCTTGAGCGACGCGCCCCAGGCCGTCGTCGTCCGGCGCCGCGACCTGCCCGAGCGCGTCCCGGCCTATGGCATCGCCGCGCGCGGCGCGTCGGGAGAGGTGTTCGAGGCGACCGTGGAGGCCGCCGACGCGCCCAAGGTGCGCCCGGGCCAGCAGGCCTTCGCCTTCGTCCTGCCGTCGACGAGCCCGGTCCGCTGCCGGGTCGTGCGCACGATGCGCGACGCCAGCGCCGAGACGGGACAGGCCCTGGTCTGGCTTTCGCCCGAGGGGCGCGACGGGGTTCCCGACAACGACTTCCTGTACGTGCGCATCACCGTGGGCGAGCGGCGGGGGGTGCTGACCGCGCCGCGCGCCGCCGTCATGGTCCGAGGCGGCCGCACGATGGTCGTGCGCGCGCGCCCCGCCGCGGGGGGCGCGGTCTCCTACGAGCCGACCCCGGTCGTCCTGGGCGAGGGCATCGGAAGCGACGTGGAGATCCGCGCCGGGCTCTCCGACGGCGATGCGGTCGTCGCGGTCGGCGGGATCGGCCTCCTCGATCCCGGCTTCAAGGCCGCGGGAGGCGACTGACGAATGGAGCTCCTGGAGCGCCTGATCGGACGACTGCTCCAAGCGCGCTCGGCGATCGCGCTGGCCTGCGCCGCCGTGGTCGTCCTGGGCGCGGCGGCCTACCGCGGCCTCAAGGTGGACCTGTTCCCGACGCTGAACTTCCCGACGCTCAACGTGATCGTCGAGGTGCCCAGCTACTCCTCGCTCGAGATGGAGCGGCAGGTGACCCTGCCCATCGAGAGCGCGGCCAGCGGCGTGCTGGGCGTGACCGACGTGCGCTCGGTCTCGGGGACCGGGATCGCGATGGTCTCGGTCTCCTTCCGGTGGGGCACCGACATGCTGACCGCGCGCCAGCTGCTCATCGAGGCGCTCTCGGCGGTCCAGGGGCAGCTGCCGCCCGGCGCCCAGCCCACGATCGAGAACCTCAGCGCGACGCTCTCGATGATCGAGGGCTACAGCCTCACCGGCGGCAAGGACCTCGTCGCCCTGCGCGACTCGGCGATGTACGACCTCAAGCCGCGCCTGCAGCGCATCCCGGGCGTCTACAAGGTCCTGGTCATGGGCGGCAAGGTCGACGAGTACGCCGTCTACCCGAACTCCTACCTGATGATCAAGTACGGCGTGACCCTCTCCGACCTGCGCTCCGCGCTCGACGACAACAACATCCTGTCGAGCCCGGGGGTGGTCAACGACTACGACCAGGAGCTGGTCCTGCACGTCAACGGCCAGTTCCGCGACGCCGGCGAGATCGCCGAGACCGTGGTCGCGGTCAAGGGCGGCGTGCCGGTCCGCGTCAAGGACGTGGCGCGCGTGGACAAGGAGTTCCAGTACGAGCGCGGCGACACCTCGCAGGACGGGCGCCCCGCCGTCCTCGTCCAGGTGCTCAAGCAGCCCAGCTACGACACCGGAGCCGTCGCCGCGGGCGTGCGCGCCGAGGTCGCCAAGTTCTCCCGGAGCCTGCCCGCCGGCGAGACGATCCGCAACTACTACGACCAGGCCCGGCTCGTCGACGACTCCATCGCCAGCGTCAAGGAGAGCGTCTGGATCGGGGCGCTGCTGGTGGTGCTGGTGCTGATGGCCTTCCTGCGCCACGCGCGCACGACCCTGATCGCGACCCTGAGCATCCCGCTCTCGGTGCTGGCGGCGGTCGTCGGGATGCGCGCGGCGGGCATCGGCGTCAACATCATGTCCCTGGGGGGCCTGGCGATCGGCACCAGCATCATCGTCGACAACACGATCATCGTCCTGGAGAACATCTTCCGCTGGCTGGCGACCCCGGAGCTGCGCGGGCGCGCGAGCCACCCGCAGGTGATCGCGCGCGCGACGGCCGAGGTGGCGATCCCGGTCGTGGCCTCGACTTTCGCCAACATCGGCATCTTCGCCCCGATGGTGCTGGTGGCGGGCCTGCCCGGGCGCCTGTTCGCCCCGGTCAGCGGCACGGTCACCTTCGCGCTCCTGGCCTCGCTGGTGGTGGCCCTGACGGCGATCCCGGCGCTGGCCGACCGCTTCCTCTCCGGCCGCGAGGTGGCCGAGGAGAAGGAGGGCGCCCTGCACGGGCTCTACGCGCGCGCGCTCGCCCCCGCCTTCCGGCGGCCGAAGACCGTCGTGCTCCTGGGCTTCGTGCCGGCCCTGCTGCTGGCGGGCCTCGCCTTCCGCCGCCTGGACCTCTCCTTCCTGCCGGACCTCGACGAGGGCGCGCTCCTGCTCAACTCCACGATGCCGCCCGGCACCTCGCTGCCCGAGGCCGAGCGCGTCAACCGCAAGATCGAGCTGTGGGCCAAGGGCCTGCCCGGCGTCGTCACCGTCGTGCGCCGCACCGGCCACGCCCCGGGCGCGGAGGACACCGACAACGTCAACCACAGCGACATCATGCTCAAGCTGGTCTCCAAGGGCGAACGGCCGATCGCGCTCTCCCGGATGATCGCGCTGATGAGCGAGAAGACCGCGGCCTTGCCCGGCGTCCTCGTGGATTACCTGATGCCGCTGGCCGACAAGATCAACGACGCCCTGGGCGGCGTCCCGGCCGACATCGGGGTCAACCTGTACGGTCCGGACCTGGGCGTCCTGCACCGCTTTGCCGCCAAGCTGCTGCCGGAGCTGTCCGCGATCCGGGGCCTCGTCGACCTGCGCCCGCCGACCGACGCGCCGGTGCCCTCCCTCCAGATCACGGTCGACAAGAAGGAGGCCGGGCGCCTGGGCATCTCCCAGCGCGCCCTCGACGACGCCCTGCGCGCCTTCTCCTCGGGCCTGACCGTGACCGCTGTGCGCGAGGTGCAGAAGCAGGTGGACGTGGTGGTGCACCTGGCCCCGGCCGGCCGCGACCTGGACCTGGAGGCCCTGCGCAGCCTGCCGCTCCAGACCGCGGGCGGCAGCACCGTCCCGCTCGAGCAGGTGGCCGCCGTCGGCTACGGCGACATCCCCAGCGAGATCCAGCACGACCACATGACTCGCCGCATCACGATCACCGCCAACGTCCGGGGCCGCAACACGAAGAACGCGGCCGCCGACATCCGCCGGGCCGCCGACGCCCTGGGCCTGCCGGCGGGCTATTCGTGGGACTTCTCCGGCAAATACGCGGCGCAAAGCGCGGCGATGGGCAACATGGCCGACGTCCTCCTCTTGGCCGTGATGGTGGTGGCCTTCATCCTGTGGATCGAGTTCCGCTCGGCCGCCCAGGTCCTGCTGGTCCTCTTGACGATCCCGCTGGCCGGCGTGGGCGCGGTCTGGGCGCTGTGGCTGGCCGGGCAGACCCTGAACGTCTCCTCGATGATCGGCTCGGTCCTCCTCGTGGGCATCGTCGTGCGCAACGGGATCATGCTGCTGGACTACATGAACCTGATGCTCTCGGCGGGCCATCCCCTTGAGGAGGCCGTGCACGCGGCGGCCATGAAGCGCCTGCGCCCGATCCTGATGACGGCCGCGGTGATGATCCTTGGCCTCCTGCCGCTGGCGGCCGGCTGGGGGACGGGCTCGGAGCTGCAGAAGCCGCTGGCGATCGCGGTGATCGGCGGCATCCTGACCTCGACCTTGCTCACGCTGATCGTCCTGCCCGCCGCGGCGCTGGTCGCGCGGCCCGGCCGCCGGCGCCGCAAAATGTCATAATTCAGCGCAGTTCCGAGGAGATTGAATGAGCTTCTTTTTTCTCGCATTGGCATCTCTCGCTCATGCGGGAACCGCCGGCGAAGCGGACGTCATGACGGTGCGAACGAGCACCGTCAGCGCACACTACCAAGCCTATGCCCAAGTCGAGCCTCCCCTGGCCTGGGGAAACGCGCGGCCGCGGGGCTGCGCGGCCTCCGAGGGGCTATGGCTCAAGGCCGCCTTCTACGGCGCCGACCTCAAGGAGCTTCGGCCGGGACTGAAGGGGAACTTCGCGCCGGCGGGCTCGGGCCGCTCCGTGCCCGTCAAGGTGTGCGCCAAATTCTCTCTGTTGCGCGCCGACGGCGGGGAATCGGTGGCGATGATCGCGGCCCCCGCCAAGCCCGACTGGCAGAACGGCATGTTCGGCACGGTGACTTTGAGCGGACCCCCGCGAGACCTTCCGAAGGTGCCGACGCGCGCCCTCGTTCTCGACCGCGGGCGCTGGTGGGTGCTCGTGCGCACCGCTTCCGGCGACGTGCCTCAAGAAGTGCGGCCGGGGCCGGCGCGCGGGTGGGACACCTTCATCGAAAGCGGACTGGAGCCGGGGACCCGCGTCGTCGTCGCCAACGCCTACTTGGAATACCACCGCCGCGTGGCTCAGGCTTATCAGCCCCCTGATTGATGCCAGGAAGAGAGCCGAAGGGCCTGGCGGAGCTCCTGACCAAGCCGGTGCTTTGGGCGCTGGTCTACGGAGGCCTTCTCTCTTACGGCCTCTATGCTTGGCATAAGATCCCGGTCGAGGTCCTTCCCCGCTTCGACTTCCCGCAGATCAGCGTCGTCGCCCACGAGCCCGGCGCGGCCGCCGTCGAGCTGGAGACGCAGCTCGTCCGGCCGCTCGAAGGGCGCATCATGGCCCTGCCCGGTCTGGCCTCGGTCCGATCGACGATGGGCAACGGCACGGCGGAGATCGACGTGCGGTTCCAAGCAGGAACCAACGCCCAGCTCGACCTCCAGGCCGTCAGCGGCGCGATCGATCTGGCCCGCGCCGACCTGCCCGCTTCGGTTCACCCGATGGCCCAGATCATGGGCAACGCGGTCAACGAGGTGGCCGACTACGCCCTTGAGCTCCCGGCCTCCGAGCCGCCGGCGCAGGCCCAGCGCGCCGTCCTGGCGGACGTCGTCCCCGCGCTGCGCGCCCTGCCCGGCGTGCAGCGCGTCGACGTCTACGGCAGCGGCGACGAGGCGCTATGGGTCCAGCCCGACCTGGCCGCGCTTCACCGCTACAAGGTCCCCGTCACCGCCCTTGTGGACGCCCTCAAGAGCCAAGTCCTGCTGACCCCCGGCGGCTATCTGACCGAAGGCCATCAGGACGTCTTCATCGAGGCGCGCAACCTCCCCGTCACGGCGGCCCAGCTCGAGGCCGTCCCGGTGGCCGGGGCGGAGGGCCCGATCCCCCTGCGCGCTCTGGCGCGCGTCGTGCGCTCCGCCGTGCCCACGCTCAACGCCCTGCTCCTCGACGGCCGCCCGGCGCTGGCCCTGACCGTGTTCAAGCAGCCCGGCGCCTCGACGATTCCCGTCACGCGCGCCGCGGCGGCGACCATCGCCGAGACGCTGCCCGCGCTTCCGGCGGGAGTCCGCTGGATCAAGATCTATGACCAAGGACGCCTGGTCGGCGCGGTCGGCAAGGACCTCGGCGTCAATCTCGTCGTCGGCGGCATCCTGGCGATCGCCGTCTTGGTTTGGGCGCTGGGGGGAAGCGGAGACACGTGGATTCTGGGGCTGAGCATACCCCTGTCGCTGCTCATGGGCGTCGCGGCGCTCTACGCCGCCGGCCAGAGCCTCGATCTGATGACCCTGGGCGCCCTGACCGTGGCCGTCGGGCTTCTCGCCGACGACGCCATCATCGTCCTGGAGAGCATCTATCACCGGTGGGAGCAAGGCGACGAGCATTGGACGGGCATAGCGCGCGGCGTCAAGGACATCGCGGGGCCGGATACGACGGGGACGCTCACGACGGTCTCCGTCTTCATCCCGATGCTGTTCGTCGGCGGCATCGCCGGGTTGTTTTTCATTCCCTTCGCCCTGGCGATGACTTTGTCGCTGCTCGCCTCTCTGCTGGTCTCGCTGACCTTCATCCCTCTGAGCCTCGGCTTCATCAGGGCGCGCCACGGCGCCAAAGAGGCCGCCGGCGCTCAGGCCCTCGACCGGCTCAGGCGAGCGAACGAGCGCATCTTCGACTGGATTCTTCAGCGGCCCGGAAAGGCTCTCGGGGCGTGTCTGACGCTGTTTCTGGTCAGCCTGGGCGCTCTGGCCGTCGTCCCGGTCAATTTCCTGCCCTTGCCCAACGAGGGCGTCCTGCTCGAAAGCTTCACGCTGCCGCCCGGCAGTTCGCTGGCCGAGACGGAGACCGCCGTCGCCGCGATCACGGCGCGCCTGCGGGCCGATCCCGCCGTCGACCACGTCATGGCGCGCATCGGCTCGCCGTCAAGCTCGGCCTACACCGAGCCCGCCTACGCGGGCGAGATCACGATCTCTCTTAAGCCCGGCGTCAATTTCAACAGCCTCGACAAGATCGGCGCGCGGCTGTTGGCGGCCAGCCGAATGACGGGCGTGCAGACGGCGATGGGCACGCCGACGCTGGAGCGCGTCGGAGAGAGCCTCTCGGGGCTGCCCCAGCCCTTCGTGCTCGAAATCTTCGGCAGCCGCATCTCCGTCCTGCGGCGGCTTGCCGAGCGGTTCTCCGACGTCCTCAAGAAGGTTCCCTCGCTAACGTCGATTTTCAACAACAACGCCTATCCCGTCAGCCAGATTCAGCTCAAGCCCGACGCCGGCGCGCTCGCCGCTTACGGCCTGACGCCGGGCGACCTGCAAAAGCAGGTCGAGCCTCTGATCAACGGCGTGATCGCGGCGCGCGTTCCTGATGGCAACGTCCCGCTCGACCTCTACCTGCGCCTGGCCGACGCTCCCGAAAAATCCATGGCCGATCTTGCGCGCCTGCCGATTCGCACTTCGGGCTGGACTCCTCTCGGGCAATTGGCGCGACTGGACCTCGCGATCACCCCGAACCAGCTCGTCCACATCGGGGGGGCGCGCGCCCTCGAAATCCTCGCGATACCGACGGGACCGCTGGGCCGCGCGATCTCCGCCGCCCGCGCCCAGCTCGAGAAAATCCCGCTGCCTCCCGGCTATCGCTACGCCTTCGGCGGCCTCTATCCCGAGCTGGAAAAGGCGGCTCTGGGGTTGACCGTCGCCGCCCTGGCGGCCTTCGTGCTGATGATCGGCATCCTGGTCCTGCAGTTCGACGGCCTCCTGGCGCCCGGCCTGCTGCTGCTGCTCACGCCCCTGGCCTTCACCGGCGGCGCGATCGCTCTGGCGGTCAGCACGGTGGGACTCAACGCCACGGGCCTGGTGGCCTTCCTGACCTTGATCGGCATCGGCCTCAACCACGGCATCGTCCTGCTCTATCGCGCGCGCCGCAACGAGCTGTCCGGAATGGGGCCGGAGGCCGCCGTTCGCGAGGCCATCCGCGTGCGCTTCCGGCCCATCGTCTTGACCACGCTCACGGCCGTGCTGGGGATGCTTCCGACGGCGCTCGGCTTCGGCCAGGGCGCCGCGCCGGAGCAGGGCCTGGCCATCGTGACCCTGGGCGGGATCGTCTGGAGCGCTTTGCTGAGCACCAATCTGATTCCGGCGCTTTACATGACCCGGCGCCTCAGGCTCGCGGCTCGCGGCGGGGCGTCATGAGGCTTCACGTTCGGGTGCTGTGTCCCGCGGCCGCGGCGATTCTCGCGTCCGGGTGCGCCGCCTATTCGCGGCGAAGCCTGCCGACGGCGTCCGACGCCCTCTCCGAGGTCGCCGCGGTTTCCTCCGCCTCCGCCGTCCAAGTCCCGGGGCTCGGCCTCTCGACCTCCGCGCCGCAGGCCCTTGACGTGACGGACGCCATGACTCTGGCCGTGCTCAACGATCCCGATCTGAAGACGGCGCGCCTTGAGGCCGGCGTGGCGAAGGCCCAGTTGTTCGCGGCCGGTCTGCTGCCCGACCCCCATTTGGCGGCCGGCGTCGGGCGCGGCCCCGAGCTCACCGGCTACAGCCTGGGAGTCAGCGAGGATATCCAGGCCTTCGTCCTCCGGCCCGCGGCCCAGGCGCAGGCCCGCGCGCGGCGCAGTCAGGTGGACTTGGCGATCCTTTGGAAAGAGTGGCAGACGGCCGTGGCGGCCGGCCGGCTTTTCATCCGCGTCCGGAAGGACGAGGACCTTCGAGCCGTCATCGAGAGAAGCCGCGGGCTCCTGGCTCAGCAATATGAGCTCGACTCGGCGGATTTCCAGCAGAACGCCGCGGCGGTCCGGAAGGTGGCCGCCGCCCTCACGGTCCTGTCGGACGCCGACGCCCGATTGCGGCGGGTCCAGCTCGACGCCGATGCGGCCCGGCATGAGCTGAACTATCTTCTGGGTCTCGACCCCGAGGCGCGTCCGAGCCTGCGGGCGGCGACGGGCCCGGCACCAGCGCTATCGCGTGAGGAGTTTAAGGACGCCCTCGGCGCTCTGGCGGCGCATCGCGTCGACCTCTTGGCCCTTCAAGCCGGCTACGAGAGCCAGGAGCAGCGCCTACGCGCCGCCGTGCGCGCCCAGTTCCCGGCGCTGACTGCCGGCTTCCGATGGGGCCGCGGCGCGGCCGACGGCGTCCACGCCGTCAGCCTGTCGGTGGAGGTCGGCCTCCCGGTCTTCAACGGCAACCGTGGGCGAGTGGCGATCGAGCGTGCCAGCCGCGAGGCGCTGCGAGCCGACTACCAGGCGCGGCTCGATCAGGCGCAAAGTCAGGCCGACGGGCTTTGGCGGTCGACGACGATCATGACCGAACAGCTCGCGCGCCTCCGAGCGCAGACCGCCGCTCTGAAGGCGATGGCCGGGGTGGCCCAACAGCAGTTTCGAAGCGGCGAGATGGACACCGGCGCCTATGTCGGCCTCGAAACGTCCCTCTTGCAGGACGAAGAGGAATCCATTCGATTGCGTGCGGCCCTGGACGCCGACCGCTTGGCTCTGAACGCCCTTCTCGGCACGCCTTTCGCCCGACCGCCATGACCGCGTGGAGACGCCGGCCGGGCTCCGGCCGCCCCTGGCGGCTGGCGGCGGTTCTGCTGGCGGGCTTCGCGGCGTCCGCGCGCGCCGCGTCCGTGCGCGGCTCCTGGCGCTTGGAGCGGGTCGCCGACCTGCCCTTGCCGGGACCGGCCGGGCGCTTCGACTACCAAGCTTTCGACGCGGCCTCCGGACGCCTCTACATCAGCCGGATGGAAGCCGGACGCGTCCTGGTCTACGACGTGCGGCGCGGACGCGCGGTCGCGGACGTGCCCGGCTTCCCCGGGGCCACGGGGATCACGCTGGCGCCGCCTCTCGGCCTGGCCTTCGTCAGCGCGACCGGCTCGCTCCCGAGCCGCGCCTTGGGGCGCGGCCGCGTGCGGGCCCTGCGGCTGACCGACCTCGCGACGGTCGCCGACCTGCCCGCCGGCGCCTTTCCCGACGGCTGCGCCTGGGCCGCGCCCCTGCGCCGTCTTTTCGTCTCCGACGAGCGCGGTGGGAGCGAGACGGTGATCGGCGGCGAACCTCCGCGCGTGCTGAAGACGCTGGCGCTGGGCGGGGAGGCCGGCAACAGCGCCTACGACGCGGACGGCCGGCGGGTCCTGGTCGACGTGCAGACGCGCCGCGAGCTGGCGGTGATCGACCCGCGGGCGCTGACGATCGTCCGGCGCCTGCCTCTTCCGGCGAGCTGCGAGCACGACCACGGCCTGCTGGTCGACGACGCCGACAGTGCCGTTTTCGTGGCCTGCGACGCGAACGCGCGCCTGCTCACGCTGTCTCTGCCGGACCTGCGCGCCGTCTCGGTAGACCGGGTCGGCCGGGACCCCGACGTGCTGGCGCTGGACGCCCGGCGTGGCCTCCTCTATGTCGCCGCCGAGAGCGGCGTCGCGACGGTCTTCTCCGTCCGCGGCGGGAGGCCGAGGACGCTGTGGCGCGGCTGGGTCGGACCCGACGCGCACAGCGTCGCGGTGGACCCCGAAACTGGGCTGGCCTACTTCCCGCTCGCCGACGCCGGCGGCCGCCCGCGGCTGCGCGTCATGCGTCTGCTCCGTCCTCTGATCCGCGCGGGCACGAAGAAGCCGTAGAGCGCCGGCTCTCCGCGGGTCCCGAACCGGCCCGAAATCCGCTGAAGACCCGTGCGGAGCATTCTCCGCTGGGAATTATTCCGAGTTCAGTCTCAAGGACGAGCGCTCGGCCTCCGGGAAGGACGGGACTCCGCGCGGCCCCCTTCCGCCTCGCGGCGCCATGGGGTAGGACGCCGGCGCCGCAAGACGCGCTGCCCGCCGAGCGCGCGCCTGTCAGGATTGTCATAGCCGCGACAGGCGGCGGGCGCGCGGGCGGGTTATGCTGTCGGGCGAGGGGTTGCCGCGCACGCGCGCGGCCGCCCTCAGGAGGCACGACGATGAACGCAAGCCCTGCGCGCAGGATGCTCAACAAGGTTCCTGAGATCACGGTCTACTTCTGGATCATCAAGGTCCTCTGCACGACGATCGGCGAGACCGCGGCCGATTACCTCAACGAGACGCTCCATTTCGGCTTGACGAACACCTCCCTCGTCATGAGCGGCCTCCTCGCCGTCGTCATGGCCGTGCAGTTCCGCAAGAAGAAGTACGTGCCGTCCGTCTACTGGCTGGCCGTCGTCCTGCTCAGCGTCGTGGGCACCTTGATCACCGACAACCTGACGGACCGCCTGGGCGTGCCCCTGACGACGAGCACTCTCGTCTTTTCCGTCCTGCTCCTGGCGACCTTCGCGGGCTGGTACGCGGCCGAGAAGACCCTGTCCGTGCACAGCATCCTCACGACCCGCCGCGAAGCCTTCTACTGGCTGACGATCCTGTTCACCTTCGCGCTGGGCACGGCGGCGGGCGACCTGTCCGCGGAAAAATGGGGGCTGGGCTATCTGACCTCGCTGCTCATCTTCGCGGGCCTCATCGCGGCCGTGGCGGCCGGGCACTACGGCCTGCGCGCGCTTCTGGCCTCAGGGCACCGGCATCAGTCCACGAACGCCGTCGCCGGCTTCTGGCTGGCCTACATCCTGACGCGCCCGCTGGGCGCCTCCATCGGCGACTTTTTGTCCCAGCCCGGCTCCGCCGGCGGCCTGGGGCTGGGGACGACCGCCACGAGCGCGCTCTTCCTGGCCGCGATCCTGGCCCTGGTCGCTTACCTCACGCTGACGAGGAAGGACGTGATCGGCGCGGAGGCCGGCGCGGCGGACGCGCTCCCGGCGCCGGACGCCGGGCAGGCGGAGGCCGCATGACGCGCTTGTCATCCGGGAGCAAGACTCGCGCGACGAGAACCTGGCATACTGAGGGCATGAAAAACATTCCCCTGGCGTTGACGGTGGCGTTGGCGGCGGTCCCGGCCTGGGCCGGGACGTCCCCGAAGGTGAGCCGCGAGGCGGCGACGAAGGCGGCCCTGGCGTCGATCCCGGGCGCGCGCGTGGAGAGCGCCGAGCATGAGCACGAGGACGGGCACGACATATGGTCCTTCGACATGAAGGCCCCGGACGGCCTGCGCGAGGTCTGGGTGGATGCCAAGACCGGCGCGGTCATCAGCAACGTCCTGGAATCCGCGGCCGAGCAGGGGCACGAGAAGATCCTGGACCGCGCCGAGGAGGTCGTCAAGGCGCGCATCGCCGGGGAGGTGCTGGACAGCCGTCTGTCCCGGTCGGGCCGGGAGAGCCTGGTCACGATCCGGGCCAAGGACGGGCGCGTCCTGCGCGCGACCGTGAGCGCCGCCGGCCGCATCCTGGGCATCAAGCCCGCCCGCGCGGGCGGCGAGAAGGCCGAGGCGGACGAAAAAGGCGAGAAGGGAGAAAAAGGCGAGAAGGGAGAAAAAGGCGAATCCGGCGGGAAAGACGAGCACGGAGAGCACGAAGGCAATGATTAGGCGCCGCTGCCGTGCCGGCGCCGCCGCCGCAGTCGTCCTATTGACCGCGGCGGCGGCCTGCCGGGCGGGCCTGCTGGAGGATTCCCGATACGCATACGAGTCCGAGCGTTAAGGGGACGCGGCCAAGCCGGCGCGCGAGCGAGTGTTATCTGAAGCCGGTCGCCAAGGAAAACGCGGCCGCGCAGAACAACTTGGGCTACCTGTACTCGAGAGGAGCGCAATGGATTCTTCGGCGTATCATGCACGGGAGACCCGATGAAAAACGCGAAAAGCCGCGTCGTGGCCGTTCTGTTGTCGTTCTCGTGCGCCGTGCCTGCGCTGGCCGCGCCGCCGATGCCGGCGCACGCCTTGGGCGAGGCGGCCGAGGACTTGTCCGACGCCTGCCTGGCCGGAAAAACGGCCGACGCGCGCCGGCTGGCGGCGCAGGCGCAGGCGGACGCGCGGCGCGTGACGATCACCGCGATCCAGGCGGGAGGGGCGGCCGACATCGACCTGGCCGTGGCCGATGATCTTCTCGACCGGGCCCGGCTTCTATGCGCGCGCGGGGCGTCGGCTTCGGGAGCGCTGGCCGCGACGCAGGTGACCCTGCTGGCTATGCGCCTGGACCCGCCGTCCAGGCGGCTGGCACGCCGGCTCGTCTGGTTCGACTACCTGGCCGGCGAGATCCTCCTGCGCTCCAGGCGCGGCGCGCCCGGCGACCGCGCGGCGGTGGAGCGGCGATGCGGACAGATGGCCGCGCTCTGGAGCGCCCTGCGCCCGCGGTTCGCCGGGAACGAGCCCCTGGCCGCCAAGGGCGACGCGCTGGTCGAGGGCCTCAAGGCGCCCGGGACCGTCGTCCAGCGCGAACGCCAGGGCGCCCGAGCTTCTGACTTCGTCGACGAGCTGGAAAAAGCGGCGCCCTGACCGCGCCGCCGCCTTCGTTCAGCCGGCGGCGGCCCGCCGCCGCGCGTGAAGGCGGAACTCCCAGGCCAGCAGGATCAGGATCGCGAGGTCCCAGGCGCAGAGGAGCGCCAGGGCTGGGGAGCGCTCGCGCCCGACCCGGTAGGCCAAGTAGAGCGTGAACGCGGCCAGGAGCGCGCCGGCCCAGCGGTAGGCCCAGAGGCGGCCCTTGAGCACGTTGACGCCGAGCACGACGCTGAGCGTACCGTGGGCGATCAAGTAGGCCGCGACGGCCGTGCGGGCGTCCGCGCCCAGATGCGCGGCCCAGGCGCGCAGATGCGAGGCGAGGAAGTCCGTCGGGTCCTCGGCCAGTTCGTCGCGCGTGAGCAGGACGACCCAGCGGTCGAGCGCGGCGCGCCGGACCGCCAGGAAGGCCGCTCCAGCCGCGGCGCCGAGGACGCCGTCGGCCACCTTGACCCAGACGCTCAGGCGGAAGAGCTCGTCGGCGAGCCTTCGGCGCCCGGCGGCGTCCGGCCAGCGCGGTCGGCGCGCCGCGCTCAGCGGAGCTCCGTGATCCGAAGGTTCTTGAAGTCGACCAGGATCCTGCCGCCGCGGGCGTGCGCGCGCAGGAGGACGGCGTACTGCGCGGGCGGGAAATACTCCCTGAAATCCTGGGCGACGTCCCGCCAGACGGCGTCCGGGAACTTGGCGGTGTCCATGCCGATCTCGAAGCGGAAGATGAAGTCACCGTTCGTCCACAGCGGCGCGTCGCCCGCGGTGGGCGGGCTCGCCGCCGCGGGAGCCGCCGCGACGGCCGGCGGCGACGCGGCGGTCGCGAGGGCCGCGAGCTCCGAGCGGGGAACGGCCGCGCGGTAGGCCGTCGAGCCGAAGCCGACCTGCCGGTCGAGCAGATAGGCGCGGTAGCTCACGCGCAGCGGATAGGAGCCCCGCCCCCATTCGGAGCGTTTTTCGACGCAGTTGGCGCCCAGCTCGCCGGCCTTGTCCCGGGCGACGCTGCCCACGCCGACGTACCAGGGCGTGTCGGCCGTGACGCGGACGACGGCCAACTCCCGCACGCGCACGGAGGGGTCCCTGAGCTCCAGGCGGCGGCAGTCGCCGGCGACCACCTGCGAGGGCTCAAGCGGATAGTGCTTGCCGGCGCCGGGCAGGCGCGCGACTTCGACGCGCGGCGGCAGATACTGCCCGCGGGCGCGGCCGGCCGTCAGCAGCAGCGCGAGCGCGGCGGAAATCATGCCCCCAGTGTAGCGCCTCGGCGCGCGCGCCGGCTTGCGCGCGCATGACGCGCGTGTCATGCGCCGGCGTCCGGCAGGCGCAGGAAGAAGACCGCTCCCGCGCCGGGGCGGCTGTCGACGCGGACGCGGCCGCCGTGGGCTTCGACGACGGCCTTGACCAGGCTCAGGCCCAAGCCCAGGCCGCGCTCGGAGCGGCTGCGGTCGCCGCGGAAGAGACGGTCCCAGACGCGCGGCAGGTCCTCGGGCGGGATGCCGGGGCCGTCATCGCGCACGCAGACGACGACCGCGCCGTCCTCGCGCTCGGCCGACAGCGAGACGCGGCCGCCGCGGGGGACGTATTTGACCGCGTTGTCGACCAGGTTGGCCAAGGCCCTCCGCAGGCGCGCGCGGTCGGCACGCAGGCGCAGGCCGGGCGGCGCCGAGGCCGTCAGGCGCAGGCCCTTTTCCTCGGCGGCGGGGGCGTAAAGCTCGACGGTGTCGCCCAGCAGGCGCACGACATCCACGTCCTCGAGTCTCAGGCGCATGGCTCCGGCCTCGGCCTCGGCGACGTCCATGATCCCGTCGAGCATCGCGAGGATGACGTCCGACTCCTCGATGGCGGCGGCCAGGGCCTCGCGCTGGGCCGCCGCGTCCCCGCCGGAGAGCGCGACCTCGGCGCCGCCGCGCAGGCGCGTCAGCGGCGTGCGCAAGTCGTGAGCGACGTCGTCGAGCGCCCCGCGCATGCCGGCCATCAGCGCGGCGACGGTGTCCACCATCCGGTTGAACAGCGCGCTCAGCGCGTCGAGCTCGTCGCCGGTGCCGCGGACCTCGACGCGCGCGTCGAGAGCGCCGGACTCGATGTCGCGGATCGTGACGATGAGCTCGCGCAGCGGAGCCAGGACGCGGTGCGTGAGAAGGACGCCGCCGCCGGCGGCCAACAGGGCCAGGGGAAGCAGGAAAGCCGCGACGACGACGCGGAAGCGCTCAAGGAACGCCTCCCGGACGGCCGTGGTCAGGCCCGCGCGCAGGACCGCGCCGTCGGGCAGGCGCTCGGAGGCGATTTCCAGGGCGTCCTCGTCGTCCGGCGAGCCCGCGCGGCTCCAGAAGACTCCCGGACCCGAGGGCGCGGGGCCCAGCCGGCTCAGGTCGAAGCCGCGGCCCGCGGCCGGCGCGAGCAGCGCGGCAGCCGTCCCATCCGGAAGGACGACGCCCACATAGGCCTGGCCCTGCGGCAGGAGCCTCTGAGCGGCGGCCTCCGCGCGCAGGCCGTCGGCGCCGCCCGCGCGGTAGGCCGCGGCCAACTCCTGGAGCTCGGAGACGACGACGGCGCGGTCGCCGTCGCGCAGCGAGGCGGCCAGCGCCGCGTAGGCCAGGAACAGGATGCCCATGCCGCCGGCCAGCAGGAAGCCTGCCTGCCAGGCGGCTAGGCGGAAGCCGACGGTGCGCCTGAGGCGCGCCAGCCGTTCAAGGCGCGTCGAGGACATAGCCGACGCCGCGCAGGGTGCGGATCGTCTCGCGCCCGCCGGCCTTGTCGAGCTTGCCGCGCAGACGGTGGACGAGGACGTCGACCACGTTGGTCTGCGGGTCGAAGTCGTAGCCCCAGACGCTCTCCAGTATCATCGCCTTGGGCACGGGCCTGCCGGCGTGGCGCATCAGGAGCTCCAGCAGCGCGAACTCGCGGCTCTGGAGGGGGATGCGCGCCGCGCCGCGGCGCACCTCGCGGGCGAGGAGGTCCAGGCGCAGCCCGCCCGCCTCAAGGCGCGTGGGGTCGGCGCCGGCGTCCGCGCGCCGGGTCAGGGCCTGCACGCGGGCCAGCAACTCCGCGAAGGAGAAGGGTTTGGACAGGTAGTCGTCGCCTCCGGCCTGGAGGCCGCGCACCCGCTCATCGACGCTGCGCTTGGCGCTGAGGATCAGCACCGGCAGGCGCGCCCCGCGGCGGCGCAGAGCGCCGATCAGGGCCAAGCCGTCCAGACCGGGCAGCATCAGGTCCACGATCGCCAGCGCGTAGGGCCCGTGGAGAGCCAGCGCGAGCCCCTCGTCGCCGTCGCGCGCCCGGTCCACGGTGAACCCGGCCTGTGTCATCCCTTTGGAGACGAACGAGGCGATCTTGTCGTCGTCCTCGACGATGAGCAGTTTCATGGGTTTGGAGCGCCATTATACCTCTTGAGGAGACGCATTTCCTCCGCGCCGGAGGAAGCGATAAATGTTATCGTGACAAAGCCGCCTATCTACTGCCGTCCCCGCCCACGGAGCCGCCATGAAAACGCAGTGCGAAGCGACCACGAGTTCTTCGACTTACTCCGGCGCCCACCGGTGCCTGAAGAAGCGCAGCGGCGCGCGCAAGAAGGGCGAGCGCGGCCTCTGCGCCCACCACCGGAGCATGGCCGGCCGGAAGCGTCCTTGACCCTGCGCGAGCTGGCGGACGCGCTGGGGCTGGCGTTCCGCGGTCCGGCGGACTACGAGATCCGCGGCGTGCGCGACGCCGCGGCGCTGACGCCCGAGCGGGGGCCCGAGGAGAATTTCGTGTACTTCGTGGAGTCGCCCGCGGTCCTCAAGCGCCTTGCGCGGACGCTTGACCGCGGGGCGGTGCTGACCGTCGCGCCGCTGGCGGAGAATTTCGCGCGCGCGCTGATCGCGCCGGAGGGACGGGCCCGCCGGGCGCTGATCGCGCTGCTGCGCGCCTTCGACCGCGAGCCCTCCTTCCCGGCGGGAGTCTCGCCCGACGCGCGCGTCCACCCGTCGGCCCGGGTGGCCGCGAGCGCGTCCGTCCTGCCCGGCGCGACGGTGATGGCGGACGCCGTCGTCGGCGAGCGCTGCGTGCTGTATCCCGGCGTGGTCCTGGAGCCGGGAGCCGGCGTCGGCGACGGCACCGTGCTCCATCCCGGCGTCGTGCTCGGCCATCATTGCCGGATAGGCCGGGACGGGATCGTTCACGGCGCGACCGTCATCGGCGCGGACGGCTTCGGCTTCCACGACGACGCGGACGGCCGTCACAAGGTGCCGCAGATCGGCGACGTGAGAATCGGCGACCGCGTGGAGCTCGGGGCCGGCTGCACGGTGGACCGCGCCACCATCGAGAGCACCACGATCGGCGACGACACCAAGATCGACGACCAGGTCCACATCGCCCACAACTGCCGCGTGGGGCGCTTCGTCTACATCGCGGGCAACACCGGACTGGCCGGCTCGGTCACGGTGGAGGACGGGGTGATGATCTCGGGCATGGTCAGCGTGCGCGACCACGTGCGCCTGGCGCGGGGCACGATCGTCATGGGCATGACGGGCGTGGCCCAGGACACCGAGCCTAAGACCGCCTACTTCGGCACGCCGGCGCGGCCGGCGCGCATGACCCACAAGATGAACGCCGCGCTCGAGCGCCTCCCGGAACTCCTGGCCCGGGTGCGCGCCCTCGAAGAGAGGCTCGTCCGCCCGTAGCCCCCCATGCCGGGCGACGGGGGCGCGGGTGGGAAACCCGGGTCATCGCGGAGACTTCGACGCCTCCCGCGGGATCTCGCTCGTCGGCCAGAGCGCGTAGCTTTCGTGGGCCATGTCGGTTCTCCCGTAATCGGTCAGGAGGCGGACCACGACCTCGCCGTTTTGCGCCACTCCACGTGGGCTTGATCGCCGACGCAGTATTGGGCCAGGCACCCGCTGGCCGGGGTCATCTGGAATGCATCCACTTTAAGACCGTAGTGCCGCTCGTTCGGCAGCGTGAAGCCGAAATGGTATTCCGAGTCGGGGACGAAGTGGAACTCCTCGTCGGAATATATGTGACGATGGCGCCGGGGATGTCCTCGTCGAGATACGCCTCCATTCCCTCGCAGAAATCGCGGCCGCTGGTGCAGATTTTCGCGGCGGCGGAGCCCGTGGCGGCGTTGACGGGGCGCGCGCCCCGGTGTATCCTGGTGCGGTGAACCCCCGCTCGCGCCGGGCCGCGGCCGCGCTGGTCCTGGCGCTGGCCGCCTGCGCCAAGCCCGTCCCGCGCGGCCCCGGACCCGCGGGCCTGGACTGGGTGAGCCTGCCGGGGGGGACCTTCACGATGGGCTCGGACGACGGGACCGGCCTGCGGCCCGAGCGCGTGCGCGTGGGCCCGTTCCAGATCGCCCGGACGCCGGCCACCGTCGCCCAGTACGCGCGCTGCGTGAAGGCCGGGGCCTGCGCGCCGCCGGGCTCGGGCGGGCGCTGCAACTGGGGCGTGCCGGGCCGGGACGACCACCCGGTCAACTGCCTGGACTGGGGCCAGGCCGCGGCGTTCGCGCGCTGGGCCGGCGGGCGCCTGCCCAGCGAGGCGCAGTGGGAGTACGCGGCGCGGGGGGGCGGGGGAGCGCGGCTGCGCCCGTGGGGCGACGAGCCCGTGACATGCGCGCGCGCGGTGATCAAGTCCGCCGACGGCGACGGCTGCGGCCGGGACGCCACCTGGCCGGTCTGCTCCAAGCCCGCCGGCAACACCCCGCAGGGCCTCTGCGACATGGCCGGCGAGGTCTGGGAGTGGACCGCGGACGACTGGCACGCCGCCGGCGTTCCCGCCCCGGAGGACGGCTCTCCGTACCGCGACGGCGGCCGCTTCCGCGCGGTGCGCGGCGGCTCCTTCGACTACCCGGCCGACGCGGCGGACGCCGCGGGCCGGGACTTCGCCGACCCCGGCTACGGCAGCGAGTACCTGGGCGTGCGCCCCGTGCGGCCGTGAGCGCCGCGCTCTCCGGGCTGGCCCTGCTGGGCTCGGCCGGCCTCTGGGTCTGCCTGTGGGCCACGCGCCGGCACTTCCGCGGCGCGCCCGCGGGGCCCTGCGCCCTGCCCATGACGCTGATCCGCCCGGTGCGCGGCCGAGACGACGCGATGCCGGCGGCCTTCGAGTCGCTGGCGCAGTCCGACCCGGGCAAGACCCTGCAGGTCCTGATCGCCCTGGAGAGCGACGCCGACCCCGCCTGGCCCGCCGCCGTCGCGTTCCGGGACGCCCACCCGGACCGCGACATCGAGGTGGTCCTCACCGGCCCGCCGCGCGGGCGCATGGGCAAGATCCATAACATGATCGAGGCCCTGCCGCTGGCCAAGCGGGACTTCGTGCTGTTCTCCGACGCCGACGTGCGCGTGACCCGCGCGCTGCTGGCCGACGCGGAGCGCGCCTTCCGAGGCGGCGCCGACGCCGTGTACGGCATGCCCGTCCACGACGCGGCCCCGGGCCTGGGCGGCTGGTGGCTGGTGGTCGCCTTCAACCACGCGTACGCCCTGCCCGCGGCGCTGACCGCGCGCCTGGGCTTCCTGCGCTCCTACGCGGGCGCCTTCTGGGGGATCCGCCGCGACGCGCTCTCGCGCCTCGGGGGCCTGGAGCCGTTCTCCCACGCCATCGCCGAGGACCTCTCGCTGGGCCTGGCCGGAGCCGCCGCGGGACTGCGCCAGGAGCTCCTGCGCGCGCCCTGCCGCCTGTCCGAGACCGGCACCGAGGCGCCGCGCGTCTTCGCGCATCTGGCCAAGTGGGGCGCGGTGATCTTCTGGACCTGGCCCGCGCTGTGGCTGCTGGCGCCGCTCGCCAGCCCCGTCCTGCAGGCGCTGGCCGCCGCGGCCTGGGCCGCCGCGCGCGGCGACTCCCTCGCGCTCCCTCTGTCCGCGCTGGCCGCGGCCGGCGCCTCGCGCGTCCTGGTCGGCTTCCTGCAGGACCGCTTCTTCGGCGTGCGCGCCGCGGCCTGGAAGTACCCGTCCCTGGCCGTCGCGGACCTGGGCGCGCTGGTCCTGGTCCCGCTGGGCCTGCGCCCGACCGCGCTGTGGCGCGGGACGCGCTACCGCCTGCGCCTCGGCGGCCGCGCCGAGGTCGTCTGACCTGGACGCGCGCGGCGCGCTTGTGCTAATTTAGCGAACCTCATGGCCCGCACCATCCTCGTCGTCGACGACGACCAGACCCTGGTCGCGCCCCTCAAGGACGGCCTGGAGTCGGCCGGTTACCGCGTCGCGGTGGCCTTCGACGCGGCGCAGGGGCTCCTGCTCGCGCACGAGACCAGGCCCGACCTGGTCATCCTGGACTTCTACATGCCCGGCGCCGACGGCGGCTCGGTCTACGAGCGCTTGCGCGCCGCGCCCGACACCCGCGACATCCCGGTGGTCTTCTCCACCGGCCTGACCCTGGAGGAGCTGCGCGGCAAGGTGAAGTCCGGGGCCAAGACCTTTTTCCTGAAGAAGCCCGTGGGCTTCCAGGGCCTGCTCGCCGTGGTCAACCAGGTCCTGGGCGAGGACCGCCGCGCGCTCTCCAGCGTGATCCTGCCGGCCACGAGCGGCACCCCGGCGCCCGCCCCCGCGGCCGAGCCCGCGCCCGCGCCGCCGCCGCCCAAGCCGCGGGCGAAATTCCACGAGTTCGAGGTCCGCGTCACCTACGCCGACACGGACAAGGCCGGCATCATCTATTACGCGAACTACCTGAAGTACCTGGAGATCGGCCGCACCGAGCTGCTGCGCTCGCTGGGCGTGCGCTACCGCGACCTGGAGATCCAGCGCAAGCTGTTCCTGCCCGCGGTGGAGGCGCGCTGCGAGTACCTGGCCCCCAGCCGCTACGACGATCTGCTGACCGTGCGCACTTGGATCTCCGACCTGGGCCGGGCCAGCGTGGCCTTCGCCTGCGACGTGGTGGACAAGGACCTGGGCGGCAAGGTGACGGCGCGGGCCTTCTCCCGCCACGCCGCGGTCAACGACCTGTGGCGTCCCGCGCGCCTCCCGGCCGACCTGCGCGTGCGCCTGGCCCCGTTCGTGGGCCGCGGTCCTTCCGGGCGCTGAGGGCGCGCTGCTTCTTCGCGGGCGCGGGCGGGACCGGGTCCAGCGGGCCCATCTTGTAGCACTGCCCGTAGTTCGGCAGGAAGACCTCGTCCGGGCCGCAGGCCGCCCTCGCCCCGGCGCCGGCGCAGGCGGCCGCGGCCGCGGCCAGGGCGGAAAGGGCGGCGGCGCGCAGGAGTCCCGAAGCGGTCATGGCACTATTGTAGAATGAAGCCATGCAAGGCTACTACCGCTTCCCCGCGATCCACGGCGACACGCTGGTCTTCGTCTGCGAGGACGACCTCTGGACCGTCCCCGTCGCCGGAGGCGTCGCGCGGCGCCTGACCTCCGGGCGGGGGGAGTCGTCGCGCCCCGCGCTGTCGCCCGACGGGCGGCTCGTCGCCTTCACCGGCCGCGAGGAGGGGGAGGCGGAAGTCACCGTGATGCCCGCCGGCGGCGGCGAGGCGCGGCGCCTGACCTTCCTGGGCGGGGCCTCGCGCGTGATCGGCTGGACGCCGGACGGGGCCGAGGTCCTGTTCGCCTCCAGCGCGCGCAGACCCTTCGCGTCCCCGGCGGAGCTCTTCGCCGTGCCCGCGGCGGGCGGCGAGCCCCGCGCGCTGGGCCTGGGCCCGGCCGACGACCTGAGCTTCGGTCCGGACGGCGCGCGCGTGCTGGGGCGCAACCGGCGCGACCCGGCGTTCTGGAAGCGCTACCGCGGCGGCACCGCCGGCGAGCTGTGGGCGGACGCGCGCGGCCGGGGGGAGTTCCGCCGCCTGATCGAGACCGGCGGCAACCTGGCCTGGCCGATGTCCGCGGCCGGCCGCGTGTTCTTCGTCTCCGACCACGAGGGAACGGGCAACCTGTACTCGTGCCGGATCACCGGCCGCGACCTGCGCCGCCACACCGCGCACCGGGAGTTCTACGTCCGCAACCCGTCCACCGACGGGACGCGGATCGCCTACCAGCTGGGCGCCGAGTTGCGCGTGTTCGACCCGGCCGACGGCTCCGACCGCGCGGTCCCGGTGGACCTGCGCTCGCCGCGCACACAGCGCGCGCGCCGCTTCGTGTCCGCGGACGCGTACCTGGAGGACTGGGACCTGGACCCCAAGGCCTGCGCGCTGGCGCTGGTCTACCGCGGCAAGCTCGCCGTGATGGGTCCGTGGGAGGGCCCGGCCGTCTCCCACGGCGCGCCCGACGGCGTGCGCTACCGCCTGCCGCGCTGGCTGGGCGACGGCAAGCGCCTAGTGGTGGTCTCCGACGAGGACGGCGAGGAGCGCCTGGAGGTGCGGACCGTCTCCCCGTCCTCGGGCTCCGGCGTGGTCCGTCTGAAGGGCGCGGGGTTCGGCCGCGCGGTGACCCTGACCGTCTCGCCCAAGGCCGACCGGGTCCTGCTCACCAATCACCGCAACGAGCTGCTCTGCGTGGACCTCAAGACCGGGACCTCCCGGCGCGTGGACCGCAGCCCGCACGGCCCGATCCGCGGCGAGGCCTGGTCCCCGGACGGGCGCTGGGCCGCGTACGCGATCCACACCTCCCCCGCCCTGTGCGCGATCCGCCTCTGGGACTCCGAGACCGGCAAGACCCACGACGCGACCAAGCCGGTGCTGCGCGACGTGGGCCCCGCCTTCGACCCCGAGGGCAAGTACCTGTACTTCCTGTCCTACCGCGAGTTCGACCCGGTCTACGACGGCCTCCAGTTCGAGCTGGGATTCCCGCGCGGCGTGCGCCCGTACCTGATCACGCTGCGCAAGGACCTGCCGTCCCCGTTCGTCGCGCGCGCCCGCCCGCTGAAGGGGGAGCCCGCCGGAGAGAAGAAGGGCGGCAAGCCCGCGCCGTTCGCGATCGACCTGGAGGGCCTCAGCGACCGCGTGGTCGCCTTCCCGGTCCCGGAGGGCCGCTATCAGCGCGTCCTGGGCATGAAGGGCAAGGCCCTGTTCACCACCGTCCCGGTCAAGGGGAGCCTGAGCCGGAACATCTTCGCCACGGTCCCGCCGGGCGAGGCCACGCTCTCGGCCTACGACTTCGAGACGCGCGAGGCCAAGCCCCTCGTCGAGCGGGTCGGCGACTTCGCGCTGTCGGCCGACGGGAGCGCGATGGCCGTGCAGTCGGGCCTGCGCCTGCGCGTGTGCGCGGCCGGCGAGGCCGTCGACCCGGCGAAGGACGCCGAGGGCCCCGGGCGCAAGAGCGGCCTGGTGGACCTGTCCCGCGCGCGGGCCAGCCTGGACCCGGCCGCCGAGTGGCGGCAGATGTGCGCGGACGCCTGGCGCCTCCAGCGCGACCTGTTCTGGAACCCGGGGCTCAAGGCCCCGGACTGGCGCGCGATCTACCGCCGCTACGAGCCGCTGCTGGAGCGCGTGGCCTCGCGCGCCGAGTTCACCGACCTGCTGTGGGAGATGCAGGGCGAGCTGGGGACCAGCCACGCGTACGCGATCGGCGGCGACCACCGCCCGGAGCCCGAGTACGGGCAGGGGCGCCTGGGCGCGGAGTTCGCCTGGGACGCCGGGCGCGGCGGCTGGCGCGTGACGCGCGTGCTGCGCGGCGACGCGTGGAACCGCGACGCCGATTCCCCGCTGCGCGCCCCGGGCGTGGGCGCGGCCGAGGGCGACCTTCTGCGCGCCGTCGACGGGCGCGTCCTGACGGCGTCCTTCCCGCCCGCGCAGGCCCTGGTCCACAAGGCCGGCGCGGAGGTCCTGCTCACCCTGCTCCCCGCCGGCGGCGGCCCCGCGCGCGACGCCGTGGTCCGCGTCCTGCGCGACGAGCGCCCCGCGCGCTACCGCGAGTGGGTGGAGCGCAACCGGCGCCTGGTGCGCGAGGCCACCGCAGGGCGCTGCGGCTACATCCACGTGCCCGACATGGGGCCGTCCGGCTACGCCGAGTTCCACCGCGCGTTCCTGGCCGAGGTGGAGCGCGACGGCCTGATCGTGGACGTGCGCAACAACGGGGGCGGGCACGTGTCCGCGCTCATCCTGGAGAAGCTGGCCCGCCGGCGCATCGGCTGGGGCGCCAGCCGCCACCAAGGCCTGGAGCCGTACCCGGCGGAGTCCCCGGCCGGGCCGCTGGTCGCGCTGACCGACGAGCACTCGGGCTCCGACGGCGACATCTTCTCGCACGCGTTCCGGCGCCTGGGCCTGGGGCCGCTGGTCGGCAAGCGCACCTGGGGCGGGGTGATCGGCATCCACCCGCGCTTCCCGCTGGCCGACGGCGGCCTGACCACCCAGCCGGAGTTCGCGTTCTGGTTCGACGACGCGGGCTGGGGCGTGGAGAACCGGGGCGTGGACCCGGACCTGACGGTCGAGATCCGCCCGCAGGACCACGCGGCCGGCCGCGACCCTCAGCTGGACCGGGCGCTCTCCGAGATCCGCAAGCGCCTGCGCGCGTTCAAGCCCAAGCTCCCGGAGATGACGCGGCCCAAGGACCTGGGGCCGACGCTGGGCGCGCCGGCCGCCCGCCGTCAGGTGTAGGGGACGGCCTCGCAGGAGGGGGCGTAGGGGGCCAGTCCCCGCTCGCTGGCGTACCACGCCCAGGCGACCTTGGCCAGGGCCTTCAGGATGCAGGCCGCCGGAATCGCGAAAACCAGTCCGAGGAAGCCGAAGGTCTCCCCGCCGACGATCAGGGCCAGCAGGAACACGAGCGGGTGCAGACGCACCGAGTGGCGCGCGATGACGGGCTCCAGCAGGATCTCGTCGGCCAGACGGATCCCCGCGAACAGGATCAGCACCTTGACCCCGGCCCACAGCGAGCCGAACTGGTAGACGGCCATCGCGAAGCCCGCCAGCGCCCCGACCACCGCGCCCAGGTACGGCATGAAGGAGGTGACTCCGGCGAGCAAGGCGATCGCGGCGGCGTTGTCCACGCCCAGCGTCAGCAGGCCCGCGAAGGAGGCGATCGTGATCGCGGCCGCGGCGATCAGGATGCCGCGCAGGTAGTTGCCCAGGGACACGTCGATGTCCCCGGCCAGGTGCACGGCCTGCTCCACGTAGCGGCTGGGCGCGGCCTGGATCAGCCCGTCGAAGCCCGCCGGGCCGTCGAGCAGGAAGAAGAAGCCGATGAACGGCACCAGCAACGCGTGCAGCAGGAACGGGACCAGGCCGAAGATCTGCGAGGGTAGGGCCTGGACGCGCTGTAGAACCGTGTCCATCGCCGCGCCTAGCGCGCGCTCGGCCACCGCCGGCGGCAGGGGCAGGGTGCGCGTCAGCTTGGCCTCCTCGGACAGGACGAAGGCCTGGAGCTGGCGGGCGTAGGCCGGGGCGTTGGCGTTGAGGAACTCGGTCTCGCCGACCAGGACGGTCTTGATTCCGGCGTAGGCCGCGTAGCCGAGGGCGAGGCCCGCCAGGTAGCCGGCGATCACCAGGTGGGCGCGGCGCAGGCCCCGGGCCTCGAAGTAGGACACCACCGGATTGACCACGTAGGCGAACGCGGCGGCCAGCACGAAGGGGGTCAGGGCCTCATGCAGGCGGTAGAACGCGTAGAGCCCCGCGGCCAGGACCGCCAGCGCGGGCCCGAGGGGGACGCGGCGCTCCTCAGGCATGGGGGACGGGCAGGGACGCGAGCGCCCCGGTCGCGCGGCGCAGGCGCGCGGAGAGCAGGCGCGCCAGGTGGCCCATGATGGCCGCGCCGACGCGGGGCTCGGCGTGGAGCAGGGCCTCGAGCTTGGAGCGGTAGAGCAGGTGCAGGCGCGAGGTCTCGGTCGCGGTCGCGGTGGCCGAGCGGGGCAGGGACTCCAGCAGCGCCATCTCGCCGAAGAACTCGCCGGGCTTGAGCGCGTAGAGGACCACGGGCTTGCCGTCGGCGCCGCGGCGGGTCAGCTCCACCGAGCCCGACTCCAGGATGAACAGAGCGCGGCCGATGTCGCCCTCGACGAAGACCACCTCGCCGGGGCGGTAGGTGCGCGCGTGCAGGCCCTGCGCCACGCGGCCCAGCTCGGAGCCGGACAGGTCGGCGAAGAGGTCCAGCCCGGACAGGAACTTCTTGCGCTTGGAGAGCGCGGGGTCGGTCAGCCAGCGCGTCAGGGCCTTGAGCGCGTCCATGTCACAGGCGGCGGAAGAGCTCGACGCCGGCGGAGACCACGGTGCGCGCGGCCTGGCCCCAGCCGGAGCGCAGGGACTGGCCCAGCGAGAGGACCTCCTGGTCCACGCGGTAGGCGGCGACCTCGACGGCCTGCGCGGCGTCGCGCACCTTGAGCAGGGGCGCGGCCAGCACGGCGATCAGGATCGCGAGCTCCAGGACGATCAGGCCCAGGCAGACGGCGAGGAAGGTCGTCATGGAGGCCATCGTACCAAAATTGATAGGATGCGGCCATGCCCGAGACGCGCACCGACTGGTCGGCCACCGTCCATCTCCCGAAGACGGATTTCCCCCAGCGCGGAGACCTGGCGCGGCGCGAGCCGGAGCTGCTGAAGGCCTGGGAGGAGGAGGGGCTCTACGCCCGCCGCCTGGAGCGCCAGAAGGG
>JAJXTZ010000098.1 GCA_021783355.1 bacterium | reverse complement strand
CGCGCCTGGCCTCGGCCGCCGGCATCCTCCTGCAGATCGTCGACGACATCCACGACTACACTCTGCCCGAGCGCGCCTCCGGCAAGGACGAGGGGCAGGACCTGAAGAACCGCCGCCTGACCCTGCCCTGCCTGTACGCGGTCAAGGACCCCCGCTTCGCGCCGCTCTGGGAGGCGCGCGACGCCGCCGGCCTGGCCAAGTTCTTGAAGGACGGCGGCTTCGTCCAGAAGGCGCGGGACAAGGGCCGCGAGCTGACCGATTCGATGGTCGCGATGATCCGCAAGCTGCCGTGCAAGGCCGAGGCGACCGAGTTGGCGTTCTTCGTGGAACTGCTGGCCAAGAGGGAGTTCTAGCCGTGTCGTACGAGGCGCTGCTGAAGAAGGCGTGGTCGAGCGGGTCGTACACCCTCGACGAGGCGGAGGCGGCGAAGGCCGACCCGGCCGCGGCCGCCGGCCGCCGCGCCGTGCGCCTGGAGATGGAAGAGATCGCGGAGCGCGAGTCCTGGGACGCCGGGGCCTGCTTCTCCGCACATAAAGAGGGAATCATGAAACTCGCCCCGTTCGTGAAGTTCCGTGAGGAGAAGTTCGGCGCGGTGCTGTTCGAGACGCGCTCCGAGAAGGTCTACACCCTGACCCCGACCGCCGCGGCCGTGGTGCGCGAGGTGATCGCCGGCGCCGGTTCCGCCGACCTCGTCGCCAAGCTGCAGGCCAAGTACGAGGACCCGTCCGGCAAGATGGCCTCGGAGGCGACCGCCTTCCTCGGCCAGCTCAAGGAGAAGGGCCTGGTCGTCGAGTGACGCCGATGGACACCCAAACCCTCGCGAAGGAAGAGACCGGCACCGAGGACCTCGGCGCGCCGCTCTACGTGGCCTGGCAGATCACCAACGACTGCAACCTCGCCTGCCTGCACTGCATCGAGGAGTCGGGCCCCGGCAAGGCGTACAAGGACGAGCTGACGACCGCCGAGGCCTACGCGGTGATCGACCAGCTGGTCAAGGCCGAGGTCCCGTACGTGTCGTTCTCCGGCGGCGAGCCGATGATCCGCCCGGACTTCTTCGGGATGGTCGAGCGCATCACCAAGGGCGGCGTCGGCCTCAAGATCGAGACCAACGGCCACTACCTGACCGCCGAGAACTGCGCCCGCTTCAAGGAGCTCGGCGTCAAGGCGGTCCAGGTCTCCCTGGACGGCGCCACGCCGGCCAGCTTCAACAAGATGCGCGTGCTGGGCCGCTACGAGGAGGCGCTCAAGGGCATCGGCAACCTGCGCGCCGCCGGCGTGCCCATCGAGATCAACTTCGTCCCCGCCAAGTTCAACATCAAGGAGATCGGCGCGGCGGTGGACCTGGCCCACGAGATCGGCGCGTATTCCTTCTATACAGGCAAGCTGATGTACACCGGCAACGCGGTGCGGACCTGGTCCATCACCGCTCCCGACGAGAAGGATTATCCCCAGTACTTCGCGACGCTCAAAGCCAAGTGCGACGAGTACCAGGGCAAGATGCGCGTGTATTACCACGAGATGGGGCTCCTGGACGAGCTGCGCTACCGCCTGGAGAACCCGGCGGCGCTGTTCATCATCCTGCCCAACGGCAAGGTCAAGCTGATCAACGCCCTGCCGTTCACCTGCGGCGACCTGCGCAAGGACTCCCTGGGCCGCGTCTGGGCCAACTTCCAGGAGGCCTGGAAGAGCCCGCGCGTCTCCGCGTTCGTCGAGCGCCTGGCCGAGGATCCGTCCATCGTCTCGCGCCTGCACCAGTGGGAGGACGCCGTCTAAGCCCATGACCGACGTCTTCGCCGCGCCGCACGCCCCGTCCGACCAAGGCCTCGTGATGAAGGTGGCCTCGGTCGTGCGCTACCGCTTCTTCCTGTACGCGGGGCTGCTGCCGTACCTGCTGGGCGCGGGCTGGGCGTACGGCGTGGAGAAGACCTTCCGGCCGGGCGTGTTCTGGCTGGGGCTGTTCGGCATCTTCCTGTCCGTCGTCGGCGTCGAGAGCTTCAACGAGTATTTCGACGCCAAGATGGGCACCGACCGCGTGTTCAACCCGGACGCCGACGAGTACATCCCCGAGTGGATGTTCGGCCTGGGCGTCGCCGCGTTCGCCGTCGCGGCCGCCATCGGCTTCTTCCTCGCGTGGGACGGCGGCTGGCCGATCGTCCTCTACACGCTGCTCGGCGGCGCGGCGGCGGTCTGGTACGTGGGCCCGCCGGTGCGCTGGGTGTACCGCGGCCTGGGCGAGACCGTGATCGGCCTGTCCTACGGGCCGTTCATGACCCTGGGCTCGGTGCAGCTGCACACGCATCGCTTCTCGTGGGGCGCCCTGCTCGCCTCCCTCGTGCCGGGGCTCTTGATCATGTCCCTGGCCACGGTGAACAACATCCCGGACTACCACCAGGACCGCCTGGTCGGCAAGAAGAACCTGGTCGTCCGCCTGGGCCGCAAGAACGGGCGCTACCTGTACCTGGGCCTCTCGGCGCTGGGCCTCTCGATCGCGGTCCTGGGCGCCGTCCTCGGCGTCTTCCCGCGCGCGACGATCCTGGCCGCGGCCGCCGGCCTGCCCCTGTGGTGGGCCAGCCTCAAGGCCGGCCGCGAGACCTGGGACACGCCGCGGCTGTTCGTGCCCGCCGTCAAACGGATCGTGCA
The DNA here is from genome assembly GCA_021783355.1 of bacterium. Taxonomy (GTDB): domain Bacteria; phylum Elusimicrobiota; class Elusimicrobia; order UBA1565; family UBA9628; genus GWA2-66-18. The sequence continues at coordinate 7,900 of JAJXTZ010000098.1, read as the reverse complement.
GTGCTACGCGCTGGCGACCACCGTGTTCGCCCTGGCCGTCGCGTTCGGGGGGGGCCGGTGAGGATCGACTCCTTCTCCGCCCCGACGATGGTCACCTGGCAGCTGACGCGGGACTGCAGCCTGGCGTGCCTGCACTGCTGCACGGACTCGGCCCCGGGCCGCGCGCTCCCGCACGAGCTCTCCCGCGAGCGCGCGCTGTCGCTGGCGCGCGAGATCGCGGCCGCCGGCGTGCCCTACGCGATGATCGTGGGCGGCGAGCCCACCCTGGTCCCGCACTTCGCCGAGGTCTGCCGGACCTTGTCCGACGGCGGGGTCCTGCTCAAGATCGAGACCAACGGCATGGACTTCGACCCCGCGGTCCTGAAAGGCCTGGAGGTGCGCTCGGTCCAGGTCTCCCTGGACGGCGCCGTCCAGGCGACCTTCGCCAAGCAGCGGCCCGGGGGGGACCTGGCCCGGGTGCTGGCGACCTGCCGCGCCGTGGCCGCGGCCGGCCTGCCGCTGGAGATCACCTTCGCTCCCACCACGCTCAACATCGCCGAGGCCTCGGCCGTGATCGACCTGGCGCTGAGCTTGCGCGCCTTCCGCTTCAACACCGGCAAGCTGATGCGCGTGGGGACCGCCGCCAAGCTCTGGGAGCGCCTGGAGCCCTCGGCCGCGCAGTACGCGGAGTTCCGCGCGCTGCTGGACCGCCGCGCCAAGGAGCTGGCCGGCCGCCTGGAGCTCTGCTACGAGCCCTTCTCGCTGGAGGAGGAGCTCTCCGGCCGCGGCCTGGAGCCCTCGGGCACCCTGCTGGTCCTGCCGGACGGGCGCGTGAAGGCGGCCGCGCCCCTGCCGTTCGTCTGCGCCGATCTCAGCCGTGCGTCGTTTCTCGAGGCGTGGGACGCCTATCGCAAGGCGTGGAGCGATCCGCGCGTCCTGAACGCCGTCGAGCGCCTCGCCGCCGACCCCGCGTTGTCGGCGAAGGCCAACCAGTGGTTCTCTCTCGACTCGTTGTCTCAAGATTTGCCGGCCGTGGTCTGACCGGCGAAAAAGGAGCATCAATGAACGACCAGAAGACCGTGACCGATGCGAAGGCCGAGCCGAAGCTCGCCTGGGAGACCCCCTCGATGGAGGAGGTTTCCGAGCGCGTGATGGCCCAGCCGTACATCCGGTTCACGTGACGCACCGGAGGGGGGCGTCGGTGGGCGACTACCGCGCCCCCCTCTTTCTGGCCTGGCAGCTGACCAATTCCTGCACGGGCCGCTGCCTGCACTGCTGCGAGGAGTCCGGCCGGGACTTCGTCTGGCCCGACGAGATGGACCGCGCGCAGGCCCTGTCCCTGGCCCGCCAGATCGTCGAGAACGGCATCGCGTACGTCGCCTTCGGCGGCGGCGAGCCGATGTCCTCGCCGTTCGTCTGGGAGATCTTCGAGACCCTGGCCGCCGGCGGGACCGAGATCAAGATCGAGACCAACGGCCTCGACTTGGACGAGCGCGCCTGCGACCGCTTGAAGGCCCTCAAGATCGCCTGCGTCCAGATCTCCATCGACGGCAAGGACGCCGCCACGCACGAGAAGCTCCGCCCCGGCTCCGGCTACAAGCCCGCCTGGGACGCCCTCGACCGGCTGGTCAAGCGCGGCCTGGAGCCCGAGCTCGTCTTCATCCCCACGAAGCTGAACGTCGCGGACGCCGTGCCGGTGTACGAGCAGGCCGCCGCGCGCGGCGTGCGCACCTTCGTCACCGGCCCGCTGATGCGCCTGGGCCGCGCCGCCGCCGCGTGGGACGCGCTGGCCGCCTCCGACGAGGACTGGGCCGAGGCCTCGCTGGCCCTCAAGGCCGCCGCGGCCGCCCTCAAGGGCCCGCGCCTGGCGCTCTATCCGTGGGGCATCCAGGTTGAGATGAAGACCCGCGCGGAGAGCCCGCAGTCCATGGTCCTGGTCGTCCCCAACGGCCGCGCCAAGCTCCTCAACGCGCTCCCCTTCGCCGTGGCCGACCTCAAGACGGAGAGCCTGGCCTCCGCCTGGCCCAAGGTGGGCGCGGCCTGGAGGTCCAAGACCGTCCAGGACTTCGTGGCCCGCGCGCAGACGGACCCGTCGCTCCTGCGGCACGCCAACGAGTGCTGGGACCTGGGTCCCGAGTCCCTGGGCGCCTGACCGGCGCTCAGAACCCCGGAGCGCCGCCGCCGGGCTTGGCCCCGGGCTTGGGCGGCTCGGCCACGATGAACACGTCCACGTCCAGGCGCGCGCCCATCACGCCCAGCCAGCGCAGGTCGTCGCGCTCGAACTTGAGGCGCGGCCCGCGCTCGCGGTGGACGGTGCAGACGAACTCCACCAGGGCGTCGGCGCCCAGCGCGCCGATCTTCTGCGCGTAGGGGGACAGGCGCTTGAGCATGGCCTTGACGTGGGCGTCGAGGGCCTGCGTGACGGGCAGGGCCGAGTCCAGCACGAAGCCGTGCAGCTTCTCCACGGCGCCGAAGGCGCCGCGCGCGGTGCCGGCCTTCCAGGAGTCGTCGGGCGTGAGGCCCAGGCGCGCCTCCAGGTCCTGAGGGCTCAGGCTCGCGCTCGAGATCTTGAAGCGGACGGCGGTCTGCTCTTTGGGGGGCATGGCGGGTCTCCTCAGTGGCGGAAGTGGCGCAAGCCCGCGGCGCTCAGGGCCACCCCGCGGCGGTCGGCGGCCTCGGCGGCGTCCTTGTCCTCCGAGGTCCCGCCGGGATGGACCAGGGCGGTGACGCCGCCGTCGGCGGCGGCGTGGACGTGCTCGGCGCCCAGCGCGCCGTCCACGGCCAGGGCCAGCGGCTCGCCGGCGGCCAGGATCGGGTGGCGCTCCTGCGACTTGACCAGGGCCAGGTGCACGGCGTCCAGGCGCGTGGTCTGGCCGGAGCCCACGCCGATCACGGCGGTGCCGCGGGCGATGACGGCGGCGTGGGTGCGGGCGTGCATCGCCACGCGCCAGGCCGTGGCCAGGGCGGCGGACTCGCGCTCGGTGGGCGCGCGCTTGGAGACGGTCTTCAGGGGGCCGGTGAACGGGCTCTGGTCCTTCTCCTGGACCAGCATGCCGCCGGCCACGGTGCGCAGGTCCAGCTCGTGGGGGGCGATCAGCGGCGAGGGCAGGGTCACCAGGCGCACGTCCTTCTTGGTCTTGAGCAGGCGCAGCGCCGCGGGCGAGAAGTCCGGGGCGGCGATGCAGTCCACGAACTCCTCGGCGAAGAACTGCGCCGCCTCCTCGTCGATCTCGCGGTTGACCACCGCGGTGCCGCGAAAGCCCCCCTTGGGGTCGCCGGCGTAGGCCAGGCGCGCGGCGCGGGCCAGGTCCTCGGCCGCGGCGAAGCCGGCGGGCACGCCGTGCTTGACGATGGCGCAAGACGGCTCGGAGAACGCGGTGACCAAGGCCCAGGCGGTTTCCAGGTCCAGGTAGTGCCCGTAGGTCAAGGGGCGGCCGTGCGCGAGCTTGGCGGCGTTGAGGCCCCAGGGCCGCGCGCCGGACAGGGTGTAGAAGGCGCCGGCCTGGTGCGGGTTCTCGCCGTAGCGCAGGTCCGCCGACTTCTTCAAGGCCACGACGACCTCGTCCGGGAACTCCTCCCACTTGCCGCCCAGGTACTGGGCCACGGTCGAGTCGTAGTAGGCGGCGTAATGGAAGGCCTTGGCGGCCAGGGCCTGACGGCGGTCGGGGAGCATGCGGTCGTAGGCCTTGAGGGTGGCCACGGCCTGCGCGTAGTCGTCCGGGTCGCAGAGGGGGATCACGCTCTTGAAGCTGCGCGCGGCGGCGCGCAGGAGCGCGGGGCCCGCGGGGTCCACGTAGGAGAGCACCTCGTCCTGCGAGAGCGAGGCGTCGGCCGTGGCCTCGGCCAGCGGGTAGAAGTTGACGGCCACCAGGTCCACGCCCGGGGGGGCACCGGCGATCGCGCCGATGAGCGCGGGATGGAGCAGGGCCAGCGCGTCGGCGGAGAGGCGCTCGCCGGTGAACTCGGACAGGCTCTTGTGCGGGGCCTGGGCCTGGCGCAGGGCGGCGGCCGTGGGGCCGGTCGCGACGAGCTCGAAGCCCAGCGCGAGCAGGGCGTGGGCGAACTCGGTCACGCCGGTGCGGTCGGCGGTGTGGAGCAGGGCCACGCGGGCGCGCTCGCCGTCCTTGCGGGGGCTCACGGCAGCAGCTCCTTGAACTGCTCCTCGGTGAGGACGGTCACGCCCAGGCCGGCGGCCTTGCGCAGCTTGGAGCCCGCGGCCTCCCCGGCGACCACGTAGCTGGTCTTCGACGAGACCGAGCCCGAGGCCTTGCCGCCCAGGGACTTGACCGTCTCCTCGGCCTCCTCGCGGGTGAAGCTCTTGAGCTCCCCGGTGAAGACGAAGGTCTTGCCCGCGAAGGGGGCGCCGGCCGCGGCCTTCTTCTCGGGCCGGGGCATCGTCACGCCGGCCCGGCGCAGCCGCGCGACCAGGTCCTTGCCGCCCTGGGAGGCGAAGAACGACACGATCGACTCGGCCACGATGGGGCCGACGTCGGACACGGACTGCAGGTCCTCCGGCGAGGCGTCCATGAGCCCGTCCATGTCGAAGCGCTCGGCCAGGGTCTCGGCCGTCTTCTCGCCGACTTGCCGTATGCCCAGGGCGTTGAGGACCCGGTCCAGGGGCCTGGACTTCGACGCCTCGATCTGGGCCAGCAGGTTCTCGGCCTTCTTGTCGGCGAAGAGCTCCAGGCCGAGCAGCTGCTCCTTGGTGAGCGCGTAGACGCCCGCCGCGTCCTTGACCAGCCCGCGCGCGACCAGCTGGTCCACCGCGGAGTCTCCGAGCCCCGCGATGTCCATCGCGGGCCGCGAGGCGAAATGCTCCAAGGTCCGGCGCAATTGGGCCGGGCAGGAGGGGTTGTCGCAGCGGTAGGCGACCCTGCCCTCCTCCTTCACCACCGGGGAGCCGCAGTCGGGACACCGCTTCGGCGGGAGGACGGCTGTCCGCTTCTTCCCTTTCTCCACCACCTTGACGATCTTGGGGATGACCTCGCCGGCGCGCTCGATCAGGACCCGGTCGCCGGCTTTGAGCCCCAGGCGCTCGATCTCCTCGAAGTTGTGCAGGGTGACCGAGGAGATGGTGACGCCGGCGCAAAAGACGGGCGTCACCTTGGCCACGGGCGTGACGGTCCCGGTCCGGCCCACGGAGAACGCCACGCGCTCGACCGTGGAGGTGGCCTGCTGGGCGGGATACTTGAACGCCAGGCCCCAGCGCGGGCTGCGCGCGGTGAAGCCCAGCCGCCTCTGCTGGGCGAAGTCGTCCACCTTGATCACCAGGCCGTCCACGGCGAAGCCCAGGCGCGGCATCTCCAGGTCCTTGAAGCGCGAGAAATAGCCGATCACGGCGTCGATGCCGGTGAAGCGCTCGGCGCGGCTGGCGGGCAGGCCCAGGTCGCGGCAGCGGGCCAGGAACTCGTGGTGGGAGGCCGGCTCGCCGCCCTGCCAGACGCCGTAGGAGTGGGCCAGGAAGCGCAGGCGCCGCTGGGCGGTGACCGCCGGGTCCTTCTGGCGCAGGGACCCCGCCGCGCAGTTGCGCGGGTTGACGAAGGGCTCGCGGCCGGCGCGCGTCTCGCCTTCGTTGACGGTCTCGAAGTCGGCGAGCGTCATGTAGACCTCGCCGCGCAGCTCCAGGCGCTCGGGCGCGCCCGCGGGGAGGCGCAAGGGGATCGCGCGGATCGTGCGCGCGTTGGCGGTGACCTCCTCGCCGGTCTCGCCGTCGCCGCGGGTGGCGGCGCGGACCAGCGCGCCGTCCTCGTAGGAGAGCGCGCAGGACAGGCCGTCGATCTTGGGCTCCACGAGGTAGACCGGGCTCTGCCCCGGCGGCAGGTTCTTGCGCACGCGCTCGTCCCAGGCCCGGACCTCGGCCTCCTCGTAGGCGTTGTCCAGGGACAGCATCGGCGCCGCGTGCTTGACCGGCTTGAAATCCGTGGACACGCCCCCGGACACGCGCCGGGAGGGGGAGTCCGGGTCGGCCAGCTCCGGGTGCGCTTCCTCCAGGGCCTTGAGGCGCGCCATCAGCCGGTCGTACTCGGCGTCGGCCACCGTCGGCGCGTCCAGCAGGTAATAGCGCCGGTCGTGCTCGCGCAGCTCCGCGCGCAGGGCCGCGATCTCGGCCGCGGGCGAATTGGCCGGTTTAGAAGATCGGCGCACGGGGGGAACTCAATAAGTCTGTGATGGCTGGAAATTGATTCGTGCAATAAGTTGCCACAGGAGCCTACTTCCCCGTTTTGTAAAGGGTCGCGTCATATTCCCAGCCTAACGTGGATACGGGATAACACTTGATTGTCCAAGGGGCGGAACCGAAATACTGCCCCCCGAGTGTGCCCTGCTCGACATAAGACCTTGACTGGCAAGTTTCCGACCAGGTGCCGGTGTGGGACATGATGTTGCCGTTCCCCCAAGTCGTGATGGTCAGGTGGCTTTGGACGATGTCGCCGGTTGTCCCGCCGTTAACCGCGCCGCCCCCGCAAGAGCCGAGGTACCAGATGCCAAAGGTCGTGCTGTGCCAATTGTACGGGTCTGGATATGACAACCCGGCCTGATAGTAGTGAGATGGCGTGCCGTCGTTGTTGATATTGCAGTATATCTGGCCGGGATTGCTTGTCGTTCCTGATGTGAAATGGACACTGACGTCGAGCGAATAGGTTTGGGCCGCGCCGCTCGAGATCGCGAAGGAGAACGAATCAGCCGTGCCCGACGAGTGGCCGACGAGGCATTGAATTCCGGCGCAATAGGTCCCGAGCGTTGCCGTGAGTGTCGAACCCGAGAGCAGGATCTCTTCTCCGGCGTGGGTGTTTTTCCCGGTGAAAGCGTTGTCTCCCGACGCAGTTACATTCCCCGAGCCGCCGCCGGAATTCGCGGTGGTGCTGATCGAGTTATCTCCGAACTGAATGCCTCCGCCTGGGGGAAGTTTCAAATAGCCGTTAGTGATGGACAGGCCGGTTGACAGGTAGAGGGCGTAAATGGCGCCGCCGGGAGTCGCGGTGAAAGTGGATTTTCTTGCTCCTGATCCGAATTGCGCGGAGCCGGAAACATCAAGTGTGGACCCCGGCCGAGTCGTGCCAAGGCCCACATTTCCATCGGTCGAGGATATGAATAGATTGGGAACGGCTGATGCGGCCGAGGGGCTGGTTGAAATTAAAAGAGAACCGCTTGAGACGATGACGGTCGGGCTTGAGGTCGAGCTGAGAAGGACGAAGCCCCCACCGGCGCGGACCTTAAACTCATTGGCGGTATTTGAAATCAGTCTATTTCCTTGCGAGTCGGCCCAGACGAACGCGCCTTCTGCTGCGGCCGTGGCACTGGATCCTCCTGCGAATGAGTATTGGCCCGAAGCATCGTTGCTATATCCGCCGGGAATCGCGGAGTAACTGCCAGTTGCTGCGTTGAGCGATCCCCCGCCAACTGTGGAATAGTCGCCCGTGGCCGCGTTTCCTGCCCCACCGAGAATGGAAGATGATATCCCTCCGCCGACATTCCCAACGGTATGAATCGCCGAGTCGATGCCGCCGCCAGCAATTACATCGCCCGCGCCATCGGCGCTATTTTCTCCCCCGCCACCGATGAAACAGAAATCACAACTGTTTAGCGTGTTGTAAGTTCCACCCGTGACGGCGGCATCGGTTCCGCGGGATTTATTGTCAGTGCCACCGCCTAGAAAACTTCCAAGCCCTTGCACATAATTTAAATTGCCGCCGACAAGTGTCGTGTAATCGTTGTCCGTTTCGTTCTCGACTCCACCACCAATGAATTGAAAGGAATCGTAAAGTGTTTGGTTGCCATATCCGCCGACAATCGTTGAATAGCTACCAGAGGAATTTGAACCGCTACTAGAAGTCATCCAACAACCCGCTTGAGCGCAATGAGCGCACAGGCCATATGAATCAGGCCGAGGAAGGTTTGGGCGGAACGTTCGTAGCGCACGACG
>JAJXTZ010000097.1 GCA_021783355.1 bacterium | reverse complement strand
CGCGACTACTGTCTCCTCGACGATCAAGCCTAGGCGTTGCCGAAGTTCGGCATTCTCGCGCCGAAGCCGTGCCAATTCGGAGAATTCCGATTCCGACATCTCGAGCGCTTCCGCCATAGCAGTATGAAGTAAATCATAGCACTCGACCCGATGCCGCGGTGATCGACAGACTCGCATGAACCGCCCACAACGGGATATGAAAAAACCCCTCCTCGCGGAGGGGCTTTGATGAGCGTCTGAAATTGGCTGCCCGTCGTTAGCAAGGCTCGAACCTGGGCTCAGGGCGTAAACGCGATAAAGTGGCCCAAAGTGGCTGTTTTGGCCGGATAGAGCCGACCCGAATGGGACAAGGCTCGAACCGGACTACAGCCGCAGACACCGGACCCGCCACCCGCCCGACGAACTCCACCGCCGTCCATTCTTGGTATGAGGGGCCACCGTTGGCCTTGCTCACTTGATGAGGACAAGGCCCTCTCGCGAATCAAACCCGGTGGCGGGCCTCGATCTCGACCTGCCCGGCGACCTCGCCCGTCTCGAACGCCGCGGCGCGGGCCTCTTCCCGGCGCTCGAACTCGGCCTGCCGGCGCCGCAGCGCCAGTTCTCCGCGGTCGCGGCGTGAGCGCGCGGCCGAGGCGGCCGGGCCGAAAGCGGGGGCGGCGGCCAGTTCGGCGGCGAGCTTGCTCCGCTCGGAGGCGAGCCACCCCTGGAATTGCGCGCGATCATCTTCGAGAGAGGCGCGCAGCGCCCGCCGGCGGTCGCGGCTTTCCGACCAAAAGATACGGAGAGCCTCGGCCAGGCGCCGGCGCCGCGCCTTCTCCCCGGAATCGACGGCGCGGCGCTCCCGCTGCTTCAACTTGTATTCGACGTGCTTGCCGAGGGGGATGTCCCGAAATTTCGTGAAGGGAACGTCGACGACGCTCGCAACCTCGGCCTGCACCGTGTCGGCCTGCTCGGCGTCGACGGCGAAGACCGCCTCCTTGAGCGTCTGGTTGGCGGCGTGGCGGTAGGCACGGCGTGCGCTCGCCTTGCGCAAGGGGATGGCCTTGCGCGAGGCCTTCGCGTTCTGGCCGTAGGCGTTGCGGCGGTCGCGCTCGTAGCTAAGGGCTTTCTTCTGCTGGGGCGTTAGGTTATTCGGCATGACACGGGCCGCCTCCGGCGGCCAAGGAGCAGTGTAGCCCCGAAAGATGAAAAAAGAAAGCCCTCCAAATTCTGGAGGGCTTTCTTGTTGATACGTGTCGTCTAGAGTGGCTGCGGGACTAGGATTCGAACCTAGAAAAGCAGATTCAGAGTCTGCCGTGATACCATTTCACCATCCCGCAATGATGTGGATATTTTAACAGATTTTTAGACGTGGGCAAGGCCCAAGGTCAGGCGCGCGGCGTAAACGCCGAGGACGACGGCCAGCGCGGCCCAGGAGAAAGCGGGGCGGCGCAGGGCGGGCAGGAAACCCGCGGAGAATTCCCGGCCGCGCGCCAGGTTGAGCAGGCCCCAGGCCAGCCAGGCGGTCCACAGGACCAGCAGGGGCAGGCCCAGCGGGTGGTAATCGAAGGACGCGGCCCAGTCCCCCCGCATCGCGGCCACGACGGCGTGGCCCATGCCGCAGCCCGGGCAGGGGCGGCCGGTCAGGAGCTTGAACGGGCACAGGGTGACGCCCGGCTCGCGGCCGGAGACGGCCTCGCCCAGGCAGACGAGCCAGGCCAGGCCGGCCACGGCGGGAAACGAAAGCGGGCGTCTCATGGGATCAGCTTGTTGAGCTCGTGCTGGTACACGGCGTCGGCCACCACGGTCAGGCCGAAGACGGAGAGGAGTAGGCCGGTCAGCGCCAGGTTGGGGCTGACCGGGCGGCCGTGCCCGCTCAGCCAGCCCTGCAGTTCGGACCCCATCTTGTACTCGTAATAGATGTGGTAGAGGCCGCAGGTGATGATCGCGAGGATCAGCCACTGGACGAAGTCGAACTCATGGCGGCCGAGGAGCTGGTTCACCGCGGCCATCTGCCGGTAGTTCCAGTAGATGTTGTAGAAGCCGCAGGTGATCACGGAGAAGATGATGCCGGCCGCGATCTCGATGCGGTGCTCGCCGGACAGGGGCTGTTCTTCGCTCATGGGATGAGTATGGCCCGGGACCCAGGCGCGGTCAAGGGCGCGCGGCGGCGGACTCGTGGGCGGCGCGGATGGCGTCCCAGGCCTGCCGGGCGGTCTCGGCGAAGCGGAAGAGCTTGAGGTCCTCATGGGAGATCAGGCCCATGTGGTCGTACTCGCGGAAGTCCAGGACCTTCTCCCAGTACGACTTCTTGCCGAGGAGCACGATCGGCACGCGCGGCATCTTGTGCGTCTGAATCAGCGTCAGCACCTCGAAGAGCTCGTCCATCGTGCCGAAGCCGCCGGGCGCGTAGACCAGGCCCATCGCCCCGTGGCGCAGGGACATCTTGCGCGTGGAGAAGTTCTCGAACTCGAAGGACAGCCCCGGCGTCGTGTACGCGTTGAGGCTCTGCTCGTGGTCCAGGCGGATGTTGTAGCCCACGCTGGGGCCGCCGGCCTCCAGCGCCCCGCGGTTGGCCGCCTCCATGATGCCGGGGCCGCCGCCGGTGACGATGGCCACCTCGCCGCCGCCCTCGCGCGCCGCCAGCGCGCCGAACTCGCGCACCAGCGCGTAGAACTTGGACATCCGGACCTCGGCGCGGGCCGCCGCCAGGCGACGCTTGTCGGCGGGCGCGTGCGGGCGCGGGCCCGTCTCCGCCAGCACGCGCTCCAGGTCCGCCCGCGCGCGCTCCGGCGGCAGGATGCGCGCCGAGCCGTACACCGTGATCGTGGCGCGGATGCCCTTGCCGCGCAGCAGGCGCGAGGGCTCCTGGATCTCGCGCGTCACCGTCGCCATGTCGGGCAGGACCGCGCGCTCCAGCGCCGGCGGCACGAAGCCGCGCGCCGCGGCCGACGCGCCGGGCCGGGCGAACGGGACGGCCGCGCGGTCCAGGCGGAAGGCGCCGGAGGCGTCCGGAGCGTAGACCTGCAGGCCCTCCCGGGAGAAGACGTACACGCGCTTGAAGCCCGGGGCCTGGTTCTCGGCGACCACGCGCGCGATCTGCTCCTCGATGCGTTCCGGCACGGCCTTCAGCGACGGGATCATGTCCAGGACCGCCGCGCCGCGCCCCAGGCCGTGGCGCTGGGCGTGGACGGTCAGCTGGTGGTTGGCATGGGAGAGCTGCTCGTAGACCGCGTCCTCCGTGTGCACGCTCTTGAGCTCGGTCACCGTGCCCGCGACCACCAGGTCCGGCGTGGCCCCCTCCTCGCGCACCAGCACCTGCAGGTCGCGCGTGTAGAGTTGGATCTTCTTGATCGTCGCGACCTCGTGCGGCTGGAGCTCGGGGATCAGGTCCGCGTTGGCCGGCCGCGCCGACAGGTCCAGACCCGTGAAGGTCCCGCCGCGCGCGTCGCGGTAGACGATCGCGTCGAACGGCTGCATCCGCGGCAGGCGCGCCTTCAGCGCGTCGTGCATCTCGCGGGAGTTGGTCAGCGTCGAGATCGTCCGGTCCACGTCGGCCGCGCCGCGCAGCGGGACCGCCTCGGCCGAGACCGCGCCCTCGGGGAGCGTCGGCCCGGACTCCGCGGCGGCGCGCGGCGCCGCGCCGTCGAACGCGAGGCCGGCGGCGTCCGCGGACGCTCCGCCGGAGAGTTCGGCCAGGTCCTTGAGGCTGTGCAGGACCCGGCGCTCCGGCTTCTCGGCGTCCAAGGCCGCGGGCCGCTGACCAAAGGCGCTCGGAAGCGGCGCTCCCTCGGAAGCCGCCTCGGCCGCGCGAAGAGCGGGGGCGGAGAGCGGGACGGCCGCCGGGGCCGCGAAAGCCGCCGGCGCGGCCGGGATCGCCGCCGCGGGAAGCGCCGGCAAGGCCCCGGCGGGCAGGGCGGCGGGGGCCCAGACGCCCGGCAGGACCGACGGCGGCGTCAGCGCCGCGGACGGCGCCGACAAGGCCCCCAGCGAGGAGACGAGCCCCGCCTCGGGGACGGCGCGGACCTGCGCCCCGGCCGGGGCGGCGCAGGCGGCGGCGAGAAGGAGGGTCAGCAGCCTTCGTGTCATCCCCATAAGAATAGAAGACGCGCGGACGCCGCGCGTGGGTCCTTCGGGAATCGGGCGGGCGGCAAAAGTCCCAGCCGTCCCGCCCTTGACGGCGCCGCCGCATAAGATTACTATTCTTATCAGTGGCACGCCTGCTCGTCGTGGACGACGACCTCGACCTCCTGCTTCTGATGCGGGCCCGCTTCGGCGCCCGGGGGCACGAGGTCGCCGTCGCGGACTCCGCCGGCGCCGGCGTGGCCGCGGCCGCGGTCTCCCGCCCCGACCTCGTCCTGCTCGACTTCTGCCTGCCGCGCATGGACGGCGCGCGCGTGCTGGAGCTCCTGCGCGCCGACGCGCTGACGCGCGCCCTGCCCGTGGTCGTGCTCAGCGCGGCCGACCGGTCCCTGGTCCTCGCGCGCCTGCCGCCGGACCCGCTGGTGCGCGTGCTGGAGAAGCCCTTCGACTTCGACGCGCTGGACGCGCTGATCCGGGAACTCCTGCCCGGCGCGCCGTTCCCCGCCTGACGCCCGCCGTCGCGCCGCCGCGCGGGTTGCCGCTTATTAAAGGAATTTGATAAGCTGTCTCCGTCGCCGACATGATCCTCGACGGAGGTTCCCCGAATGGCTTTCTTCATCGGACGCGACCGTGAGGCCCGCAGGGCCTACGGATTCGACGAGATCGCGCTGGTCCCCGGCGACGTCACCGTCAACCCCGAGGAGGTCGACACGACCCTCCAGCTCGGGAGCGTGAAGCTCGAGATCCCCTTCCTGGCCTCCGCGATGGACGGCGTCGTGGACACCGAGTTCGCAATCGCGATGGGCAAGCTCGGCGGCCTGGGCGTCCTGAACCTGGACGGCATCAACACCCGCTACGAGAAGCCCCGCGAGGTCGTCAGCCAGATCGCCGGCGCCAGCCCCGACGAGGCCACCCGCCTGGTGCAGGAGCTCTACCGCCCGCCGGTCAAGGAGGACCTGATCGCCGAGCGCGTCAAGCAGATCAAGAAGGCCAAGGTGCCCTGCGCCGTCTCCACCATCCCGCAGAACGCCGACCGGTACGGCAAGATCGCGATGGAGGCCGGCGCGGACCTGTTCGTGGTCCAGTCCACCGTGACCACCGTCCGCCACAAGGCGACCAAGTACAAGCCGTTCGACATCGTGAAGTTCTGCAAGGCCATGAAGATCCCCGTCGTCGTCGGCAACTGCGTGACCTACACGGTCGCCTCGGAGCTGATGGACGCCGGCGTCTCGGGCCTGCTGATCGGCGTCGGCCCGGGCGCGGCCTGCACCTCGCGCGGCGTGCTCGGCATCGGCGTCCCGCAGGTCACCGCCACCGTGGACTGCGCCGCCGCCCGCGATTACTTCTTCAAGCGCACCGGCAAGTACGTGCCGATCATCACCGACGGCGGCATGTCCACCGGCGGCGACATCTGCAAGGCCATCGCGGCCGGCTCCGACGGCGTGATGGTCGGCTCCGCCTTCGCCCGCGCGAAGGAAGCGCCGGGCCAGGGCTTCCACTGGGGCATGGCCACCCCGCACGCCAACCTCCCGCGCGGCACGCGCATCCAGGTCGGCATCACCGGCACCCTGGAGGAGATCCTCTACGGGCCGTCCCGCCTGGACGACGGCTCGCAGAACCTCGTCGGCGCGCTTCGCACCTGCATGGGCACCGTGGGCGCGATGAACATCCGGGAGATGCAGACCACCGAGATCGTGATCGCTCCCGCGATCAAGACCGAGGGCAAGATCTTCCAGAAGGCTCAGCGCATCGGGATGGGCAAGTAATGGCGGACGCCCCCGCCCTCCCCCGGAACGCCGAAAAGATCCTCATCCTCGACTTCGGGAGCCAATACACCCAGCTGATCGCCCGGCGCCTGCGGGAGCTGGAGGTCTACTGCGAGATTCTCCCGTACAAGGCCTCGAAATCCCAGATCGAGGCCGCCCGCCCCGCGGGCATCATCCTGTCCGGCGGGCCGGACTCCGTGCACCGCGCCGGCTCCCCGCGCCCCGACCCGTTCGTGTTCGAGGCGGGCGTGCCGGTCCTGGGCATCTGCTACGGCATGCAGCTCCTGGTCGCGCTGCACGGCGGCAAGGTCCTGCCGGCCAAGCGCCGCGAGTACGGCTTCGCCGAGCTGAAGCTGCTGGCCGCCTCCCCCCTGTTCGCCGGCCTGCCCCAGACCCTCCAGGTCTGGATGTCGCACGGCGACGGCGCCGCGCGCCTGGACAACGGCTTCCGCGTCGTCGCGCGCACCCCGTCGGCGCCCTTCGCGGCCATCGCCGACGAGGCCAAGGGCTGGTACGGCGTCCAGTTCCACCCCGAGGTCGTCCACACCCCGCTGGGCGCCAAGGTGCTGGAGAACTTCGCGCGCCGCATCTGCCGCTTCGAGGAGCGCTGGACGATGAGCTCGCTGCTCGACGCCCAGGTGGCCGCGATCCGCGCCCAGGTGGGCGGCGGCAAGGTCGTCTGCGCGCTGTCGGGCGGCGTGGACTCCTCGGTGGCCGCCGCGCTGATCTCCCGCGCGATCGGCCCGCGCCTGCACTGCATCTTCGTGGACACCGGCCTTCTGCGCCACGGCGACCGCAAGCGCGCCGAGAAGGTCCTCGGCAAGGAGCTGAAGCTCAACCTGAAGGTCGTCGACGCCTCCAAGCTCTTCCTCGGCCGGCTGAAGGGCGTGTCCGACCCCGAGAAGAAGCGCAAGATCATCGGCCGGACCTTCATCGAGGTCTTCGACAAGGAGGCGCGCCGCATCAAGGGCGTCTCGTTCCTCGCCCAGGGCACCCTCTACCCCGACGTGATCGAGTCGGTCTCCGTCCACGGCCCCTCGGCCGTCATCAAGAGCCACCACAACGTCGGCGGGCTCCCGAAGCGCATGAAGCTCAAGCTCGTGGAGCCGCTGCGCATGCTGTTCAAGGACGAGGTCCGCCGCCTGGGACGCGAGATGCGCCTCTCCAAGGAACTGCTCGGCGCGCACCCGTTCCCCGGCCCGGGCCTGGCGATCCGCGTGCTCGGCGCCGTGGAGCCCGGGCTGCTGCGCACGCTGAAGGACGCCGACCTGATCCTGCGCGAGGAGCTGAAGGCCTCCGGCTGGTACGACAAGGTCTGGCAGTCCTTCGTGGTGATCCTCCCCTCGGTGCGCTCCGTCGGCGTGATGGGCGACGAGCGCACCTACGAGAACACCGTGGTCCTGCGCAGCGTGGACAGCCGCGACGGCATGACCGCCGACTGGTCGCGCCTGCCGCACGACCTGATCGCCCGGATCTCCAGCCGCATCGTCAGCGAGGTGAAGGGCGTCAACCGCGTCGCCTACGACGTGAGCTCCAAGCCCCCGGCCACCATCGAATGGGAATGACCTCCGCCGCGACGCCGTCCTCCGTGGACATCCCGGGCCTGAAGCTCCTGCGCCGCGGCAAGGTCCGCGACGTGTACGACCTCGGCGACCGGCTGCTGATGGTCGCCTCCGACCGCCTCTCCGCCTTCGACTGCATCCTCCCCACGCCGATCCCGGACAAGGGCAAGATCCTGACCAAGGCCGCGCTGTTCTGGTTCGACCTGACGAAGGACCTCGTGAAGAATCATCTCGTGACGGCCGATTACGACGAGATCGTCGCAGCCCTTCCGAAGGGCGTTTCTCTCGACAAGCAGTGGTTCGACGGCCGCATGATGCTGGTCCGCAAAGCCCGGCGCATCGACGTGGAGTGCGTCGCCCGCGCGTACCTGGCGGGGTCGGGCTGGAAGGAGTACCAGGCGACCGGGGTCGTCGGCGGCCACAAGCCGCCGGCCGGCCTGCGGGAAGCCGCGAAGCTCCCTGAGCCGATCTTCACCCCGGCCACCAAGGCCGACGAAGGCCACGACGAGAACATCACGCGCGAGCAGCTCGCCCAGCGCATCGGCGCCGAGCTCGCGTCCAAGCTCGAGTCGCTCACCCTGTCCGTCTTCAAGAAGGCCGCGGACCATCTCGACCGGCGCGGCCTGATCCTGGCCGACACGAAGTTCGAGTTCGGCTTCGTCGACGGCGAGCTGACCCTGATCGACGAGATCCTCACCCCCGATTCCTCCCGCGTGTGGACGAAGTCCGACTGGGCGCCCGGCAAGACCCCCGACGGCTTCGACAAGCAGTTCGTGCGCGACTGGCTGGAGCGCTCCGGCTGGGACAAGCGCCCGCCGGCCCCGGCCCTGCCGCCGGAGGTCGTCGCCGGGACGCTCGAGCGCTACCGGGACTTCCTCAAGAAGGTGACCGCGTGAGCGTGCGCGTCCAGCCCCTGAGCACCCACCTGATCGAGGTGCGCCTGCGCCCGGAGTTCACCGACGCCGAGGGCGCCGCCGCCCTGGCGCTCCTCCACGCCCAGGGCCAGACCTCCCTGCGCGAGGTGCGCGTGTCGCGGCTCTACGAGATCTCCGGCCCGGTCTCCGCCACCCAGGCCCAGCAGACCGCCAAGGAGCTGCTCAGCGACGCCGTGACCCAGGAGCACCGCATGCTGGCGCCCGTCTCCGCGCCGATGAACGGCATGAACTTCTGGCGCGTGGAGGTCTGGCTCAAGCCCACCGTCTCCGACCCCGCCGGCGACACCGTGCGCGAGGCGATGGCCGACGCCGGCCTGCCCCGCCCCGACGCCGTGCGCACCGCGCTGGCCTACCGCCTGTCCGGACGCTCCAGCCGCCCGGCCCTGGAGAAGGCCGTGTGGCGCGCGCTGGCCAACCCCCTGATCCACCGCGTCGTCGTCTCGGAGGCCCACCCATGAGCAGCTCCGCTCCCGCCGCCGCAGACGCGACCGTCGCCGTCCTGGGCATGTCCGCCAAGGACCTCCTCGCCTTCGGCGCCGCGCGCCGCCTGTCCTTGAGCGCGCTGGAGTGGGACGCCATCCAGGCCCGCTTCAAGGCCCTCAAGCGCGAGCCCACGCTGGCCGAGCTGGAGACCATCGCCCAGACCTGGTCCGAGCACTGCAAGCACAAGACCTTCACCAGCCCGATCCGCTACGCGGAGGGCCGCAAGGTCCGCCGCATCAAGAACCTCTTCCAGGAGACCATCGTCGCCGCGACGACGGCCGCCAAGAAGCCTTGGTGCCTGTCGGTCTTCGCCGACAACGCCGGCGTCGTGGCCTTCGGCAAGAAGTGGGCGCTCGCCTTCAAGGCCGAGACCCACAACCACCCCAGCGCCCTGGACCCCTACGGCGGGGCCGAGACCGGCGTCGGCGGCGTGATCCGCGACGTGCTCGGCTGCGGCCTGGGCGCCAAGCCGGTGCTGGACACCGACGCGTTCTGCTTCGGCCGGCCGGACTACGACGGCCCGCTCCCGGAGGGCGCCCATCACCCGTCGCGGACCATGCGCGGCGTGGTGGCCGGCGTGCGCGACTACGGCAACCGCATGGGCATCCCCACCGCGGGCGGCGCGATCTGGTTCGACGACGACTACCGCCTCAATCCCCTGGTGTTCTGCGGCACCGTGGGCCTGATGCCGCAGTGGGCGGTCAAGAAGGAGGTCAAGCCCGGCGACTTGATCGTCGCCGTCGGCGGCCGCACCGGCCGCGACGGCCTGCACGGCGCGACCTTCTCGTCGGCCGTCCTGGACGCCGACGCCCCGGCCTCCGCGGTCCAGATCGGCCACGCGATCGCCGAGAAGCGCGTGCTGGACGCCCTGCTGCGCGCCCGCGACCGGCGCCTGTACCGCTCGGTGACCGACTGCGGCGCGGGCGGCTTCTCGTCGGCCGTCGGAGAGCTGGGCGCCAAGTGCGGCGCGCGCGTGCGCCTGGAGGCCGCGCCGCTGAAGGTCTCCGACCTGGACAGCTGGGAGATCTGGCTGTCCGAGTCCCAGGAGCGCATGGTCCTGGCCGTGCCCCCCAAGGATCTCAAGGCCCTGGAGGCCGTCTTCGCCGCCGAGGGCTGCGAGACCGCCGTGATCGGCGAGTTCACCCGCGACGGGCGCCTGACGGTCACGCACCACGACTCCGTCGTGGTGGACCTGGACATGAAGTTCCTCCACCACGGCCTGCCGCGCGAGGAGCGCTCCGCGGTCTGGTCCGCGCCCGCCGCGGCGAAAGCGTCCGGCGGCGCGGCCAAGAAGCCCGCCGAGATCCTGCGCGAGGCCGTCGCCGACCTCAACGTCTGCTCCCGCGAGTGGGTGATCCGCCAGTACGACCACGAGGTCCAGGGCGGCACGGTGATCAAGCCCCTGCAGGGCGTGCGCCACGACGGCCCCGGCGACGCCTGCGTGATCTGGCCGCACGCGGCCACCGGCGACATGAGCGACCACGCCGGCTTCTCCGTCGCGCACGGCCTCAACCCCGACTACGGCCGCCTGGACCCGTACCGGATGGCGATGCTCTGCGTGGACGAGGCCCTGCGCAACCTGACCTGCGTGGGCGCCGATCCCGCGCGCGCGGCCCTGCTCGACAACTTCTGCTGGGCCAGCCCCGAGGACCCCAAGCAGCTGGGCGCGCTGGTGCGCGCCGCCGAGGGCTGCCGCGACGCGGCCAAGGGCTTCGGCGCGCCGTTCATCTCCG
>JAJXTZ010000096.1 GCA_021783355.1 bacterium | reverse complement strand
GCGCCGGCCTGGGCGCGGCCCGGCCCCGGCGCGCGGCGCTTCGCGGACTTCGCCGCGCGCGCGCTGGCGCGCCTGATCGAGACGCACGAGACCTCGGACCTGCGCGACGAGGCCGCGCTCGCCCTGCTGGCCGCGCGGCCCTGGGAAGCGGCGGGGGCCGACCTCGTCGAGACCCTGGCGTGCGGCCCCGACGGGGGGGTCTACTCGTCCGAGGAGGGGTGGGCCCTGGACGCCGACGGCGCGAGCGACGCGTTCCTGTTGGGCGAGGCGTCCGCGCTCCGCTTCCAAGACCTGCCCGCCCGGCCCATCGTCCCGGCCCTCGTCGCGGCATACGCGCCGCGCCTGCGTCCCGTCTGCTCGGCCTGCGCGTACGCCGCGTTCTGCGTGATCCCGCCGTCCGTCCATTTCCGCGCGCAGGGCACCTTGACCGGGAGCATCCCGGAGAGCCCGCGCTGCGCCGCGCACCGGGCCGTGCTCGACGCCGTGTTTTCCCGCTTGGGGCAAGAAAAATGCTTTAAAGCATTGGAAAAATGGGGCGTTGACATCGCGCGGCTCTCCTGCTAACATAACGAGAAGTCCTAAGCTATAGGAAAGAATGCCAACCAAGAAGACCCGGCGCGCCCTCGCGCGCCGAGCCCAACCCTCGAAGCGCGCCGCGCGGCCGGCCTCCGGCGAGGTCGTCGTCTCCGTCAAGCTCGGCGCCGCCGGCTCCGAGCCCGTGCTCGGCGCGGCCTACATGATGATGGACCGCGCCTACGCGCTGGTGGAGCCCGGCGCGGCCGGCGCCCTGCGCGTCACGCTGCGCCCCAAAGGCGCGCGCGGCGCCGCGGAGCTGGCCGCCCTGAAGACCTCGTTCGAGGACGAACTGGCCGCGCAGCGCCTGCGCTGGGCGGTGGCGCGCAACAACGCCCCGGTGCGCGAGTACGTGGCCGAGAACGCGATCGCGCTGGCCGGGGAGTTCGCCGCGCGCGCGCAGGCCGCCCCCGAGCCCGCGGCCGAACAGCTGACCGACGACCAGCGCGCCGAGATCGAGCGCCTGATCGCCGAGGTCGAGACCGAGATCTCGGAGATGAACCGCGAGAAGAAGCTGCCCGACCCGAACGGCGCGACGCGCTCTTGGGAGGCCGCGCAGGACGCGGAGAAGGGGCGGGGCGCCGAGTGAGCCGACTGACCAGCCTGCCGAGCGGCACCAAGACCGCTCCGGCGGGGCTGGGACCGTTCAACTTCCGCGACTTCGGCGCCTGGGTCCTGCTGACCAACGACTGGGGCCGCTGGCTGATGCTCGACAAGCCGGACTTCGAGCGCTTCGTCGCCGGAAAGGTGACCCCGGAGGAGCCCCTGTTCGAGGAGCTCTGCGACCGCGGCTTCGTGCGCGACCGCATGGACTTCGGCGACCTGGCGACGAGCTACCTGAAGCAGACCTCGTTCCGCCTGGTGCGCGGCCCCAGCCTGCACATGATCGTGGTCACGCTGCGCTGCAACCAGAAGTGCCAGTACTGCCACTCCAGCGTCGTCGACCCGTCGCGGACCGACACCGACATGGACCTGGACACCGCCAAGCGCACGGTGGACTTCATCTTCCGCACGCCCAACGAGGCGATCTGCATCGAGTTCCAGGGCGGCGAGCCGATGCTGAACTGGCCGGTGGTCAAGTTCGTGATCGAGTACGCGCAGGCCAAGGCCAAGGCGCAGAAGCGCCGCCTGCTGATCGCGCTGGTCAACAACTTCACGCTGATGACCGAGGAGCGCCTGGACTTCCTGATCGAGCACGGCGTCTCGATCTGCACCTCCCTGGACGGGCCCGCGGACCTGCACGACCGCAACCGCCCGTTCCTGGGCGGCGGCCAGGCGCAGGAGAAGGTGGTCTCCTGGGTGCGCCGCCTGATGACGATGGCCAAGTCCGACGACCTGCGCAAGCCGTACCTGCCCAGCGCGCTGATGACCACCACGAAGTTCTCCCTGGGCCGCGCGCGGGAGATCGTCGACCTGTACCGCGAGCTGGGCATGGAGCAGATCTTCCTGCGCCCGCTCTCGCCCATCGGCTACGCCAAGCGCGTCTGGAGCGACATCGGCTACGGCCCCGAGGACTTCCTGCGCTTCTACGCGGAGGGCCTCGACTACGTCCTGGAGCTCAACAAGGACGGCGGCGACGGCATCATGGAGCGCAACGCGCTGATCCTGCTGACCAAGATCGTCAAGGGCGAGGACCCGGGCTTCATGGACCTGCGCTGGCCGGCGGGCGCGGTGCTCGGCTGCCTCGCCTACAACTACGACGGCCGCGTCTTCGTCAGCGACGAGGGGCGCATGGTCGACCATCAGGGCGACCCGCTCTTCTGCGTGGGCACCGTGGACGACCCGTGGACGAAGGTCCTGGACCATCCGACCGCGCGCGCGTGCGCGGCGGCCTCCAACCTGGAGACCCAGCCGATGTGCGCGCAGTGCGCGTACAAGCCCTGGTGCGGCGCCGAGCCGGTGTTCCACTACGAGATGCAGCGCTCGATCGCCGGGCAGATGCCGACGAGCCCGTGGTGCGCGATCCACATGGGCATCTTCGACATCCTGATGAAGCGCCTGCGCGAGCCCGCCGCGCGCGCGGTGTTCGACCGCTGGCTGGAGCGCGACCAGTGCCATTGGCAGGAGAACGGCCCCACGCCCGCGGGCCAGCCCGTGACGGAGGTGGCCCCTTGAAGCTCTCCCTGGACCGCGCCGAGCGCTCGGTCTCTTTTTCCGTGCCCCGCAGGATCTACTCGGACGACGCGCTGCGCATCGCCGCGCACGTGTTCTCCAGCCGCGTCGAGGTCTACCACGAGGAGTCCAAGACCGCGCATTCCCTGACCCTGGTGGCGCGCCGCCGCGACCTGGACGAGGCCGCGCTGGAGGCGCTGGGGGGCGAGTTCCTCAACGAGCTGCTCAACCAGCAGTACCGCTTCGCCGTCGCGCGCCTCAACCGCAAGGTGGCCGACGTGATCGCCGCGCAGACCCTGCTGTCCGCCCGCGGGGGCGAGGACGCGCCCGCGCCGGCGGAGGACTCCCCCGAGGTGAAGGCTGAGGTCGAGCGCCTGATGAAGGCCGCCGCAGAGGAGATCAAGCGCACGATGCCCAAACGCATCCCGCCGCAGGGCGCCCCGATCCCGCCGGAGGCGCATGCGCGCTGAGCCCTCGCGCCTAACCTCGCCGTCCGGGACCCTGGAGGCGGCGCCGCGCCGCGTGGCGGCGCACGCCGCGCGCGTCCTGGGGGGCGGGGTGCTGGTCACCAACGACGCCGGGGACTGGAGCGTGCTCTCCGGCGCGGACTACGGCCGCTACCTGGCCGGGGCGATCCCGGACGAGGACCCGCTCGGCGCGGAGCTGGTGCGCAAGGACTTCGTGCGCGAGCGGCTGGACTTCCCGCGCCTGGGCGACGCGCTCGTCTCGCGCCACCTGCTGGACTGGCCGGGGCCCAGCGTGCACACGCTGGTGGTCACGCGCCGCTGCAACTACAAGTGCGTCTACTGCCACGCCAGCGTCGTGGGCCCGGACGACGCGTCCACGGACATGAGCGTGGAGACGGCGCGCGCCTGCGTGGACCTGGCCTTCCAGAGCCGCAACCCGGAGCTCACCTTCGAGTTCCAGGGCGGCGAGCCCCTGCTCAACTGGCCGGTGGTCAAGTTCATCGTCGAGTACGCGCTGCTGAAGAACCGCGCGGCCGGCAAGACCCTGCACTTCGGCCTGATCTCCAACTTCAGCCTGCTCGACGAGGCCAAGGCGGACTGGCTGATCGCGCGCGGCGTGAGCTTCTGCACCTCGCTGGACGGGCCGGCGGACCTGCACGAGAAGAACCGCGTCGCGCTGACCGGCGGGCGCCACGCGGACGCGGTGAACGGGATCAAGATGATCCTGGCCAAGCGCGCCGTGGGCGCGAAGGTGGACGTGCCGAACGCGATCTGCACGGTCACGCGCCACTCGCTGGGCCGCGCGCGGGAGATCGTGGACCAGCTGGTGGACCTGGGCCTGGAGCGCGTGCAGCTGGGGCCGCTGGACCCGGTCGGCTTCGCGCGCCGCTCCTGGGACGCGATCGGCTACACCGACGCCGAGTACGTGCGCTTCTACGTGGAGGCCCTCGACCACCTGATCGCGCTCAACAAGCGCGGGGTCAAGGCCTACGAGAAGATGGCGATGATCCTGCTGATCCGCGTCCAGGAGGGCGGGCACTGGCGCTTCCCCAACGCGGACGGGATCGCGCGCCTGGCCTACGACTGGGACGGCTCGGTGTACACCGGGGAGGACGGCCGCCTGCTGGCCGCCGAGGGCGACGATTTCTTCAAGATCGGCCGCGCGGGCGAGTCGCGCCTGTCCGACCTGCTCGACCACCCGACGGTGCGGGCGTCGCTCTACGCGGCGATGCCGTGGTCCCAGCCGATGTGCGCGCAGTGCGCGTACGGGCCGTACTGCACGGTCCAGCCGGTGTTCAATCACGAGACGCAGGGCGGGCTGTTCGGGCAGATGCCGACCAACCACTGGTGCGGCAAGATCATGGGGATTTTCGACGCGCTGTTCACGCGCCTCCAGGACCCGGAGGCGCGCAAGGTCCTCGAGTCCTGGCTCGAGTACAAGGACCGTTAGGGAGGAAAGACATGGCCAAGAAGAAGACGACCAAGAAGGGCGGCGGCAAGGGGAAGGCCAAGAAGGCCAAGCTCCTGCCGCAGCTCAAGAAGGACGCCTCGGTGTTCCTGAGCTCCGAGGAAGGCAAGATCACCAAGGAGAACGTGGTCAAGACCGCGGCCGCGCTGGGCATCATCGGCGCCGCGCTCCTGAAGTCCACGCCCGCGCCCGCCGCGCACTCCAACTTCCTGCACAACTCGGGCGGCGTCGGCTCGCACACCAGCCACGGCAGCCACGGGTCGCACGGGTCGCACGGGTCCCACGGCTCGCACGGGTCCCACGGGTCCCACGGGTCGCACGGGTCCCACGGGTCGCACGGGTCCCACGGCTCGCACGGGTCCCACGGCTCGCACGGCTCCCACGGCTCGCACGGGTCGCACGGCTCGCATTGCCGCGGCGGCTGGTGCAACCCGAGGTGCTGACCGTTTAGGAGCGCCGCGCCGCCCCCGGCCCGCCTCGGCGGGGGGGACGATGCGGCCTTCACGGCGAACGCATCGTGGCCCTGGACCACTTGGCCGTCTATCTGTCCAATAGCTGCAACTTGGCCTGCAGCTACTGCTACGTCGCGGTCAACCAGGGCCCGGCGGCCCGGCTGGACTTCGCGGCGATCCGGCGCGCGGTGGACGAGTTCGCCGCGAAGGTCCCGCCGGAGCGCCGGAAGGTCACCTTCCTCGGCGGCGAGCCGCTCCTCGATTGGCCGCTGTTCGTGCAGGCCGCGCGCTACGCGCGCGCGACGCTCGGGCCCCAGGGGGTCCTGCAGACCTTCACCAACGGCACGCTCCTCACCCCGGAGAAGGTCGCCGTCCTCGACGAGCTCGGCGTGCACTGCACGGTCAGCCTGGACGGCGGCAAGAAGGAGAACGACCTCCACCGGGTCTACTACAAGACGACCGAGCGCTCGGTCTACGATGACGCGATGGCGCGCCTGGCGCCGCTCAGCAAGGCGAACCTCGGCGTCTCCCTGGTCTTCACCGCGCAGACGGTGGACCGCCTCCTCGCCAACGTGGACGCCTTCCACCGCATGGGCTTCGGCCGCATCACCTTCAACCCCGAGCTCTATGAAGACTGGCCGGAGGAGAAGATCGCGGTGATGCGCGCGGTCTTGAAGGGCCTCTCGCGCTGGTATCGCGCGCTCCTGGACGCCGGCGTGCGACCGCCGCAGTTCCAGATCCTGTACGCGGTGCTGGAGGCGATCGAGAACAACGCGACCGACCAGTCCTGGTGGCACGACTGCCACAACATGACGCTGGGCCCCGACGGCAAGTACTACGCCTGCGACAAGGCCCTCTCCTTCCCCGTCGGGAAGGCCGCGGATCTGCGCTGCGGCGAGCCCGCGTCCGGCACGGACTGGGACGGGCGCCAGGCGCGCCTGGACGAGCCCACCGCCTTCATCGAGGCCGCCGGCGAGGGCGGCGGGCATGTCTTCTGCCCGATCGGCGTCGTCGAGCACGCGCGCCACTCCGGCCGCGACCCGCGCGCCGCCCTGGCCGGCTTCCGCCGCGTGGCCGACGCCTTCGCCGAGGGGCTCAAGGACCTGATCGCGCGCTGCGAGGGCCACCCGGCGTACGAGGAGCTCTATGGCCGCGCCCGGGCTTAAGAGCGACGCGGCCTACGGTCCCACGGAGCTCGCGCGCCTGCGCGGGCTGGGGCTGGCGACCAACAAGGAGATCCGCCGCTTCAAGGTGGCGATCAACACGGCCTGTCCGCTGCGCTGCGAGTACTGCTTCATCGACAAGGACTCCGGCGAGGTCATCTCCCGGGAGCACGCCGAGGGGCTGGTGCGCTTCCTGCTCTCGTCGCCGGGCGAGGTGAAGAAGCTGCTCCTCTACGGCGGAGAGCCGTTCCTGAATTTCCCGGTCGCGCGGGAGATCGCGGGCTTCGCGCGGGCGGAGGCGCTGAAGGCGGGCAAGGACCTGGACCTGTCGTTCTGCACCAGCGCGGCCCTGCCCATCAAGCGCGAATGGCTGGAGTTCCTGGCCGACCGGCGCTTCTTCCTGTCGGTGAGCATGGACGGCGACGCGGCCACGCACGACGCGCACCGCGCCGACAAGCGGGGCCGGGGCTCCTGGGCGCGGATGCTCCCGAACCTGCCGCCGATCTTCGAGACCATCGGCAAGCGCCGCACGATGGCCATCCAGTGCGTGCACCCGGACAACGTCGAGAGGATGCTGGACAACTTCAAGACGCTGGCGGGCCTGGGCTTCGAGAACGTCGAGATCGAGGTCATCCACGGCTTCGGCTGGAAGGACAAGAAGCATCTGTTCCGGCCCATGATGCAGAAGGTGCTGGACTGGGTCTGGGACGAGGCGCATCAGGGACGCCAGCGCTTCGTGGTCTGCTCGCTGGTGCCGCTGATGCTCAAGGACGGCATCGTGCGCGAGGACTGGTGCCCGTTCCACTCGTCCATGGAGACCTACCCCGACGGCGATTTCTCGTTCTATCCGTTCGCGTTCGTGGATCGGGAAGGGCGCCGCCGTTCGAGAGTCGGCTCGGTCGAGGACGGCGTCCCTGAGCGTTACCGCGACTGCGAGTTCGACCTCTCCACCGACCGCTGCCGCAACTGCACCTCGGACTACTACAAGTCCCCGACCGTCAACGAGGGCAACGAGGCCTACCTGTGGCGCACCGAGATGGCGCGCGCCTTCATGGACAAGGTCGCCCTCGCATCCAAGACCGACCCCGTGATGAAAGCCTACTTGAAGGAGGCCCTGATCCGGTGCCGCATCAGCTGACCCTGCTGGGCCCTTCGCGCGGCGCCGCCCTGCGCCGGGGCGCGGTGAAGGCCAACCTCATCCACCACCTGGCCCACGCCGGCGGGGAGGCCGTCCTGCGCCGCCTGGCCAAGACCTATGTCCCGCCGCGGGACTGGGTCCCGGCCTCCGGCCGCCGGGCGCCGCCCGCGCTGGTCCGCGCCTTCGACGCCGCGCTGGCCGTGCCCACGGGCAAGCTCACGCGCGCCCACCCGGCTCTGCGCGCGCTGGACGCCTTCGCCGCCCAGGGCGAGTTCTGGGCGCACGTCGGTCTCGCCTTCAACCTCCTGCGCGTCTGGGAGGGCGACGCCGCCTTCCGCGAGGCGCTGGCCCACGCCGACGCCGCGCTGGCGCTCGAGGCCGAGTGGGCCTGGGGCTGGCTGCTCCGCGGCGAGATCAAGCGCTCGCTCATCGACTACGCGGGCGGGGCCGAGGACCTGCGCCGCGCCGCGGCGCTCGCGCCCGAGTGGTCCTGGGCGCAGGGCTTCCTGGCCCGCGCGCTGTTCCAGGAGGGCACCTCGGGCGAGGGCCTGGTCCCCATGGACGAGGCCGTGCGCCTGGGACCCGGCGAGGGCTTCCTGTGGTGCTGGCGTGCCGAGGCCTACCGCCGCCTGGGCCGCTGCGACGAGGCCGCGCGCGACTTTGAGAAGGGCCTGGAGCTCGACCCCTCCTACGACCAGGGCTACGGCTGGCGCGCGCGCCTCTTGGACGCGCGGGGCCGGCACGCCGAGGCCGTCGCGTCCCTGCGTCAAGGCCTCAAGCTCTGCCCGCTCTTCGAGAAGGCGCGGCGACAGCTGGTGAAGTCCCTGCGCGGCGCGGGCCGGACCGCCGAGGCCCTCAAAGAGCTGGAGCGCGCCGCCGATTTGAACCACCGCAACGACTGGCTCGGCGTCTGGCGCGCCGAGGGCCAGCCCGACGGCGCCGCCGCGCGCCAGGCCCTGGCCGAGCTCGACGCGCACCTCGCGCGCAGGCCCCGCGACGCGCGCGCGCTGGCGTGGAAGGGCGAGACGCTGGCCCAGGCCGGGCGCCTTCCCGAGGCGCTCGGCGTCTTCGACGCCGCCCTTAAGAGGGCGCCGGGCTCCGCGCGCGCCCGCGCCTTCCGCGGCGAGGCCCTGCTCCGGCTCGGCCGCGTCGCCGAGGCGCTCGCGGACCTCGACCGCGCGGTCCGCGCCGCGCCGGACGACGGCCGGGCCCTGGCCTCAGATTTCGTTTTTCCGGAGACCACGGATTTTTCTGCCTACAAGGTGCTGATTGTGCCTGCGCTCTACATCTCGGATGACGCACTGCTTCAGCGCATCGCCGATTACGTCAAGAACGGCGGCCATGTCGTGATGACGTTCAAGAGCGGATTTGCCAATGAGAACTCCGCGGTTCGCTGGGAGCGCGCACCCGGCCCCTTGCGCGAGGCCGCTGGATTCAGCTATCAGGAGTTTTCCAACCTTGAACACCCGCTCGACCTCAAGGGCGACCCCTTCCATGCGGGCAGCGCAAACCAGGTTTCGTATTGGGCCGAGTTCCTGATGCCGGAGCATGCCCGGGCCCTTGCCTACTACGATCATCCCTTCTTTGGGAAATGGCCCGCCATCACGGAAAACCAGTTTGGCTCAGGCACGCTTCTTTATGAAGGAACCTACCTGTCAAATACGCTGCAAACTGCCCTTCTAAAACAGGCTCTCCAGGAAGCAGGCCTCTTCGGCCAAGATCAGCAACTTCCCTCGGCCGTTCACACACAGTCTGGAGTCAACCACCTGGGAAAAAGCCTGCATTATTACTTCAACTACTCCGGATCTGAGGTGCAGGCCGTGTACGCGCATGGCGCGGGCAGCAACCTGCTGGATGGAAGATCCGTCAGTCAGGGGCAGACTCTCACTCTCGGTCCCTGGGATCTGGCGATCATTGAGGAGCGTTAGTCCATATCGCTTCAGTGTCCCTTTGTGGTCTGACTCACAATCCATGTGATGCAGACCATGGAAGGAAGTGGTTTCGGTGTGCTTTTATGGAGTTTCTCCCGGAGCGGCTTGTTCTGGGAGGGATGTTTAAGGAGTACATCCATATGAGCACAGCCATCATGACAGAACAGGAGGCACCGGCCGTCTTCCACACCCGGTTGTATGGCCGCGACCTCCTGCTGAATCCTCGACTCAATAAGGGAACCGCATTTACCGAGGCAGAGCGGGATGCCTTTGCACTGCATGGTCTTCTGCCACCCCACGTTGGCACGATCGAAGAGCAGATCGAGCGCCGCAAAAAGGCTCTTGATGCCCAACCCAATGCATTTGCCAAATACTCGTTTATGCGTGATCTCCAGGACACGACGGAGACGGTCTTTTACTCCCTGATTGCCCACCACATTGAAGAACTCCTGCCCATCGTCTACACGCCCTCCGTGGGCGAAGGCTGCCAGCGCTTCAGTGAAATCTGGCATCGGGCGCGCGGCCTCTTCATCAGCTATCCAAACCAGCATCGGATCGAGCAGATCCTTTCCGATCCGGCCTACGATGACATCCGCTGCATTGTCGTGAGTGATGGAGAGAGAATTCTGGGTCTCGGCGACCAAGGCGCCGGAGGCATGGGAATTCCCATCGGGAAGATGGCGCTCTACACGGCCCTGGGCGGCATTCCTCCTGAGCACTGCCTGCCCATCCTGCTCGATGCAGGCACCGACAATGAAGCTCTTCTCAACAACCCCATCTATGTGGGTTGGCAGCACAAGCGCATCCGCGGCCCGGAATACGATGCTTTTGTCGAGGCCTTTGTTGCCGCGGTGCAAAAGCGCTGGCCGCACATCCTGCTGCAATGGGAGGACTTCGCAGGCGAGAATGCCTTGAATCTGCTGGATCGTTACAGGGACCGCCTCTGCACATTCAATGACGACATTCAGGGAACCGCAGCCGTCACAACGGCGACGCTGCTTGCGGCCATGCGTGCCACCGGCGTGCCTCTGAAAGATCAAACCATCGCTATGTTTGGTTCTGGATCCGCCGGCATCGGCATTATTAACCTGCTCGTAAGCGCCATGCGCGAAGAAGGTCTCTCTGAGGAACAGGCGCGGAACCGATTCTATGCCTTCAATCGCTATGGCCTCCTCGTGGAAGGCTGTCGCGGCATTCGAATCGGTCAGGCCGCCTTGCTCCGCAAGCGCGCAGAAGTTGAAAGCTGGAAAACCTCTGGGGCACAGGATATCTCCCTGCTC
>JAJXTZ010000095.1 GCA_021783355.1 bacterium | reverse complement strand
TGACGATGTTTTATGCCGTCACATATGACATATACGGAAAGCCACGACGCATATCGTCGCCATTCACAGCTTATCCACGTCACATGGACAAGTCGTACGTCATATGACATAATCACGCCATGAGCCAGCACCGCGTGCGCCTGAAGCTGCCCAACGGAGCCGAGCTGGAAGCCGAAGGAGACGCGGACTTCGTGCGCCAGGAGCGCGCCGAGTTCCTGCTGCGCCAGACACCGCTTCCCGGGGCCGCCGCGGAAGGGTCCGGCCGGGAGCCGCGCGTCGATTGGAACGCGGTCGTGGAGGCCCGGAAGGGGGGGCTGACCCTGAGAGGCAAGATCCCCGGAGGCGACCAGGCAGGCCGGGACGCCGCCCTGGTGCTCCTGCTGGCCTCCGAGCGCCTCTTGAGCCTGCCCAAGCCCACCAGCGCCCTGGTGGCCAAGTGGCTGAGGGCCTCCGGCCACCCCATCGGCCGCATGGACCGAACCCTCCAGGACGCCATCGCCCAGGGCGACCTGCTTTCGGCCGGCTCCCGCCGCTCCCGGCGCTACGAGCTCACCGCCGCGGGCAAGATCAAGGCCCTCCTGCTGGCCGAACGCCTGACGGCCGCCGTGCTCGGCCGGAGACCTTAAGCCTTAAGAAGGATCGCGGCGCCGCCCGGGCTCCCAAGGCGGGCCGAGAAGTCCCAGGGGTTGCCCCGCGGACCCAAAACGGCCCCGGCCCCGCCGTCGCGCCAGGCGGAAGCCGAATCACGCAGGATCCCAGAACGGAGAGGGGCTTTTCTGTTTACTAATGATAATACATCTTATGTTACATACAGCTCTATGGCGGCATCTCGCACGAGCGCAAGAATCGGACCGAACTTCGCTCGATTCTCCTCGGCAACCTAACGACTTTTCGTCCGGAACGCCAGGTTACTTTAACTTTTTTAAATTAGCAGTCGGGGCCGCATGGGAAGACGCCTAAAATCAGCCTGGAATCCGCGGAACTCGGGGCCCGGACCGCCGGAAATCAGGCAAGATCCGGGCCGCCGGCCGGAGGGTCCGGAGCAGCCCAAAACACCATGAAAGGCGCCCAAGAAATCGGACCGAATACCCTTAGGGCGGAGGCCCGAAAAATCAGGCTGATTTCCGGCCCCCCGCCAAGGGTCGGGAGCTCGAAAAAACCATCAAAGGCAGCCTGGGGATCGAGCGGAAAACAGCCTCCGGACCAAGGGTATGGGGGCCGAATGAGGACCCTTCAAAAAAACCATGAAAGGGCCCCCGGGACCGGACCGAAAAAACAGGCTCCGGACCAAGAGATCCGGGCCCGCGGCGGGGCAGCCGAAAAAACCAGGAAAGGGAGAGCGGGAGCTTAAGGCCCGCGAGCGGGAAAAACCATGGGACGCACCGGGGGATCCGGGGGGTCGAAAAAAACCAAGGAAGGGGCGCGGCGTCCGGACGGAAAAAACCACCTCGCCGGCCGCCGCCGGGTCATGGTCCGCCCGCGGAGGAAAAAGACCGGGGGACCGGACTCAAATGCGGGAGGTCCTCCCGCGAGATGGTTTTTTCCGCGGTCAGGCCGCGGGCGGCGGGGAGGGTGGGGACGGCGGCGCGGGGGGCAGGAAAAGGCCGGCGCCGACCGCGGCGTACCCCCCCAGGATCAGGAACGGGGAGAGCGACGCCGCCCAGTTGCGGCCCAGCGCGTCGGCGCGGGAGAGGACCAGGAAGCCCAGGAGCACGACGACTCCCCCCCCCGCGACCAGGACCTTCCCTCGGGGCGGCATGGCCTGCGACGGGGGCGGCGGCGCGGGGACTTTCCCTTTGGCGGTCTTTTTCCTGGCCATGGCGATCTCCCCCTCACCGCTCCGCGGCGATCAGGTCTTTCAAGGTCTCCCGGCGGCGCGCCAGGCGCGCGCGTCCCCCGTCCACCAGCACCTCGGCGGAGCGCGGGCGGGAGTTGTACTGGCTGCTCATCGCGAAGCCGTAGGCCCCGGCCTTGCCCACCGCGAGCAGGTCCCCCCGCTCCAGGGGCGGCAGCAGCCGCGCCCGCGCGAGGAAGTCCCCCGACTCGCAGACGGGCCCCACCACGTCGGCGCGGCGACGGGGCCCGGGGCGCGTCCTGACGGCCTCCACGGGATGCCAGGCGCCGTACAGGGCCGGACGGGGCAGGTCCGTCATCGCCCCGTCCACCACGATGAAGCGGCGCTTGGCGGTCTTCTTGCGGTACAGCACGCGCGTGAGCAGGATCCCGGCCTCGGCGACCAGGTAGCGCCCCGGCTCCAGCAGGAGGCGCATCTCCGGCCACGGCGCGAAGGTCTCCTCCAGCGCGCGGGCCAAGGCCGCGGGCGCCAGCGGCCTCTCGTCCTTGTAGGTGATGCCCAGGCCCCCGCCGATGTCCGCGTGCTGCAGGCGGATGCCTTGCGCCTGCAGGCGCGCCACGACGCGCGCCAGGGCCCGCGCCGCCCGCCGGAAGGGCTCCGCCTGGGTGATCTGCGAGCCGATGTGGCACTGCACCCCGACCACGCGCAGCCGGCGGTCCCGGGCGGCCCGCGCGTAGAGCCGCAGGGCTTCCGCGGTCTCGACCCCGAACTTGTTCTCCGCGCGCCCCGTGGTGATGTGCGGGTGCGTGCGCGCGTTCACGTCCGGGTTCAGCCGCACCGAGACCGGCGCGACGCGCCCCAGGCGCCCGGACACGCGCGCCAAGGCGTCGAGCTCCTCGGCGGACTCCACGTTGAAGGCCAGCAGTCCCGCGCGCAGGCCCGCCGCCATCTCCGCCTCGGTCTTGCCCACGCCGGAGAACACGGTCCGCCGCGGGTCGAAGCCCGCGCGCAGGGCCCGCGCCAGCTCCCCGCCGGAGACGATGTCCGCCCCGGCCCCCTCGCGCGCCAGGACCGCGGCCAGCGCCCGGCAGGGATTGGCCTTCATCGCGTAGCAGACCAGCGGCTCGCGCCGCCGGAAGGCCCGCCGCAGGGCGTCCAGGCGCTCGCGGACGGTCCGCGCGGAGTAGACGAAGAGCGGCGTGCCGTGACGGCGCGCGAGGGCCTCCAGGGAGACCCCGTCCGCGCGCAGGACGCCGCCGCCCCGGGGCCTCACCGCCGCTTCTTCTTGGCCCGCCGGGCCTCGGCGGCCAGGCGCCGCGAGCACTCGCGTTCCCCCGCGCGGGCCTTGGGGTCGCGCGGCGCGGCCTTCAGGACCTTCTTCCAGGCGTCCAGCGCCGGCGCCCAGCGTCCGAGGGCCTGCTCGGCCTGCGCCATCGCGGCGTAGGCGCGCTCGTCGGGGATGCCGGGCAGGGAGGACTCGGCCAGGCCGCACAGAGCGAAATGATCGGCGGCCTCGGCGGCGCGTCCGTCCTGCAGCGCCAGCTGGCCCAGATAGAACTCCGCGCGCCGGGAGAAGTCCCCGCCCGCGTCCTTCAGCGACTGGAACGCGGTCCGCGCCCGCGCCAGCTTCTTGTCCCCCCACAGGCTCAGTCCCAGGTTCTCCTCCACCACCGGGTCGCCGGGAGTCTGGAACTTGAGGCGCTCGTACTCCTTGGTCGCGGCGTCGAAGAGGCCCAGGCGATAGTCCAGCTTGGCCGCCAGCAGGCGGATCTCCTTGTCCTCGGGGTAGTGCCGCAGGAAGCGCTGGTACTCGGTCAGCGCGTACGGGTAGAGGCCCTCCTCCTGGTACATGATGCCCAGGCAGTAGAAGATGCGCGGGTCCAGGGCCCCCAAGTCGCGCGCCTGCTCCAGCACGTTGATCGCGTCGATGTAGTCGCCCTTGCCCCTTTCGAAGAGCGAGGTGCCCAGCTCGACCAGGGCCGACAGGTCCTGGGGGTCGGAGCGCAGGCGGTCCTGCGCGGAGGCGATCCGCGCGTCCAGCTTGGCCGGCGAGGGGAACTCCGCCGCGCGCCGCGGCAGCGGCGCCGGGCGCATCATCATCCACAGCGCGCCGAACAGCACGACGATGACGAAGCCGGCCGCGCCCGTGAGGACGCGGCCGTCCAGCCAGCGCGCGCCGCCGCCCGAGGAGCCCCGGACCGGCTTGAGCCGGGACTCCTCGACGGCGCGGTGCGTCACCCTTCCTCCTTCTCCGGCGACAGCAGCTGGCCCAGCGTCAGCGGCGGCGGGGCCTTCATGTACTGCGCGACGCGCTTGCGGTCGTGGACCTCGGAGTACTTGAGCGTGGACGCCCGCAGCTCGAAGTTCGCGAAGTCCACGCCCAGCACGATCGCCTTGATCGGGTCGCCGATCTTGTAGACGATGTCGGTGTCGCACTCGGCGGCCGGGACGAACGCGTTCGTCTTCGGGTCCACCGCGAAGCGCACGCCGTGCGCGCCGACCTCGGTGATCTTGCCGGAGACGGTCGCGCGCGGCGGAAAACGGCGCTTGAGCGCGTCGGTCGGGTTCGGCAGGAGCTGCTTGACGCCGAGCAGGAGGGGCTCGCCCTCCTTCTCGGGCTTGGAGAGGACCTTGACCTTGAGCTTTTGGCCGCGCTCGAACGCGGACGGATCCGGCTTGCCCCAGGCCATGTCCTGCGGGCGCACCGCGCCCTCCAGGCCGCCGATGTCCACCACCATCCCCTCCGCCGAGACGCGCACCACGCGGCCGATGCGGACCTCGCCGCTGCGCAGCTCCTCGACGATCTTCACGCGGCGCTTGCCGGCCTCCTCCTCGAGGACGGCCCGGCGCGAGAGCACCAGCTGGCGCTTGGACGGGTTGACCTC
Organism: bacterium; assembly: GCA_021783355.1. Lineage (GTDB taxonomy): Bacteria > Elusimicrobiota > Elusimicrobia > UBA1565 > UBA9628 > GWA2-66-18. The sequence goes on along the minus strand of JAJXTZ010000095.1, from coordinate 5,962 downwards.
GATCACGTAGCAGCGCACGCCGGTGCCGACCATCTTCTTCGGGTCGCGGACCGGGCGCAGGTCGGCCAGCGAGGCCGGGAGGAACGCCTGCACGCCCTGCACGTCCACCAGGAAGCCGCCCTTGACCGACGAGACGACCTGCCCGCGCACGCGCTGCTTCTCGGCGTGGGCCTTGACCGCCATTTCCCAGCCCAGCTCCGTCTTGGCCTTCAGGTGCGACAGGACCGCCTGCCCGGTCTTCGTGCGCCCGCCGGCCTTGACCACCGGCACGCGCTGGCCCGGCGTCGGGGCGGCTCCCTTCGGCTCGGCCAGGTCGCCGACGAACTCCGAGAGGGGGATCGAGCCCTCGTTCTTCTCGCCCACGTCCACCAGGACCGCGTCCTTGGTGACCGCGATGACCTTGACCCAGGCGACCTTGCGGTCGGCCAGCTTCTCGGTGGTCACGGCCTGCTGGGCGAGCAGGGCCTCCATCGTCATCTCCTCCCCGCCCTCGGCGGCGGCGCCCTCGGACTCCGCGCCCGCGGACTCCCAGGCGTCTTCGTTCAATCCGGACTCGTGCTGCTTCATGTCATCCTCCCTTCTCATGTCGAATCGTCACAAAGCGTAGACGGCGGCCATCACGGCCCGCGCGAACGCGGCCGCGGCCTCGCGTCCTCCGGCCGGCGGCGCCGGCAGCGGAGACCCGAAGCGCACCTCCAGCGGGAAGCGCCGCGGGAACTCCGCGGTGCCCACCACCTTGGCCGGCAGGACGGGCGCTCCGGTGCGCGCGGCCAAGAAAGCGACGCCGGACTTCGGCGCCGGCGTGCGGCCGGCGCGCGCGCGCGTCCCCTCGGGGAAGATCGCCAGCGAGCCCCCGGCCTCCAGCGTCGCCAGCGCGGCGCGCATCGCGCCGTGGTCGGCCGTCCCGCGGTCCAGCGGGATGACCCCGGAGGAGCGCAGGAACCAGCCCAGGCCCGGCACCGCGAAGAGCTCCTTCTTGCCCAGGAAGCGGGGACGGCGCGCCGCGGCGATCGCCGCGCCCAGCAGCGGCGGGTCCAGCAGGCTGACGTGGTTGCAGGCCACGATCAGCGCTCCCGCGCGGGGCACGCGCTCCAGCCCCGTCACGCGCACCCCCCACACCGCGCCCAGCACCGCCCCGGTGACGGTCTCCGCGAAGACGCGCAGCGCCTCCTTGCGGTCGCTCATCGGGCATGCTTCGCCTCGCGCCGCACGCGGCGCAGGATCAGGTCGGCCACCTCGCGCATGGTCAGGTGCGTGGAGTCGATCACCAGCGCGTCGGGCGCCTGCTTGAGCGGGTTGATCTCGCGCTTGAGGTCGTTGAGGTCGCGCTTGAGGATGGCGGCCAGGATCGCGGAGCGGTCCGCGTCCCCCCCGGAGGCCTTCAACTGGCGGTGGCGGCGCGTCGCGCGCTCCTCGGGGCTGGCGTCCAGGTAGATCTTCACGTCGGCGTCGGGGAAGACGTGGGTCGTGATGTCGCGCCCTTCCATCACGATCCCGCCCGGCTCGCCCAGTTCGCGCTGAAGCTTGGACAGGAACTTGCGCACGCCGGGGTTGGCGGCGATCCGGGAGGAGTTCACGCTGACGCGCTCCTCGCGGATCTGGCCGGTGACCGGCACGCCGTCCAGGAAGGTCTTGAGCGTCGCGCCGCCCTCCTCGATGGGCTTGAATTCCCAGGACGCGCGCTTGGCCAGAGCCAGGACCGCCTCGTGGTCGTCGAGGTCCGCGCCCGATTCCAGCGCCTTCCAGGTCAGCGCGCGGTACATCTCGCCGGTGTTGATGAACTTGTAGCCCAGCTTCTTGGCGACCAGGCCGCCGACGGTGGACTTGCCCACCCCGGCCGGGCCGTCCATCGCGATGATCATCCCGCGCCGCTTGGCCCTCACGCGGGCACCGCCAGGACCTGCTGCAGGGCCTTGAGCAGGGTCTTGTTCTGCGCGGGCGTTCCGGTGGAGACCCGCACGTGCGAGGAGAGCCCGTACTCGTCGAGCGGGCGCACGATCACGCCCTGGCGCAGCAGGGCCTTGAAGAGCTCCCGGCCCGGGACCGGGGAGCGCGCGAAGACGAAGTTCGTCGCGGACTCGCCGACGCCGAAGCCCAAGTCGCTCATCGCGCGGGCGACGAGGGCGCGCTGGGTCTCGTTGAGCGCGACCGCGCGCTTGACGAACGCGGCGTCCTTCAGGGCCTCCACGCAGGCGACCTGCGCCGGGAGGTTCGCGTTGAACGGCATGCGGATGCGGTCCAGCCAGCCGATGAGCTCGGGGTCGCCGACGCCGTAGCCGACGCGCAGTCCCGCCAGGCCGTAGGCCTTCGAGAAGGTGCGCAGGACCATCAGGTTCTCGTGCGCGCGGACCAGGTCGGGCAGGCTCTTCGGATAGCCGGGGATGGATTGCGCGTAGTGCCAATAGGCCTCGTCGAGGACCACCAGCGCGGTCTTGGGGACCGCCGCCAGCAGGGCCGACACCTCCTCCTGGGTGTTGTAGGTGCCGGTGGGGTTGTTGGGGTTGGCGACGAAGACCAGCTTGGTGCGCGGGCTGGCGGCCTTGGCCATCAGCTCCAAGTCGTGCGTCCAGTCCGTCATCGGGACCTCGATGACGCGCGCGCCCATCATCGCGGCCTGCTGCTTGAAGCGGATGAAGGCGTGCTGGCTGACGACGACCTCGTCCTCGGGCTCCACGAACGCCTCGCAGAGGAGGCGGATCAGCTCGTCGGAGCCGTTGCCGACGATGACCGACTCCGCCTCCACCCTGTGGAAGCGAGCCAGCGCCGCGCGCAGCTCCGGGCTGGAGCCCTCCGGGTAGAGCGCCAGCAGCTTCTCCTGGCGGCGGTAGGCGGCCGCGGCGCGCGGCGAAGGGCCCAGCGGATTCTCGTTGGACGCCAGCTTGATCACGGACTTCAGGCCCAGCTCCCGCTGGACGGAAGCGATCGACTTGCCCGGCTGGTACGGGAACACGTCGCGCAAGGACCGGCGGGGCGGGATCATGAAGCTCATCGGTCGATCGACAGCAGGGCGAGCATGCGCGCGCCGCGGCCGTCCCTCCTGAAAGAGTGGTACGACTCCGGCTCGCAGATCGTGCACGGGGCCGGGGCCCCCAGGGCGCCCGCCGGCACGCCCGCCGCGGCGAGCTGGCGGCGGTTCTCCGCGCCGAGGTCCAGGCAGAGCCCGCCGTCCCGGCGCGCGAACGCCGACGCGGGGAACTCCTTCTCCAGCTCGGGGCCGACGCGGTAGCAGCAGGGCCCGGCGTGCGGCCCCAGCGCGGCCGACAGGCGCTCGGGGCCCACGCCGCGCGCCGCGAAGGCGGCGACGGCGGCCTTGGCCATGCCCGCGGCGGTCCCGCGCCAGCCCGCGTGGAACACGCCGGCCAGGCGGCCGTCGTCGGACCACAGGAACAGCGGCACGCAGTCCGCGGCGTAGACGGCGGCGCAGACGCCCGGGGCGTCGATCAGCCAGCCGTCGGCCTCGCGGCCCGCGTTCTCCGGGGCGGCGCGAAGGATCGCCGTGCCGTGGACCTGCTTGAGCAGGAGGGGCTCCGGCAGGCCGAGCGCGGCCGCGGCGCGGCGCCGCTGCGGCGCGCACGCCATGTCCCCCGCGCGCTTGGCGGCGAAGCCGTGCCGCAGGCCGAGCGCGAGGAGGCGCTCCTCTTGGAGGAGGCCGCCCCGCTCCCGCCAGGCGGCCGCGGGGGCGTCAGACCGCGGCATGGTCCGGGGCCAGGGGCTTGGGCCTCATCTCCGGCGTCTTGCGCAGGGGGCGCACCCACTTGGTGAAGCTCGACGGCTTCAATGAGTACTCGTGGACGAGGCGCACCACCTCGCTGACCGGCTGGAAGGACTCCCACTTGATGCGCAGGATGCGCACGCCGGCCGACTCCATCTCGCCGATGAACTGGTCGTAGTTGTGCTTGAGCATGCGCAGGTAGTCCAGCGTGATCCCCTGCTCCATCACGCGCCCGCGCGAGCCGATGCGCTTGATCGCCGTCTCCGGCTGGCAGTCCAGGTAGATCATGATCTGCGGGAAGACCAGCTCGCGCAGGACCATGTTGTCGAAGAGGTCCAGGTAGGTGTTGTAGTCGATGTCGGTGATGATCTTGTCGGGATGCTCGTTGAGCATCCGCGCGAAGATCGTGTCCTCCCAGATCGTGCGGTCCTGGACCACGCCGCGGATCTTGCCCAGGCTGATCCGGGTCACGAACTCGCGGTGCTGGCGGAAACGGTGGTTCAAGAGCCACACCTGCATCATCGTGCCGTAGCCCTTCATGTCGCCGTAGAAGTGCTCCAGGTACGGGTTGCCGTCCACCTCTTCCAGGATCGGCTCGAAATTGAGGGCGCGGGCGAGGTCCACGGTGAGGGTGGACTTGCCGACCCCGATGGTTCCCGCGATTCCGATGTAGCCTTCCGCGAACATGAGGACTCCGTTACGCCGGTTTGATTTCCTGCTCGATGCCCCGCAGGGCGAGCTTCAAGTCGTCCGGGCTGGACGCCGCGGCCAGGACCTCCGCCTCGCTGGCCAAGCCGTCCTTGAAGAGCTTGACCAAGGACTGGTTGAACGTCTGCATCCCGTAGAACTGCCCCTTCTGCAGCGCCTGCACGACCTCCTGGGTCTTGCTGTCCTCGATCTGCTTGCGCACGTGGGGGGTGTTGATCAGGACCTCGACGGCGGGCACGCGCCCGCCCTTCGTGGACTGCAGCAGGCGCTGGGAGATGATCGCGCGCAGGCACTCGGCCAGCTGGACGCGCACCAGCGCCTGCTGGTGCGGCGGGTACATGTCCACGATGCGCGCGATGGTCTGCACGGCGTCGATCGTGTGCAGGGTCGCGAAGACCAGGTGGCCGGTCAAGGCCGCCGTGATCGCGGCGGAGGTCGTCTCCGGGTCGCGCATCTCGCCGATCAGGATCACGTCCGGGTCCTGGCGCATCGCCATCTTCAGGCCGTCGGCGTAGGACGCGGTGTCCTCGCCGATCTCGCGCTGGGTGACGATCGCCTTCTTGTCCTTGTGCACGAACTCGATCGGGTCCTCGATGGTCAGCACGTGCTCGGCGCGGTTGTCGTTGATGTAGTCGATCATCGCGGCCAGCGTGGAGGACTTGCCCGCGCCGGTGATGCCGGTGACGAGCACCAAGCCGCGGTTGTTGTCGGCGATCTTCTTCAGGGTCGCGACCGGCAGGTGCAGGTCCGCCAGCGACGGGATCTGCGTGGAGATGAAGCGCACCGCGAGGCAGAGCCTCTGGCGCTGGCGGTAGGCGTTGACGCGGAAGCGCGCGACCTCGCCGGCCTGGAACGAGAAATCGCACTCCCCCTTCTCCTCGTAGGCCTTCTTGGCGCGCGGGGTCGCCACCTGCATCAGCATGGTCTCGACCTCGGCCGCGGGGATCGCGTCCGCGGACACGGGCTGGAGGTCGCCGTCCACGCGCAGGTACGCCGGGCCGCCGGAGCGGACGTGCAGGTCGCTGCCGTGCTTGTTGACCAGGGTCTGGAGCAGCTCTTGAAGGGTCATCGCAATTTCCTCACCTTGAATCTCAGGAACGCGGGCTTGGTCCAGCGGTCGGGCTCGCTGAGGCTGGCCAGGCGCTGGGCGTCGGTCGGCTCCTCGTGCGGCCGGCCGGGGGGGCGGGACAGCAGGCCCGGGCGGGCGCCGCCGGCGCGGGCCGGCACGCGCGTGCGCCGCGACGGGAAGCCCGTGGCGATCACGGTCACGCGCAGCGAGTCGCCCAGGCTCTCGTCGTAGACGTTGCCCATCTTCAGGTTCGCGTCCGGGCTGATCGTGCCCTGGATCGTGGCCATGATCTCCTCGATCTCCGAGGTCTTCAGCGCGGACTTGCGGCCCGCAATGTTGACGATCAGGCCCTTCGCGCCGTCGATGACCACGTTCTCCAGCAGCGGGGAGGTCATCGCCTCGCGCGCGGCGTTGAGCGCGCGCCCCGCGCCGGAGGACTCGCCGATGCCGATGAGCGCCTCGCCGGCGTCCTT
>JAJXTZ010000003.1 GCA_021783355.1 bacterium | reverse complement strand
GCGCGGGCTCCGGGGCGGCCAGGCCCAGCGCGGCGCTCAGGCGCAGGGCGCGCGCGAGCGCGTGCTCCCCGGGCACCGCCGGGACCGGGAGGGTGACCGCGAGCCGGCGCGCGTAGTCGCCGACCACGAGCCAGCGCTTGAGCCCCCGCCACGGCCGCCGGTGCCCGACGACGACGGGCACGCGCGACAGGCCTGGAAGGAAGTCGTGGGCCGGAGCGCCCGGAGAAAGCACCGCGAGATCGAAATCCGCCGCGGCAATCCGGGCGTTGATCGCCGCGCGCCCGGCCGCGACGGCCCCGTCCGGCTCCCAGAGCCAGACCTCGTCGGCCAGCCCCGCGGCCGGGATCAGTTCGGTCCCGACGGGGATGGGGTTCGAGAGCCAGACGAGGCGGGCCTCCGGGTGGGCGCGGCGCAGGAGCTCGAGCGCCGGGAGGAAGAACACCGTGTCCCCGATGCCGCCGTAGCCGAGCACCAGGACCCGCCGGACCGGGCGCGGGGCCGGGCGCGGCCGCAGGGCGGCGAGGACGGCGGTCGGCAGGTTCTGCGCGTGCTCGAGCGGCCTCACGGCCCTATCGTATCAAAGCGCGGCGCGGGGCCGCGCCCGGCAAAAAAGCTAGAATGCGCGCGATGCTCGAGTACGCGTTCCTGACCTTCGGCTCGCTGTTCGCGATCGTGGACCCGTTCGCGGCCATCCCCACCTTCCTGGCGATGACCTCCAACGACCCCCCCGGCGCGCGGCGCCGCATGGCCCGCACCGCGTGCATCACGACGGCGGGCGTGCTGGCGGCCTTCGCCCTGCTGGGCCCGTCGATCTTTCATCTGTTCGGCATCACGCTCAGCGCGTTCCAGATCGCGGGCGGGCTGGTCCTGCTGCTCTCGGCGCTGGACATGCTGCGCGCGCAGAAGTCGCCGCTGAAGGAGACGCCCGAGGAAGTCGCCGAGGGCATGAGCAAGGAGGACATCGCGATCACGCCGCTCGCCGTCCCCCTGCTGGCGGGCCCCGGCGCGATCACCACCTCCATCGTGCTGGCCGGACGCGCGACGACGCTCGCCCACAAGGCGGTGTTCTTCGCGCTGATCGCGCTGGTCGCCCTCGCCAGCTACTGGACGCTGACCCTGGCCGCCGAGAGCGCCAAGAAGCTCTCCCCGATCTTCCTGAACATCGTCACGCGCCTGATGGGCCTCCTGCTGGCCGCGATCGGCGTGCAGTTCATCCTCTCGGCGCTCAAGATCGGCTGACGGCGGCCCGGCCTCATGCCCCTCCACGAAGACTACCGCGAACGGCTCTACCGCGACTACTCCCGCACCCACGGGGCGGCCGCTCCGGACGCGACCGCGGCGGACCCCGACCCGCGCGTCCTCGAGAGCCACTTCGGGCGATTCCTTCCGGAGGACCGCGGCGCGAGGATCCTGGAGCTCGGCTGCGGCGCGGGCGCCTTCCTGCGCTTCCTGCGCGCGCGCGGGCATCGCGCGATCGAGGGCGTCGAGCGGGACGAGGGCTCGCTGGCCGCCGCGCGGGCGCGCGGGACCGTCGAGGCGGTCCGCGGCGACGCCGTCGAGGCGCTGCGCGCGCGCCCCGGGTCCTGCGCCTGCGTCGTCGCCGTCGACTTCCTCGAGCATTTCCGCAAGGACGAGCTCTTTCCCCTGCTGGACCTGGTCGCCGCGGCGCTGGTCCCCGGGCCGGACTCCGCGTTCGTCGGCCGCGTGCCCAACGCGGACGGCGTGGCCTGGGGGCGCGTCCGCTACGGCGACCTCACGCACGAGCTCGCGTTCACGGCGAACAGCCTGCGCCAGGCCTTGCGCGCCGCCGGCTTCGACGCGATCGAGGTCCGCGCCGAGGAGCCCGTCGTCACCGGCGCGCGCAGCCTCCTGCGCTGGCTGCTGTGGAAGCCCCTGCGCGCCGCGCTGCGCCTCTACCTCTTCGCCGAGTCCTACGCGCACGAGGGCGCCCTGCTGACCCCGAACCTGATCTTCCGGGCCCGGCGGACCGGGACCCGCGCCTAGGCGCATGGAGAGCCTGAAAGTCGCGCTCTTCGCCGCGGCGCAGGGCGTCTGGACCGCGCTGCGGGCCGCGGGCCGCGCGGTCCTGGGCCGGGAGCGCTTCGACCGGCTCGTCGGGCTCACCGGCCTGCGCGGGCTCAAGAGCCGGACCTGGCTGACGCGCCGGCGCATGCCCGACGGGACGGTCCTGCTGGTCCGCCCGCACGACCAGTGCATCGTCGACGAGGTCTACGAGCGCGGCGCCTATTCCGGCGCCGAGATCCTCCCCGGCCAGACGGTCGTGGACGCCGGCGCCCACATCGGGGCCTTCACGCTGATGGCCGCGCGCCGCGTGGGGCCGACGGGCCGCGTGGTCTGCTTCGAGCCCTCGCCGCGCACGCGCGAGCTTCTGGACCGCAACCTGGCGGCCAACGCCGTCCCCTGGGTGAGCCGCCGCGACTGCGCGCTGGCCGGCGCCGAGGGCCGCGCCGAGCTCTTCGTCGCCGACGACGCCGCGGACAACCCCGCCGCCGACACCCTGCACGCGTCCGCCGGGCGCGCCGCCGTCCCCGTGCGCGTGCGCCGCCTCGACGACGTCCTCGAGGAGGAGGGAGTCGGCCCCGTGGACCATCTGAAGATCGACGTGGAGGGAGCCGAGCTGAGCGTGATGGACGGCGCCCCCGAGACCCTGGCCCGGACGCGCCGCGTCGTGCTGGAGGTCCACCCGCCGCGCGTGGACCCGGCCGAGGTCCGCCGCCGGCTGGAGGCGCTGGGGTTCTCCTGCCGCCTGGTCTCCGAGGCCCCGGGGAGCGCGATCCTCGAGGCGTCCCGCCCGTCCTAGGTCAGCAGGAGGCGCCCGGCTCCGCGCCGGCCGCCGCGTGGCGGTGCCAGAGCTCGAGCATCAGGAGCGCCCAGAGCCGGTAGCCCTGGTCGCGGCGTCCGGACTGGTGCTCGTCCCAGAGCGCGCGCAGGCCTTTCTCCGTGAAGTAGCCGCGCCCCAGCGCCTCGCGCGACAGGCAGTGGCCCTCCCAGTAGTCGCGCAGCGGGCCGCGGAACCAGGACCCCAGCGGGATGCCGAAGCCCATCTTGCCGCGCGCGAGGATCTCGTCGGGCAGGAGGTCGCGGAAGGCGTCCTTGAAGATGTGCTTGTGGCCGCGCAGGCCCTTGAGCTTCCACTCGCCGGGCATCCGGAACGCGAGCTCGACGAACTCGTGGTCGAGCAGCGGCGAGCGCCCCTCCAGCGAGCAGGCCATCGTGGCGATGTCCACCTTGGCCATCAGGCACTCGGGCAGGTAGGTCTTGAAGTCCACGTAGAGCAGGCGGTTGAGGAAGTCCTCGCCCTTGCAGGCGTCGAACGCGCGCGCCATGTACTCCTTGGCCGAGCCCATGTCGGCCCCCAGCGCGGCGACGAACTCCGGCGCGTACAGCGGAGGCTTGTCGTCCTCGTGGAAGTAGCCGATCATCTTCAGGTGCCGCCCGGGCAGGTCGTTGAGGAGCGCGGAGCGCAGGAAGCGCTTCGCGCGCCAGATCGTCCCGAACGGGGCGTCGCGCTCGGGGAGCAGCTCGGTGCCCGCCTTCAGCGCGGCCAGCGCCGGCCCCGGCAGCAGGTCCGCGACGCGCGCGGCCTTCATCGCGAAGTAGCGCAGGTAGCCGCCGAAGTTCTCGTCGCCGCCGTCGCCGTTGAGGGCCACGGTGACGAACCGGCGGGTCTCGCGCGACACGTAGTAGGTGGGCAGGGCCGAGGCGTCGGCGTAGGGCTCGCCGTAGTGCCAGGCGAGCTTGGGCAGGACGTCGGCCATCTCGGGCTTGACGACGAACTCGGTGTGGTCGGTCTTGTAGCGGTCGGCCACCAGCTTCGCGTAGTGCGTCTCGGAGAACTTCTTGTCGTCGAAACCGATCGAGAAGGTCTTGACCGGCTTGTCCGACAGGCGGCTCATCAGCGCGACGATGATCGACGAGTCCACCCCGCCCGACAGGAACGCGCCCAGCGGCACGTCCGAGATCATGCGCAGGCGGACCGCCTCGGTCAGCTTCTCGCGCAGCAGGCGCTTGGCCTCCTCGTAATCGCGCGTGACCGGCGGGGCGCCCAGCGGCAGGTCCCAGTAGCGCTCGACCGTCGTCCGGCCGCTCTCCCAGGTCAGCGCGTGGCCCGGCGGGAGCTTCTTGACCCCGCGGTACGCGGTCTTCGGGGAGGGGATGTACTGCAGCGACAGGTACAGGTCGATCGCGGCCGGGTCGGTCTCGCGCGGCAGGCCCGGGTCCAGCGCGAACAGGCACCTCAGCTCCGAGCCGAACAGCAGGCTCCCGTCCGGGCGCTCGGCGTAGACCAGCGGCTTCTTGCCGATGCGGTCGCGCGCGAGGAAGAGCCTCCTCGTCCCCTTGTCCCAGATCGCGAAGGCGAACATCCCGCGCAGGCGCTCGACGCAGCGCCCACCCATCTCCTGGTAAAGCGCCAGGATCGCCTCGGTGTCGGACTTGGTCTTGAAACGGTGCCCGCGCGACTCCAGCTCGGCGCGCAGCTCGCGGTAGTTGTAGATCTCGCCGTTGAAGACGATCCAATAGCGCCCGTCCGCGTAGGACAGCGGCTGATGGCCGGTGCTCAGGTCGATGATGGACAGGCGGCGCATCGCCAGGCCGACGGGGCCGTCGACGAAGAAGCCCTCATCGTCCGGGCCGCGGTGCCGGATCATATCGTTGGCCGCCTTCAAGCGCGCGGGGTCCGGGGCTCCGCTCCCGCCGCGCACCACGCCGCAGATGCCGCACATGTCAGCGTCCCCCCCGGCCCAGGCTCTCGTAGAGCGCGACGAGCCGCTCGGCGATGCGCGCGTACGAGTAGCGCGCCGCCCGCGCCGGACCCTTCGCGCGCAGCCCGGCGCGCAGCGCGGGCTCCTCGATCAGCGCGCCCATCGCCTCCACGAGCGCGGGCACGTCGTTGGGCGTCACCGCGAGCGCGGCGTCGCCGACGGACTCCAGCACCCCCGGCAGGTCGGAGGTCAGAAACGGCGCGCCGCACGCCAGCACCTCGAGCCCGTACCCGAAGCCCTCGACGCTGGTCGGATGCACGACGCCGTCCGACAGGGCGTAGAGCGCGGGCAGGTCCTCCAGCGCCGCGTAGCCGGTCGCCGCGCAGAGCTCCCCGACGCCCAGCTCCGCGGCGAGCGCGAGCAGGCCCTCCAGGTGCGCGTTGCGCGCGCCGACGAACACCAGGCGGCGCCCGGCGAGGCGTCCCGCGCGGTTCAGGGCGGCGAAGGCGCGCACGGTGCTCTCCGCGTTGGTCCGGCGCGGCGGCACGAACGGGCCGATCACCATGAAGTAGCTCTCGGGCAGGGCGTAGCGCGCCCGCGCCCGCGCGCGCTCCTCCGCCGACGGCTCGCGGAAGACCTTCAGGTTGACCCCGGTCGGGATCACCGCGATCTTCTCCTCCGGCAGGCCGTAGTAGCGGATCAGGTCGTTCTTCGTGTAGTCGCCGGTGGCCACCAGCCGGTCGGCGCGACGCGCGGTGTCCCAGGTGCTCGGGGAGGAGATCTTCCTCCCGGGGTCCGGCGCGGAGCCGTCGACCGGGAAGGCCTCGGGGGCCAGGTCGAAGAAGGTCACGACGGTCTTGGCGCCGCGCACGTGCGGCAGGCGCCCGCCGGCGAGCACGTGGTACACGTCGAAGCCCCGCCCGGCGAGCAGGCCCTTCTCGACGAGCGGCAGGCCGCGCTCCAGGTCGAGCGCGCGCACCAGCGACTCCGGGAAGCGCCGGTACAGGGTCCCGAAGTTCGCGGCGGGCGGGTGCGGCAGGCGCGCCGCCTTGCGCGCGTGGTCGCGGAAGAAATAGGAGAAGAGCAGGTAGCGGTTGCGCGCGTCGGCGCCGGCCAGCGCCTCGACGACGTTGTCCACGTAGTAGTCGATGCCGCGCTTGAACTCGACGTAGAGTCCCAGCTCCAGGGCGATCGACAGCGGCGCGGCCATCAGACCTCCACCCAGGCGCGGCCCGGCGCGCGCCGCGGCGCGACGTGGGGCGGACCGAACGGGCGGCACATCGCCTCCAGCGGCGGCGGCGCGAAGCGCCCCGCGGCCAGCGCGGCGTCCACGAAGAACGCGTTGACGCCGCGGCTGTCGCAGCCGACGAGCGCATAGCCCTTCTCGCGGCCGAGCTTCTCCAGCGCGCGCAGGCCCGCGCCGAAGTAGTCGGTCCCGTCCCAGCGGAACGCCGGGTCGTAGGAGATCGTGCGGCTCTCGGACGGCGGGACCGTGGCGTTGTACTCGATCACGACCACGCGCGCGCGGCGCGCGCGGATGGCCTTCCAGACCCAGTAGTCGTTGCCGTCGATGTCGATGGACAGAAGGTCGAAGACCGGCGGCACGCCGTGCTTCTCGAGGAGGCTCTCGATGTTCTCGGCGGTGACGAACTCGCGCGCGACGCCCGGGCCGGGAGGGTCGCGCGGGTCCATCTGCAGCCCGCTCCAGCCGCGCGCGCGCAGGCGCGCGGTGTTGCAGACCCGGCCGTCCTCCACGCCGAACTCGACGAAGTACCGGTTCGTCGTCCCGACGAGCGCGAAGACCGCCTCGAGGATGCCATCCTCGCCGTTCTGCGACGAGTAGCGCTTCTCGAAGAGGGTCAAGTCCGAGACCGGGAGGCCGGAGCGCCGCGCGCGCCAGCGGCGGACGTCGGCGCGGGCGTGGACCGGGACGCGGCCGAGGCGCTCGCGCAGCGGATAGGTCCTCTCGCGCAGGGTCCGGGGCACCCAGCGCTTGAGCAGCTCCCTCACGCGGTGACGGCGTGGAGCCGGGGCAGCGGGAAGACCAGCTTCCCGCCGGAGCGCAGGTAGGCGGACTCCTTCTCGACGATGAAGTCCTTGAAGTGCCAGGGCAGGACCAGGAGGGAGTCCGGCTTGCGCGCGCGCACCTCGGCCTCGGGGACGATCGGGATCAGCGTGCCGGGCGTGAACGCCCCGAACTTGTCCGCGTTGACCTCGCCGATGCAGGGGATGTCCTTCTCCCCCAGCCCGCAGTACTGGAGGATCACGTTGCCCTTCGTCGACGCCCCGTAGCCCAGGATCGTCCGGCCCGCGGCGGCCTCGCCGCGGACCAGGGCGACAAGCTCCTCGCGGTGCCGCGCGACGGCGGCGGCGAACGCGCGGTACGGGGCCGGCGTCGCGTACGCCTCCTCGGCCTTCAGCAGGGCGCCGAACGCGTCCGACGCCTCGGGATACGGGGCCTCCGCGCGCGCGACGCTCAGCGAGAAGCTGCCCCCGTTGACCGCGTTGCGCTCGACGGCGACGACCTTCAGGCCCGAGCGCTCCAGCATCCAGCGCATCTGGCGCGCGCCGTAGTACTCGAGATGCTCGTGGCAGATCGTGTCGTAGGCGTTCATCTCGATCATCGCCGGCAGGTAGCTCTGCTCGAGGGTCCACACGCCGTCGTCGGCCAGCAGGGAGCGGACTTCCGCGATGAACTCCAGCGGCGCGTCGAGGTCGTAGAACATCGCGATCGAGGTGACGACTTTCGCGCGCCGCCCGGGGAAGCGGTCCCGCACCAACTTCGCGGAGAAGAACTCGGGGATCAGCTGGACGTGCGGCGCGTAGTACTTGCGGAACTTCTCCCCGGTCGGGTCGATGCCCACGAGCGTCGCGCCGGCGTCCGCCGGATAGGCGCCCAGCAGGGTCCCGTCGTTGGAGCCGATGTCGATCACGAGGTCGCCCGGGCGCAGCGGCGCGAGGGCCTGGATCGCGGCGGCCTTCGCGCGCAGGTGGCGGACCATGGACTGGTTCAGGCCCGAGTGGTAGCCGTAGCCGGAGCCGTACATCTCGGACTTGTCGTACGACTGCTTGAGCTGGACCAGGCCGCAGGACGAGCCGTCCCGGCGCTCGGCGCACTTCAGGAGGTCCACCGGCCCCGCGGTCACGCGCTCGCCGCGCGCGCGGGGGAAGACCCCGGTCAGGGCCTGCACGCCCAGCGAGAGCAGGGGGACGAGCTCGTCGTTCCCGCAGACGCGGCAGCGCTCGACGTCCCGGTAGGAGGCCATCGCGCGCGGATTATAGCAAAAGGGGGCCGCGGCCCCCGGCGCAGGCCTTTTGTTATACTGCGCCGATGCCCAGGGCCTTGATCGTCGGCGCGGCGGGCCAGGATGGCTCCTACCTGGCCGAGCTCCTGCTCGCGCGCGGCTGGGAGGTCCACGGGCTGGTCCTCCCCCGTCAGGTCGACGACTGCCCGCGCCTGAAGTCCGTGCGCGAGCGCGTGCGGCTCCACGCGGGCGACGTCTCCGACCAGGCCGCCGTGGACGCGGCCGTCGAGCGCTCCGCGCCCGACCACGTCTACAACCTCGCGTCGCAGTCCTTCATGCCGACCTCCTGGGACGACCCGGTGCGCACCGGCGACGTCGCGGGCCTGGGGGCGGCGCGCCTGCTCGAGGCCCTGCGCCGGCTCGCCCCGAAGGCGCGCTTCTACCAATCCTCCTCCGCGGAGCTCTTCGGGCTGCCGGAGCGCGCCCCGCAGGACGAGCGCACGCCGCTCGCGCCCCGGAGCCCCTACGCCGCGGCCAAGGTCTACGCGCACCACCTGGTGAACGCCTACCGCGAGCGCTACGGCCTGTTCGCCGTCAGCGGCATCGCCTTCAACCACGAGTCCCCCCGGCGCGGGCCGTCCTTCGTCACGCGCCGCGTCACCTCGGGCGCGGCGGCCGTCAAGCTGGGGCTCGCGAAGACCCTCGCGCTGGGCGACCTGGACGCCCGCCGCGACTGGGGCTACGCCGGGGACTTCGTCGAGGCGATGTTCCGCACGCTGGACGCCGAAAAGCCCGGCGACTTCGTGCTGGCCACGGGCGAGACCCGCTCCGTGCGCGAGCTCGCGGAGACCGCCTTCGCCGCCGTCGGGCTGGACTGGCGCGAGCACGTCGTCGCCGACGCGTCCCGGCGCCGCCCGCCGGAGCCCGTCGAGCGGCGCGGCGACCCGGCGAAGGCCCGGCGCCTGTTGGGCTGGTCGCCGCGCGTCGGCTTCCGCGCGCTCGTCGAGGGCATGGTCCGCTGGGACCTGGAGTGCCTGCGCGCCGGGCGCCCGGACGCGGTGGACGCCCCCGCCGGCGCCGTCAGCCCGTCCGCGCCCGGCGCCTGAGGATCCCCAGCGCCAGCTCGCGGTCGTCGCCCGAGAGCAGGAGCCACGACAGGCCGTAGCTGAGCGCCACTCCCGCGCCGCACAGCGCGAAGAGCAGGAGCCACGAGGTCCCGCGCGCGTGCAGGAGCATCGCCGCGGCCAGCAGGGCCGCGCTGCTGACGAAGGGCCGCGCGAGGCAGTCCCACAGGTAGCTGCGCCAGCCGAGCCCGAGCAGGCGGGTCTGCACGAAGGCCGCGTAGGCGAGGGCGGGCAGCGCCTGGCCCGCGGCCGCGCCCGCGGCCGCGCCGAGGATGCCCCAATGGGGGACCAGCGCCATCCACAGGAGGACGCTGAGGCCCGCCTGGCTCCACGCGAAGACCGACGAGAACGCGGGGCGGCCGCGACCGAGGGCCACCGTGTTCGGCACGTAGGCGAGCACGGCGAACGCCTGGCCGAGGACCAGCAGGCGCGCGGGCCAGACCGAGTCGTCGCCGAAGCGCCCGCCCAGCCACAGGCTCAGCAGTTGGGGCATGAACGCGAAGAGGAGCACGTACGCGGGCCAGAGCAGGGCCAGCATGACGCGCATCACGCGCAGGTAGATGCGGCGCAGGGTCTCCGTCGCGTCCTGGCCGCCGGCGGCGCTGATCGTGGGCAGGAGGACGGCGGCCACCGAGGCCGGCAGGACCTGCAGGCGCTGCAGGGCGGCCAGCGGCACCGCGTACAGGGTCAGCGAGGTCAGCTCCTGGACGCGCAGGATGAAGAGCTTGTCCACCTGATTGCAGACCAGCCACGCCATCGAGCCCGGCCAGACGCCGAGGCCGAAGAGGACGAACGCGCGGCCGTCGGCGCGCGGCCCGCGGTCGGGGACGGACGCGGCGCGCCGCAGGACCAGGACGACGCCGGCCGCGAAACAGAGCGCGTTGACGACGGCATACCAGACGGCGATCTCCACCATCCCGCGCCCGGTGGCCAGCAGGGCGAGCGCGCCGGCGGGCAACAGCGCGCCCTGGGCCACGGCCAGCACGTTCTGCTGGTCGAAGCGGCGCAGGCCCTGGAGCGAGTACATCGCCCACTGCAGTCCGGACAGGAACGCGCCGCCGACGGCGGCCGCGCGCAGGACCAGCACCGCGTCGGCCAGGCGCGTGCCGGGGTCCCGCAGGAACTCCCGGGCCAGGGCCGGGGCGAACGCCCACAGGACCGCCCCGCCGAGCAGCGCCGCGCCGCCGTGGATCAGGGCGGCGACGCGCAGGTCGTCGCGCACCGCGCGCCCGGCGCGGGCCGCGTCGTGCTCGGAGAGGAACTTGACCAGCGCCGCGCCGGCGCCCAGGCACAGCGCCGGCAGGTACGAGGCCGCCGAGTGCATCATCACGTAGAGGCCGTAGCCCTCGGTGCCGAGGCCGCGCACCATCACGGGGATGACGGCGAGATTGATCAGCGCCAGCGTGATCTGGCCGCCGAGGCTCCAGGAGACGTCGGCGACGAAGCGCCGGGAGCGGCTCACGCGGCCTCCCCGCGGTAGAGCGCCTCGAGGCGGTCCAGGACCCGCGGCAGGGAGAAGCGCTCCAGGGCGCGGGCGCGGCCTGCCGCGCCGAGCCGCGCGGCGAGCCCCGGCTCGCCGGCCAGCCGGCGCACGGCAGCCTGGACCCCGGCCTCGTCGTCGCGCGCGAAGAGCAGGGCGGTGCGCCCGTCCTCCGCCGCCTCCGGAGTCCCGCCGACGCGCGAGGCGACGACCGCCAGGCCGGACGCCATCGCCTCGAGGAGCGCGTTGGAGAGGCCCTCGGAGGTCGAGGGCAGGAAGAAGGCGTCGGCGGCCGCGTAGAGTCCGGCCAGGTCCTCGCGCGGGGCCAGGACGGAGATCCGCGGGTCGTCGTCCGCGGCCGCCGCGACGGCGGCGAGCTCCGGGCCCTCGCCGACCAGGACCGCGCGCGCCGTCTCCCCCGCCGCCTCGCGCCAGAGGCCCAGGAACCACGGTAGGCGCTTCTCGGCGGAGAAGCGTCCCGCGTACAGGAACACGAACGCGTCCTCGTCCCAGACCAGCCCGGCCCGCAGGGCGCGCTTGCGCGCGGGGTCCGCCGGAGCGAAGCGTTCGGCGTCCACGCCGTTGGGCAGGACCTCGATGGGCGCCGGGCCCAGGAACGCGCCCGCCTCGTCGGCGAGGTCCGCGGCGACGGCCAGGAAGCGGGGGCGCAGGAGGCCCAGCGCGCGCAGCTTCGCGCGGCCCGACGCGGTCCGCGACGAGGCCGCCAGCTCGCCGATCCCGCGCCCGCCGCCGAGCTTGACGATCGCCGGCCGGCCGAGCAGGCGCCCGGCCGCGGCCGCGGCCAGCGCCGGGGAGCCGGCCAGGTGCGCGTGGACCGCGTCCCACTCGGTCCAGTGCAGCAGCAGCCAGCCCAGGACCCCGGCCATGAAGACCAGCGCCTGGAGCGTCCCGCGCCCGGCCACCGGGAGGCGGCGGACCTCCACGCCGCGCACCGTCTCGCGCGCGGGCAGGCCGCCGAGCCGCCGGGTCAGGACCGTCACGCGCGCGCCGCGCGCGGCGAGCGCCGCGGAGAGCTCCAGCGCCTGGCGCTCCGCCCCGCCGACCGCGGGCCAGAAGCCGGCGCTGACCATCGCGACCGAGAGCGGCCTCACCGCTGGCGCCGCCCCAGCACGCCGGGCTTGGGCACCAGGCCGTGCGGCAGGACCTTGAGCGCCGCGAAGCCCGCCTCGCCGAACCAGCGGACCAGCTCCTCCTTGGTGTGATGCCACTGGTACGGCGGCGAGACCCAGTCGAAGTTCTCGATCAGGCGCGCCTGGAAGTCCGGGTCCACGGAGAAGGTCAGGTACTTGAGTCCGGGGACCGCGCCCAGGACGGTCAGCGGGTAGCACAGCGCGTAGACCGCGCGCACCGGCAGGCGCGTGGTGAACGCCCGCACGAGGTCGCTGAGCCCGTGGCGGACCAGGACCACCGCCCAGGCCAGGCGCCGGTGCCGGACGATCCACTCGCGGCCGGGCCGGACCGGGTTCGTCGCGAAGTCGGCGTAGCGCCCGGCCTTGCCGTACAGCCACACCGACAGGAGGCCGCCGGGCTTGACCAGCGCGGCCACGGCGGCGAACGCGCGGCGCGTGTCCGCGGTGTGATGGAGCACGCCCTGACTGTAGGCCAGGTCGAAGACGCCCTTCTTGAACGGGGGCTTGAGCAGGTCGCACTCGACCGGGTGCAGCTTGGGGTCGGACGCCGCCTTCTCGGCCACGCGGATCAGGCTGTCCGACATGTCCGCGGCCACGACCTCCGCGCCGAGAGAGCGCGCGACCGCGCTGTAGCGTCCCATCCCGCAGCCGGCGTCGAGGACGAGCTTGCCCGCGAACGCCTCGCGCGGGATCATCGTCTCCTCGAGGAACACCGCCTCGTCGCCGGGGCGCGAGCCCGGGTAGCGCAGCCACTCCCAGCCGAAGCTCTCGCGCGTCTTCTCCGCGTCGGCCGGGACGTCCTCCGGCGGGCGCAGGCGCGGGATGCCGGCGCGGATCGGGTAGGCGCGGCGGCAGGCCGCGCAGGACAGCGACCCCTCGCGCACGTCGTCGTCCAGGCGCGGGTGGGTCTCCACCTCGGCGAAGCGCAGGTCGCCGCCGCAGACCGGGCAGGCCAAGAGCGGCAGGAGCGCGAGCCTCATCGCTTCTCCACCTGGCCGCGCAGCTCGGCCAGGGACAAGCCCACGCGGTAGAGCAGGACCAGGCCGGTGACCGTGACCAGCAGGAACATCACCACGTGGCAGACGAGCGCATAGGCGAAGGCCTGCGCCGCGGTGGCGCCGAACTTGACGAGGATGTCCTGCACGACGGCCTCGAAGGTGCCCAGCGCCCCCGGCGCCGCGGGCAGGGCCGAGCTGGCTCCCGCCCAGGAGAGGGTCAGGACCGCGCGCGGGTAGTCCATCAGCGCTCCCAGGCCCAGGGCGCGCGCGCCGGCCCAGTAGAGCACGGCGTCGACGCTCCACAGGAGGAGGCTCCACAGCACCGCCTGCAGGGCCGCCGCCGGCTGGCGCAGGACGGCGGCCCCCAGCGCCAGCTGCTCGACGAGGGAGTGCACCTTCGGCCACGGCCGCAGCAGGCGCTCGATCCAGCCGCCCTCGGCGAGCGCGCTCTCGGCCAGGGCCAGGATCGCCAGCGCCGCGACGGCCCCGGCCAGCACCAGGGCGGAGACGGTGCGCACGTAGGGCGGCACGAACCCGGGGGCCGCGCCGGCCGCGACGACGAAGATCGTCAGCAGGGCCGCCACGTCCAGCGCGCGCTCGACGACGACGCTGGCCAGCGCCGCCAGGACCGGGATGCCGAGCTCCCGCGCGGCCAGCGCCGCGCGGGCGAACTCCCCCAGGCGCAGGAACAGGACGTTGTTGACCGCCAGTCCGATGGCCTCCAGGCGGAAGAGCTCACGCGCGGTGGCCGCGGGGGCCGCGCGCGAGAGGAGCACGCGCCAGCGCTCGGCGCGCACGATCAGGTCCAGGAAGACGATCGCGGCCATCGGGACCAGCCAGGCCCAGTGCGCCCGGGCCAGCGCGCCCCAGAGCAGGCGCAGGTCCACCTTGCGCACCGCGAGCCACAGGAAGAAGGCGGTGCCGCCCAGCCCCACGACGACGGACGCCGTCCGGCGCCTGCTCACGCGAGCCCGCCCAGCGCCGCGCGCGACAGCGCCGCCAGCCACCAGGCCCAGGCCGCGGCGGTGAAGGCCGCCAGCCAGGCCCAGCCCGTGGGCGCGAACTGCAGGGTCAAGTCCAGCCGCGCGCCGGCCGGCAGGGACAGCGGCACGGCCTGGAACACCCCGTCCCACGGCACCAGCGCCGCCGCCCGGCCCTGCGCGTACGCGCGCCAGCCGGGGTAGGCCGGCTCGGAGAGCGCGACCGCGGCGGCGCCGCGCGGCACGGCGCCGGTGACGCGCCAACGCTCCGGGCTCTCCGGGAACAGGTGCGGGTCCGGGAAGACGCGCCGCCCCCGCGCGTCGATGAAGGACGCCAGCGCCCAGGCCGGCGCGCGCTCCACCCCCGCCGGCGAGAGCCGCGCCGCGACGCCCGCGCGCGCCAGCTCCGGAGAGGGCCAGCGCGAGACGAAGACGCGGCTGGCGTCGGCGGCCGGCGCCCCCTGCGCGCGCGCGGCCCAGGCCGGCACGCCCTCGGGGTAGAAGGCCTCGTAGCCGTTGACGTTGCGCAGGCGGTAGAGCTCGGTCTTGTCCGGGTTGGCGAGGTCCGGGTCGGTCAGCACGCGGATCGGGCGCCCCCCGAGGGCCTCGGCCACCCGCGCGCGGGGCGCCAGGAACGGCGCCGGGTCCTGGGGACGCAGGAACCCCGCGTCCCAGAACGCGAGCGTCAGGAACCCGGCGACGGCCGCGAGCAGGCGCGCGCCGGGCCGCCGGCGCAGGCCGCTCCAGGCGGCCCAGCCCGTCCCCGCCAACAGGACCGCCGCCCAGACGGACAGGAACAGCCAGCGCGACGGCGTGCGCAGGTACGAGAGCACGGCGAAGCCGAGGAAGGCGCGCGACAGCGGGCCGCGCGGCCCGAACGCGAGCAGCACCCCGGCCGCGGCCAGCAGCGCGGCGGCGAGCCGCCGCCGCCCGCGGACCAGCCCCCACGCGGCCAGGACCAGCGCGATGGGGCCGACGTTCCCGCCGCAGGTCTCGTAGAACACGCTGATCGCGTCGCGCCAGCCGCCGTTGAGCGGCGTGCCCAGCGCGTCGGGGTTCAGCCAGGACCAGAGCGCGCCCGGCGGCAGGGCGTAGGCGCCGCTCATCGCGCCCCCCCAGTCCGAGCGCACCGAGTGGCGCAGGTACTGGAGCGTCGGCATCCACTGCGCCGCGGTCAGCGCCAGCGCCGCCGCGCCCGCCGCGGCCAGGCGCCCGAGCAGGACCCCGCGCCCGTCGTGCAGGAGCCCCCAGACGCCCATCGCCGCCAGGTTGACGACGAGGAACTGCCCGTGGCCGGACAGGAGCTGGAGCGAGAGCGCCGCGGCCAGGATCAGGACCCCGCCGGAGAGCCAGGCCAGCCACAGCCACGGCGCCCAGGCCAGCGCGGCCAGCAAGGTGGGGATGCCGGCCGTGACGCGATAGACGAGGAACGGCGACAGCGCGTAGGCCGAGGCCAGCACGGCCGCGCCCGCGCGGTCGAGGCGCTGGGAGCGCGCCAGCAGGAAGACGCCCAGGCCCGCCCACAGCAGGTGGAAGATCTGGTCCCAGGCCAGCGCGCGCGCGACGGGAAAAAGGCTCTCCAGCAGGGCCGCCGGGTAGAACAGCGCGGCCTGCGGGTTGGCCGCCTGCGGCACGCCGAGCAGGATGTACGGGTCCCAGAACGGGAGGCGGCCGGACTGCAGGGCGCCGGCGGTCACCGAGCGCAGCGGGACGTGATAGGTGTAGAGGTCGCCGTGGTTGAAGAAGACCGCGCCGGGACGGGCCCAGACGGGCGAGAGCAAGGCCAGGAGCGCGGCGCACCACAGCCCGAGGACGAGGAGGTCGTTGCGCGACATGTGGTCAGATGATCGCGCCGGCGTCGCCGCGAACGAGGCCATCATACCAATACCCGCCGAAGGCCAGCAACGCGAGCAGGGTGACGAGGACGCCGCCGCGCCACGACGCGGGATCGTACCGGAAGCGCAGGGTCCAAGGCCCCTCGGGGACGGGGACTTTTTGGAAAGGCCCCAAGGCGGGCAGGGGTCGGACGCGACCCTCGCCGCGCGGCGTCTCGAGGGTCGCCCGCCAGCCCGGATAGCGCGGCTCGGCGAGGAAGACCCAGCCGGCGCCCTCCCCGGAGACCGAAAAGCGGTCCGCGCGCGGGCGGACCTCGGCGAGCGGCGCGCCCTCGGGACGCGGCGCGGCGGCGGGCAGGGCCGCGGGCAGGGCCGCGCCCGCCTCCGGGGACAGCAGATAGGCCAGCGCGACGGGACGCGCGGAGCGCGAGACGCTCCAGAGCTCGCGCCCCTCGGGGACGAGCAGCGGCGTGGGCGGCGGGGGCTCCGGGGTGAGCAGGCGCGAGGCTCCCGCCCACGGCATCCACGCGGCCGCCTCCGCGGCGTCCCGCGCGCGGTACACGCGGTCCATGAACTCGTAGTTCGACTGCGGGACCAAGGGCTCGCCGAAGTTCCCGACGGAACGCAGGCGGTAAGGCGCGTTGGTCAGGCCGTAGAGGCGCGTCTTCCAGTCCGCGACGCCGCGGCCGCGGGAGGCCTCCAGCGCGCGCGGGGAGATCAGGTAGCGCGCTCCGTCCTGGCGCGCCTGCAGGTCGCGCACCAGCGGCCCGGCGTCGGTGAAGAGGGCGCGCGGCGCGGTCGGCGTGGAGCGCCAGCCGAACACGGCCAACTCCGCCAGCATCAGCGCGGTCCACGCCGGCGCGAGACGCGCGCGCGACAGCCCGGCGCCGACGAGCGCGGCCAGCGGCAGCAGCGCCAGGTAGGACAGGTTGCCCGGGTAGCGCACCAGGCGCAGGGGGCTGCCCGGCGCCGTCCACAGCAGACGCGAGAGCGGGTCGGAGCCGCCGAGGATGAGCACGGCCGTCGCCGTCAGCAGGAGCGCCAGTCCCGCCGCGCGGCGGCGCGGCAGGAGGGCCAGCCCCCACGCGGCCGCGGCCGAAGCGGCGAGGCCGAGATAGACGCACTTCCACCACTCGACGGCGGGGCGGAAGCGCGAGAGGGGAACCAGGAACGGAGACACCCATTGGCGCAGGTCCGCCGGGGAGAAGCCCCAGCGCAGGATCTCCTCCGGAGCCAGCCCCGCCGCGCGGTGCGAGCGCAGCGCCAGCTCCAGCGCGGGCCAGAGCTGGACGGCGCACAGCGCCAGAGCCAGCGCCGCGGCCCCGGTCCAGGCCCGCGCCCAGGACGCGGGTCCTGGCGCGCCCCGCGCGCGCAGGGCCAGCGCCAGCCCCCAGGCCGCGGCCGCCGCGCCCGGCAGGAACGCCGGATATCCCGCCAGGAACATCAACGACAAGACTCCGGCCAGAGCGGCCGGGCGGCGGAAGAGCAAGGCCAGCGCGGGCGCCCAGGCCAGGACCGCCAGGTGGTTCAGGAACGGCAGGCGGCTGATCATCACCCCGCCGAAGGCGAGCGAGAGCCCGCCCCCGGCGCTGGCGCCCCACGACAGGCGCAGCGAGCGCAGCCACAGCGCGGTGAGCCAGGCGGCGAGGAAGTAGTGCAGGGCCTGGAACAGAGCCGTGGCCGTCGCGAAGCCGAAGAGGTAGTACAGCACGGTCAGCGGATAGAACAGGCCGCCCTGCTGGGAGGCCGCCATCGGCATGCCCAGGTACAAGGACGGCTCCCACAGCGGCGGCCGCCCGGCCTGGATCTGCTGGGCCGGCGACGCGCGCCAGGCCTGGTGCAGGTAGGTCAGGTCCCCCCAGAACGGGCTGCGGCCGGCCAGCCAGAGCGGGGCGAAGAAGAGGGCGACGGCCCCGGCCAGCGCCGCGGCCGCGACGGCCTCCGGGCCGGGCCCGGCCTCGCGGCTCATGCCCCTTCCGCGCGCAGGGACGGACAGGTGCGCGCGCCGCGCTCGAGGGCCTCGCGCGCGGCGCCCGGGCGGCCCATCTTGCGGTACACGGCCTCCAGGAGGCTCCAATTGGACGCGCGGTACGGATCCAGCGCCGCGGCGCGCTCCAAGTCCCCGGCCGCGCTCTCCAAGTCGCGGCGCGGCTCGGGGCTGCGCGCGGCGCGCGACAGCGCCAGGATCGCGAGCAGGCGCGATGCCTCCGGGTCCGGACGCACGGCCTCGGAGGCGCGCAGGTCCGCCTCCGCCGCCGCGGGGTCGCCTCCGCTCGAGAGGGCCGCCGCGGCGCGCGCGCGCAGGCGGTCGGCGCGCCAGTTGCCCAGCACCCACGACGACGCCCCGACGGCGAGCAAGAGGGTCAGCGCGGCCGCCGGCAATTTGCGCCCGGCGCGCAGCGGCTCGGCCTCGTTCGACTGCGGCAGGGACCAGGCCAAGGACAGGCAGAAGAGCCAGAAGACGCCGGGCACGCTCAGGGCGTAGTCGAAGAGGCCGTGGATCAGGATCGCGACCGGCCCGAAGCGCTTGCCGGGCTCCGCCCGGCGCAGGAGGGCGGCCAGCCCCGCGACCCAGAGAAGAAGATACGGCCAGCCCCGCTCGGCCGCGGTCTCGAGAAAATGCTGATGGGCGAACAGCGAATACAGCTCCGGGCGCACGGCGACGAAGGCGGGCAGGGCATAGGCGTAGGACCCGGGTCCCAGGCCCAGCCACGGCGCTCCCGCCGACATCCGCCAGGCCGCGGACCACCAGGCCAGGCGATGGAGGACCTCGGGGGACTGGAGCTTGGCGTACGCCGCGATGAGGCCGGCGAGACCGGCCGCCGCGCCGGCCCAGAACGCCGCCGCCCCGACCGCGCGGCGGTGCAGGAGCAGCGCCCCCGCCAGCCCGAGCCACGCCCCGACCGAGCGGGTCCACCACAGGCAGAGCAGCAGGCCCGCGGCGAGGAAGCCGTCGCCCCGCCGCACCGAGACCGGGAGCAGGAGCAGGATCGCTCCGGCGAAGACGTTCTGATTGAGCAGAGCCGACGGCGGACGCGGCTCGCCGTGCAGGCGCTGATAGACGGCCAGAAGGACCAGCAGCCACGCGGCGGCGCGCACCGCCTCCTCGACCCAGTCGCGGTCGCGCGGCGACAAGAGGGTCGCCGCGGGGATCAGCCACAGCCCCGCCGCCGCCGCGGCCCAGGCGGGCAGGGAGTAGACGGGGACGGCGCCGAAGCGCGCCGAGACGAGGGACAGCAGGATCAACGCGGCGGCCCACGCCGCCGGCCGCGAGGAGGGCAGCGGGACGCGCCCGCGCGCCAAGCCCAGCATCAGCCAGACGGCCGTCCCGGCGATCAGCAGGAGGAGGACGGCCGACTGCGCCCACAGGTCCCAGGCGCCCCGCAGCAGCAGTCCCGCCGCCAGCTGGACGCCGACCAGGACCGCGAGCACGCGCTCAGTCGGGGAGGATGCGCGTCGTGACGAAGATCAGCAGCTCGTTGCGCACGCGAGTCTTGGACTTTTTCTTGAAGAGCCAGCCCAGGATCGGGATGTCCCCGAGGAGCGGGATCTTCGCGATGGTGTCCTGCAGGCTGTCGCTGATCAAGCCGCCGATGACGATGGTCTCGCCGTCGCGCACGAGGACCGTGGTGTTGGCGTTGCGCGAGTCCACGGCCGGCGCGCCGGTGAGCGAGCTGCCCGCGGCGGTGACCGACGGCTGGCTGACGTTCGGGTTGATCTGCAGCAGGATGCGCCCGTCGGCGTTGATGCTGGGCGTCACCGTCAGCTGGATGCCGGTCGTCACGTACGAGACCTGCTGGGTCGTCACCCCGGTCGAGGCCACGTTCGAGGTCACGTACGGGATCTGCGTGGTGACGTTGATGTTGGCCGCCTGGTTGTTGAGGGTGGTAATCTTCGGGTCCGAGAGCACCTTGGCCTTGCCCTCCGAGGCCGCGGCCGTGATGGTCGCGTTGAGCAGGTAGTTGTTGGTGATCCGGCCCAAGGTCAGCGCGCCGAAGATCTTGTCCGCGGCCAGGTTCACGCCGGTGCCCCGGCCGCCGGCCCCGACGCCGCCGGCCGCGGTCACGTTGGTCTGGATCGCGTTCCCGTTGAGCGGGTTGTTGAGCGCCGGGCCGATGAGGCCCGCGGACGATCCGATCAGCGTGGTGCCCTGCTTGCCGCCGATCGCGCCCGACTCCTGGCTGAAGGCGTCCCACTGGATGCCGTAGTTGAAGCCGGAGTTCTCGTTGACCTCGATGAGCTTGGCCTCGATGAGGACCTGGCGCGGCCGCTGGTCGAGCTGGGCGATGAGGTTCTGCGTGGCGGCCAGCCCCTCCAGCGACTCGGTCACGATGATCGAGTTGGTCTTCGCGTCCACGCTCGAGGAGCCGGTGCGCCCCTCGGCCGTGCGCACCTGGTCGATGGTCGTCTTCACGTCCGAGGCCTTCGCGTAGTTGAGCGGGATGACCTTCGTGATCGCGCTCCCGGAGGTGCGCTGCGCGGTCAGGGCCGCGGGGGTGATCACGCGCAGGACGCTGCTGCCCACCTGGTCGGTGGTCAGCCCCATCATGGACAGGACCGTGCGGAAGGCGTCGTCGAAGGGGACGCGCGTCAGGTGCAGGGAGAGCGTTCCGGTGACGTCCGGGCCGTAGATGATGTTGATGCGCGCCTTGGCCGCCATCAGCTTGAGGACGTCGCGGATGTCGGTGTTGTCGAAGTCCAGGGAGACCCGGTCCTTCGGCAGGCGGCTGAGCAGGTCGCGGTAGATGCGGCCGCCGAGCCGGCGCTCGCCCTCGGAACTGGAATCGTCCCCGGCCGGGATCTTGACCGCCCCCTTGCTGGCGTCCTCGGCCTGGACGGCCGCGGCCAGCTCGGTGTTCATGCGCCCGACGAGACCGGCGCGGCGGAACGCCGCCATCGCGGATCCGTCGCGAGGATGCTTCGGCGCGGGCGCCGCGGCCGCGGGTTCCCGAACCGGCGCCGGGATCTTCACGACGGGACGCGCGGGAGCCGCCGCGCGGGCGACGGCGGGCGCGGGCTTGGGCTTGGGAGCGGCGGCCACGGGCTTGGGCGCGATCGCCGGAGCGGCCGCCGTCGGCTTGGCGGCGGGGACCGGAGCGGGCGCGCGGGCGACGGCCGGCTGGGGCGCCGGCTTCGTCAGGATGGACGCCGGCCGCGATGCGGCCGTCGGTTCCGGCGCGGCGACCGGGGCGGCCGCCGTCTTCGCCGCCGCAGCGGGCGCGGAGGCCTCGTCCGCGCCGCCGATCAGCCGGACGCCGAGGCCGCCCTTCATCGCCTCGACCTTGTAGCCCGCCAGGCGGGCCAGGTCCAGCACGACGCGGGTGATCATGCGCGGCGAGCGCTCGAACTGCGCCGAGCGGACGCGGAGCAGGTACTTGCCCTTGCCGGGGACGGAACGGACCCTCGCCGCGTGCCTGGTGTCGAGGAGCTCCAGAACCAGGCGGGGAGGGGTGCGGGTCAGGAAGCTGTTGTAGGGCACCGCGCTGCTCAGACGGACGGCGACGAAGTCGTCGCTCACCGCGACGCCGTCGTAGACGGCAAGGACCGGGCCGGCCTTGACCGCCGCGGGCTTCGCGGCGCTCTTGACCGGGGCGGCCGCCTCGGCCGCGGCCGCGGCGACGGCCCCTTGCGGGACGAGCAGCGCCGCCGCGAGCAGCGCCGCCGTCGTCTTCTTCAAAAGGTCACGCGTGGTCATGGTCGTCTCCCGCAGGCCGTCCTTGGCTCGGTTCATTTCGCCTCGTCGCCGCCGTCGGCCGCGCCGAGGCTGTAAATCTGAACGTCCTTGTCGGCCGTGATCAGGTCGGCGCGCCTGCGCTTGATCCAGATGTGGCCGGTGATGCCGGGAACGAGCTTGTTCGCGGGGTCGTACAGACGGCCGCCGCGGAGGATCAAGGTCGTGCCGTCGTCCGCGCTGAAGAGGGCGAACGCGCTGGAGGAGTCCTGCATGATGCCGTGGAGCTGCAGCGAGTGGATGTCCACCTGCGTCGGCCCCTCCGTCCGGCGCGCGACCCGGGCCCCGCCGGCGGAGGACGCCAGGAACGGGTCGCGGTACCGGTCCCCGGTGTACAGGGTCGAGACCGTGTAGGTGCTCAGGCTCAGGCCCGCGAGGGCCTGGGTCGAGACGACCGGCCCCGCGGGCGCGGGCCGGGGCGCCGGCGCGGCGGCCGCGGCGGAGACGCTGAGCAGGGCGGCGGCGAGGAGGGCGGTCATCCTTTGTACTGGTAAGAGAGGAGAGTGAACGTCACCGTCATCCGGCCCGAGGAGTCCGGGGCGGGGAGCGTGATGCCGCGCACGTTGTAGATGCGCTCCTCCAAAGCGATCGCGGCCAGAAAGCGCCCGACGTCGTGATAGGTGCCCAGGACAGTCATCGGATAGCTGAGCTCGATGAAGTACTGCTGGGCCTTCTCGGGGCCCGGGGAGAAGCTGATGATCGAGACGTGGTAGCGGTCGGCCAAGCGCGACAGGGACACCAGAATGTCCGGCACGGACTTGCTCTTGGGCAGGCGCTTCTCGGCCTCGCCGGCCTGCCGGTTCAGCGTGGAAAGCTCGTCCTGCAGGCGCTGGAGCCGGGAGGCCTCGGCCTTGGCTTTGGCGATCTTGCCGTCGATCTGCTGGATCTGGTCGGTCAGGGCGTCCTTCTTCTCGGAGATCGGCAGCCAGAAGAATTTCACGTAGACGAAGCCCAGCATGGCGAACAGGATCGCTCCCGCGCCCGCGTACTGCTGCTGTTCCTTCGTGAGTTTGATGGCCATGTCAGAGCTTGAGCGCGTAGCCGACGCCGATGGAGAATCCGTAGCGGTCCTTGCCGCTGGCGTGGACGGCCCCTAGTTCCACTTTCGAGAAATGGGTGTCGGCGCCCAGGGTCCTCAGCCAGGCGGCGATGTCGTCGTTGTTGCCGGCGGTCGCGGTGATGGCCAGCGTCAAGGACCCGTCGGGCTGGACGGCCGTCGTCACGTTCGTGACGGTCACGCCCGGGGGCACGGTGCCGGCGAATTCCGACAAGAACAGGGGATAGAACGCGCGCCCCTTGAGCAGGCTGTCGATGACGCCCAGCCGGGCGCGCACCGCGCTGGACGCCTTCTCGAGCTCCTCCACCTTGGACACGATCGCCGAGAGCTTCTGCAGGGTGGATTCCTTGTATTTGTACTCGTTGTTGAGCTGGTGCAGGCCGAACCAATGTCCGACCGAGACCAGCGCCATCGCGATGACCAGCAGGCCGCCCAACAGGGAAGCCTGGAGCAGGAGCTGCCGCTGGCGCGCCTTGGCCAGGATCTCCGCGGGGACGAGGTTGACCTTGATCATCGCCTATTCCCAATCCCGGTTGCGGCGCAGGGCCAGTCCCACCGCCACTCCGAAGGAGGACCGGAGCTCCTCCGGAACGGTCTCCGCGCCTCGAACGAACGAGAACGGGTCCAGGACGGACACCGGGACCTTGAGCTCCCCGGCCAGGTGCTTGTCCAGGTTCTTGGTCCGAGCCGAGCCCCCGGACAGGACGATGCGGCCGATCGCCCGGTCCGGACCCTGGGACAGGTAAAAATCCACCGAACGGTGCACCTCGCCGACCAGGTCGCGCGCGACCTGCCCGATGGCCTGGGAGACGCCGAGCGCCTCGCGGTTGCCGTCGGCCAGGGCCTTCTCCTTCTCGGCCGGGTCCACGATCACGCCGAAGATCTTCTTGAGCTCGTCGGCCTTCGCGGGCTCGCACTGGAAGGCCTTGGCGATCGCCTTGGTCATCGTCTGCCCGGAGATGAACACGTCGCGCACGACGCGCGTCACCCCGTTCTCGATGATGGAGAGATTGGTCACCATGTGGCCGATATTAAGGTAAAGGGTCGCCCCCGGCCCCTCCTTGGGGTCGCGGATCTTCTCGTGGACGTTCTCCAGGGCGAAGCTGTCCACGTCGACGATCGCCGGAGTGAAGCCCGCCCCCTGGAGGACGTCCAGGCGGGCGGACACCAGGTCCTTCTTCGCGGCGACCAGGACGGTCTCCATCTTTTTCTGGCCTTCCTCGACGATCTCGCTGAGGATGTGGAAGCCGAGCTGGACTTCGTTGATGTCGAAAGGGATAAAGGGCTCGGCTTCGGTGGCCAGCGTGGCCTGCAGCTCGGTCCGGGTCAGGCGCGGGAACTTCACGTAGCGCACGATCACCGCGTTGCCGGAGAGGGAGGTGGCGGCCTCGCGGACTTTGACGCCCTTCTCGATCAGGAACGCCCGCAGGGAGTTGACGACCGCGGCGCGGCGCTCGTCGGGAGACGCCTCGGCTTTGGCGCCGATGGGAAGATGGCCCCACGCTTTCAGCTGCAGGAAGGGGCCCTCCTGCTTCAGCAGCGCCACCTTCACCGCGTAGCTCCCGACGTCGACGGCCACGACGTCCCGCGGACCGAGGAACAATTCCCCCAGACCCTTCAGGGCGCCCAATCGCGCTTTCAGCGCGTCCGTTTTCGCCTTCGTTTTCGATTCAGCCATTAAAAAAGCGCCGCCGCCCCGCCGTTTTTCCCGGCGGGTCGGACTCGGCGCGTGTTTTTGTAAAGCAGTGATTTATAACAGGTTTGCCCGGCACTGTCAAGACCTCGCGTGTGAACATGCGGGAAACGCGTCGTCCGGCCTGCGCGTGCCCTGTTGATAACAGTCCCGCCCCGCCCTGTCAAGCCTGCCCTTCCCCGCCGGCGAGACCAGAGTCCTCCCGCCGACGAGGATGTGATACAATTTTTGGATGAAGGCGGTCCTCTTCGATTACGGCGGGACGCTGGACGCCGACGGGTCCACATGGTTGGAACGCTTCTACCCGATCTATAAAGAGAACGGCGTGGACCTCCCCCGCGACCGCTTCGACCGCGCCTTTTACGATTCCGACGACGCCCTCCCCGCCCGTCACGCGTTGGCCGGATTGGACCTGGAAGAGACCTTGCGCCTCCAGGTCGGCGATGTCCTGGCCGCGCTGGCGCCGCAGCGCGCGCCCCTGGCCGGCGCGATCGCCGGACGCTTCGCCGCGGACAGCCGCGGGCAGTTCCGCCGCCTGCGCCCGGTGCTCGAGCGCCTGACGGCGCGCTACCGGCTCGGGGTCGTGTCGAATTTCTACGGGAACCTCGACGGGATCCTTCGCGCCGAAGGCCTGCGCGACCTTTTCTCCGTGGTGGCCGATTCCGGGGTCCTCGGGGTCGTCAAGCCCGAGCCGGGGATATTCCTCCACGCCTCCCGCGCCTTGGACGCCGCTCCCGCCGAGTGCATGATGGTTGGCGACTCGGTCAAGCGCGACATGAGGGGCGCCGTCGCGGCGGGCATGAAAACGGCCCTGGTCAGCATCGATCCCGAGCCTCCCGCGGCAGGCCAGGACTGGACCGTGCGTTCCGTCGTCGAGTTGGAGGCCCTCCTCTCATGAGCCTGCGCGCCGGCGTCATCGCCGCGGGCCGGGGCTCGCGCCTCGCCGCGAGCCATCCGGGCCTCCCCAAGCCCCTGGTCCCGGTCGCCGGGCGGCCGCTGATCCACTGGGTCGCGTCGGGCCTGGCCGCGGCGGGCGCGCGCGAGCTCACCGTCCTGACCAACGGACACGGCGGGGCGATCCCGCCCAGCCTGGCGGCCGCCTTCCCGGACCTCGCCTTCGACTTCGTCAGCGCCGACACCGCCTCGTCGTTCGAGAGCTTCCGCCTGGTCTCGCGGCGCCTGGCCGAGCGCGGCGACGATTTCATGGTCAGCACCGCGGACGCTCTGCTGCCCGCCACCGACGTCCGGCGCTTCTGGGACGAGTGCCGCGCCGCGCGCGCCGAGGCCGGCCTGGCCCTGACGGACCACGTCGACGACGAGAAGCCCCTCTGGGCGGACCTCGACGAGGCCGGATTGGTGACCGCCGTGGGCGACGACGCCCGCACCCGCCGCCGCGTGACCGGCGGGCTCTACTACCTGACCCGCGCCGCCGCCGCGCGCCTCCCCGAGGCCGCGGCGCACGGCCGGCTGCGCGACTTCTGGCGCGCGCTCGTCTCCTCGGGGACGCGCGTGGCCGGAGTCGCGTTGTCCAAGACGCTGGACGTGGACCGCCCGGAGGACGTGGCGGCCGCGGACGCCTACCTGGCGACGGAGAAGACACGATGAAAGCGCTCGGAATCTTCCGTGAGGTCCAGAACTCGCCCAACCGCGAGACGGACGACGCCCTGATCCTCAAGGCCGTGATGGACCAGCTCTCGATCCTGAAGACCGAGACGGTCCTGATGACCCCGGAGGCGTTCGACGGGGCCGACCTGGCCGGATTCGACATCATCGTGCCGATGTGCGAGACCTACCCCCGCCTGATGCGGCTCAAGACCCTGGAGCCCAAGACCGGGGCCGTCTTCGTCAACCCGGCGGACTCGGTCCTGGGCTGCTACCGCACCCGGATGCTGGAGTCCTTCGCCGCGACCCCCGGCCTGTCCTACCCCGCGACCGAGGTGCGGCGCACCTCCGCCGACGCCAACGCCCGCCCCCCGGCCTTCGACGCCGAGGGCGGCTGGTGGCTCAAGCGCGGCGACGTGCACAACACCTGCACTCACGACGTCGTCTTCGCGCCCGACTGGGACGAGGCGCGGGAGATCCGCCGCGAGTTCGAGAGCCGCGAGATCAAGGACATGGCCGTTCAGCGCCACATCGACGGCGACCTGATCAAGTTCTACGGCGTCGGCCCGGGCCAGTGGTTCACCTGGTTCTATCACGACCCCTCCGTCGCCCGCCGCCTGCCGTTCGAGGTGGAGGACCTGGCCTCGCAGGCGGAGCTCGCCGCTTCGTGCGTCCGCCTGGAGGTCTACGGCGGCGACGCGATCGTCGCTCCCGATGGAAAGATTTATATCATCGACATCAACTCGTGGCCGAGCTTCGCGCGCGTGCGCGCCGAGGCCTCGGTCCAGATCGCCCGCCGCCTGCGCGCCCGCCTGCGCCAGGCGGCCGCAAGGAAGGCCTGACCATGACCCCGCAGACTCTCGCCGAGACGCCTTATTCCGCCGGACCCAAATCGAAGGCCCTGTTCGACGAGGAGCAGGGGTATATCGCCCCCGGTCTGCAGACGATCGCGCTCTACGCGCAGATCGCCGTCGAGTCCGGCTCCGGCGCGACGATCCGCGACCTGGACGGCAAGACCTACCTGGACCTCGTCGCCGGCATCGGCGTGGCGTCGCTGGGCTACGGCCACCCGGACTGGGCCAAGGCCGTCGCCGAGCAGGCCGCCAAGACCGCGGTGGGCTCCTTCACCTCGGCGCACCGCCTGAACTTCCTGAAGACCTTGGCCTCGGTGACCCCGAAGGGGCTCGACCGCTGCCAGCTCTACAGCTCCGGCGCCGAGGCCGTCGAGGCCGCTCTGCGCCTGGCCAAGTCCAAGACCGGCAAGTACGAGGTGATCGGGTTCTGGGGCGGCTTCCACGGCAAGACGATGGGCGTCATGGGCCTCCTGAACGACGGCTTCAAGAACAACTACGGCGCGATGATGCCGGGCCTGCACCTGTCCCCGTACCCCGACGCGCGCAAGTGCCCGCTGGGGACCAAGGGCGAGCACGACTGCGGCGCGCACTGCCTGGAGTTCCTGCGCGAGAAGATCAAGCGCGAGACCACCGGACAGGTCGCCGCGGTCATCATGGAGCCGGTCCAAGGCACCAACGGCAACGTGATCCCGCCGGCCGGCTTCTTCAAGGGCGTGCGTGAGCTCGCCAAGGAGATCGGCGCCGTGTTCGTCTCCGACGAGATGATCACCGGCTTCGGCCGCACCGGGAAGATGTTCGGCTGCGACCACGAGGGAGTGATCCCCGACATGATGACGATCGGCAAGGGCTTCGGCGGGGGCTTCCCCGTCTCCGGCGTCGTCGCCTCGACCGAGCTCGCCTCCGCCAAGCCCTGGGCGAACCCCTCGGGCTCCTCGTCGAGCTACGGCGGCAACCCGCTGGCCTCCGCCGCCTGCGACGCGACGCTGCAGGTGATCCTGCGCGACAAGCTCGTCGACAACGCCGCCAAGGTCGGCGCCGCGATGCTCAAGCGCCTGACCGAGATGAAGGCGAAGCGCCCGGCGATCGGCTCGGTCCGCGGCCGAGGCCT
The DNA here is from genome assembly GCA_021783355.1 of bacterium. Classification (GTDB taxonomy): domain Bacteria; phylum Elusimicrobiota; class Elusimicrobia; order UBA1565; family UBA9628; genus GWA2-66-18. The sequence goes on along the minus strand of JAJXTZ010000003.1, from coordinate 13,436 downwards.
GATGATCGGCGTGGACCTGGTGAACCCGAAGGACGGCAAGCCGCTCGACAAGGCGGTCTGCCGCGAGATCTTCGAGGAGGGCCTCAAGCGCGGCGTCCTCACGATGGCCTACAACCCGTCGCTGCGCATCAACCCCCCGCTGGTGATCTCCGAGACGGACGCCCTGAAGGGCCTGGCCCTTCTCGACGAGTCCCTCGACGCCGTGAGCCGGAGGCGCGGCCTCTGAGCGGTCCCCGCCGCGTCGGCCTCGTCGGTTTCGGAGCGATCGCCGAGCACGCCCATCTGCCCGCCCTGCGCGGGCTCGGGGTCGAGATCGTCGCGGTCGCCGAGGCGACGGAATCGCGCCGCCAGGCGGCGGCCAAGCTCCTGCCCGGAGTCCGCGTCCACGCCGGCCACAAGGACCTCCTGTCCAAGGAGAAGGGCCTGGAAGCCCTGATCGTCGCCACCCCGCCGTCGTTCCACGCCGGCGCCGTGCTGGACGGGCTCAAGGCGCGGCTGCACGTCCTCTGCGAGAAGCCGCTGACTCTGGACCCGGAGGCGTACGCCGCCATCCGCGCCGAGGCCGCCAAGCGCGGCGTCTGCGCCTACTCGGTCAACAACTGGGCCCATTCTCCGCAGTGGTCGCTCCTGCTCAAGACCGCGGCCTCCGGCGCCCTCGGCGCGGTGCGCCACGCCGAGATCCGCGTCCTGCGCACGCGGCCGTCGGTCTCGGCGCTGCCCGGGGACTGGCGCAAGGACCCGGCGGTGGCCGGGGGCGGCATCCTGGTGGACCACGGCTGGCACAATCTGTATTTGATGCGGCGCCTGCTGGGGGCCGGGGCCCGCCTGTCCTCGGCCGTCCTGACCCCCGCGGACTCCGTCGACGAGACCGCGACGGTCCTGCTCGAAGCGCCCGGCGCGAGCGGCACGATCTTCCTCACCTGGAAGGCCGCCGAACGCTCGAACTCCGCGCTGGTCGTCGGCGAGAAGGGAGCCGCCGAATTGCGCGACGACGAGCTGATCCTGCGCTCCGGCGGGCACGAGGAGACGGTCCGCTTCCCGGAGAGGCTCTCGGGAGGGTCCGCCCACCCCGACTGGCTGGCGGCGATGTGGCCCGCCTTCGCGGCCGAGTGCGCCGGCGCGGACCGCGGCGCCAATCTCGACGAGGCCGGCTTCTGCCTGGAGACGATCCGCGCGGCCTACGGCGCGCGGGAGGCGGCCCATGCCTGAGGCCGCGGCCCCGGCGCGCATCCCGCGCGCGATCCTCTGGGTCCCCCACCCGTCCCTGATGTGGCTGAAGGCGGGCGGCCTCGGCGTGCTCGAGCGCCAGCTCTTCACCGCCGCGCGCGCCGGGATCACGAGCGTCTGGGTCGGCACCCACGAGCCCGACCCCGCCCTGCGCGCCGGCCTGCGCGTGCCGCCCGGCCTGACGGTGCATTGGGTGTCCCGGGACGGCGACGCGCTCGTCGCCTGCGAGCCGCCCTACCTGGGACTCTCCGGCGACCATTTCGTGCGCGTGGACGCCCTCGCCCACGTCGCGCGCCAGTCCTTCGGCCAGTCGGTCTCCTACGAGGACGACGCGGGCCTCGGCGTGATCCAGGCGGTCGTCTCCCGCGACGAGAGCACGACCCGGTCCAAGCAGGTCCTGGCCCCCGGGACCTACCGGCGCCTGGAGGCTCCGGTCGGCGGGGAGGAGACGGTGGATTGGCTGATGGCCACCGGCCCCAAGAGCCAGGACGGCTTCATGGCCCGCAACTTCGACCGTCACATCTCGCTGTCCGTCTCGCGCCTCCTCCTCGACACCGGCGTGACCCCCAACGCGATGACGGTCTTCAGCACCCTGCTCGGCCTGATCGGGGCCGCCCTGTTCCTGGGCCCGTCGCGCGCGTGGTACGTGCCGGGCGCCCTGCTGGTCTGGCTGCACTCCGTGCTGGACGGCTGCGACGGGGAGCTGGCCCGCGTTCGCTTCCAAGAGAGCCCGCTGGGCAGCGACCTCGACTTCTGGGGCGACAACGTCGTCCACCTCGCGCTCTTCACCTGCCTGGGCGTCGGCTTCTGGCTCGGCCGCAACGGCCCGCACACGCTGGCGCTGGCCGCCGTGGCCGACCTCGGCGTCTTCGTCTCCGCCTGGACCGCCTGGAGCCACCGCCTGGCCCTCCGCGCCGCGGGCGCGCGCTCGGAGGCCGGCGTCACCGAGGAGCCCGCGCTCGGCGGCTTCGAGACCCGGCTGGCCCGCCTCGAGAACATGCTCGCCCAGCGCGACTTCATCTATCTTCTGGTTTTCCTCGCCTTCGTGGACTGCGTCTACGAGTTCCTGTGGGCCGCGGCGATCGGCGGGCTGCTCTATTTCGGGATCATGCTGTACCTCAGGAGAGTCAACGAACATGAACAAGCACGACAACCGCATCCCGCCCGCTAAAGGAAAGCTCGGCGTCCTGCTCCCGGGCATGGGGGCGGTCTCCAGCACTTTCATCGCGGGCGTGGAGCTCGTCAAGAAGGGTCTCGGCAAGCCCGTGGGCTCCGTCACCCAGCTGCAGACCATCCGTCTCGGCAAGCGCTACGAGAACCGCTCGCCGCTGATCAAGGATTTCGTGCCGCTGGCCTCGATCGACTCCTTGGTCTTCGGCGGCTGGGACCTGTTCCCCGACGACATGTGGACGGCCGCGCTCAAGGCCGGCGTCCTCGACGAGCACCGTCTGGCTCCGGTCCGCAAGGAGCTGGAAGCCGTCAAGCCGATGAAGGCCGTGTTCGACCCCGCGTACCTGAAGAACCTGAAGGCCACGCACGCGAAGACGGGCAAGTCCAAGTGGGACCTCGCGCAGCAGGTGATCGCCGACATCGAGTCGTTCAAGAAGAAGAACGGCTGCGACCGCGTCGTGATGCTGTGGTGCGGGTCCACCGAGATCCTGCCCGAGCACGCGGCCTGCCATGAGGATGTCGAGGCCCTCGAGCGCGGCCTCAAGGACTCCGACCCCGCGATCCCGCCGTCGATGATCTACGCGTACGCGGCCATCAAGTCGGGCATCGCGTACGGCAACGGGGCGCCGAACCTGTCGGCCGACGTGCCGGCCCTGGTGGAACTGGCCGAGCAGACCGGCTCCCCCATCTGCGGCAAGGACTTCAAGACCGGCCAGACCCTGATGAAGACCACGATCGCGCCGATGCTGAAGGCCCGCATGCTGGGGCTGACCGGCTGGTACTCGACCAACATCCTGGGCAACCGGGATGGCGAGGTCCTCGACGACCCGGGCTCCTTCAAGACCAAGGAGAAGAGCAAGATGTCGGTGCTCGACACCATCCTGGAGCCCGGCCGCTACCCGGACCTCTACGGCAAGTTCCACCACAAGGTCCGCATCGACTATTACCCGCCCCGCGGCGACGCCAAGGAAGGCTGGGACAACATCGACATCCGCGGCTGGATGGACATGCCGATGCAGATCAAGATCAACTTCCTCTGCCGGGACTCCATCCTGGCGGCGCCCATCGCGATGGACCTGGTCCTCTTCCTGGACCTGGCCAAGCGCGCGGGGCTCAAGGGGATCCAGGAGTGGCTGTCCTTCTTCTTCAAGTCCCCGCAATGCCGCGAGGACCTGCTGCCCGAGCACGACCTGTTCATCCAGCAGATGAAGCTCAAGAACACCCTGCGCATCCTCATGGGGGAGGAAGTCCTGGACCACTCCGGCCTGGATTACTACGACGCCGAGAAGGGGACTCCGGTGACGGCGGCGGCCCCCAAGCCGGCGGCGAAGAAGAAGTCCCTGGCCAAATCGGCGCGCTGAGTCCGGCCGTCCGCCGCCATCAGTGAAGTTATAAGGAAAGGCGGGCCCCGCAAGGGGCCCTCCTCTTTTCCGCTCGGACGCCGTCCGATTTGATATACTCCAGCTTCCGGTGAAAAGGCTCCTCATGAGCGCTCTCGCCGCGGTGGTTTTGGCGTCTTCGGCTTCAGCCCAGACGGTCTCGTCGGGGCCGGTCCCGGACGCGGCCCCGCCCGCGGCCTCGACCTCCGCTTTCGCGGGCGCGCCGTCCATGTCCTCCGCCCCCGCCGCCCTCCCCGGGCTGTCCACGGCGCCCTGGTCGCCGCCCGCGCCGCAGAGCCTGCCCGCCGGGATCGTGCCCCGCCCCTGGGTGCTGGGCGACATCGACGCCAAAGGCCTCAAGAACGTGCGCATGTCCACGATCCGGGGACAGATCAAGGCCCGCAAAGGCGACCTCTACGACCGGCCGGACCTCGACCGCGACATCCAATCCTTGCTCGGCTTGGGCCAATTCGAGCGCGTGGGCGCCGAGCTCACCCTGCTGGACAAGCCCGTTCCCGAGCGCCTCCTCAAGACCGCCGGCACCGACCGCGAGGTGCGCCTGACCTTCATGGTCAAGGAGAAGCCGATCCTGCGCAAGATCCTCTTCGAGGGCGAGAAGGGCATCTCCAAAGGCGTCCTGGCCGACGCGATCTCCATCAAGGAATACGACCCGTACGACCAGTTCAAGGCCGACGAGGCGCGCCAGAAGCTGGTGGACAAGTACCGCGAGAGGGGCTTCCTGGACGCGACGGTGGACTTCTCGGTCTCGATCGACACCGCGGCGTCGAAGGCGGACCTGACCTTCAAGATCCAGGAAGGCCCCAAGTCCCGCATCTCCCTGGTCGAGATCTCCGGAGTCAAGGCCTTCAAGCCCAAGAAGCTGCTGGGGCTGATGAAGAACCGCTACAAGAAGGTCTACGTCCAGAAGGACCTGGACGAGGACGTCCAGAAGATCGTGGACGAGTACAAGAACAACGGCTATCTGGACGTGCGCGTGAGCACGCCGCTTGTGACCCTCTCTCCCGACAAGTCCCGGATCTCGATCGCCCTCGGCGTCGACGAGGGCCGCTCGTACCGGTTCGGCGAGACCACTTTTTCCGGGTACCTGGTCCTGACCTCCTCCGAGCTCTACCACGCGGTCGACTACCGGCCGGGCAAGGTCTTCAACCAGGGCCAGTTCGACGACACCATCCGCTCGGTCCAAGAGCTCTACGCCGACGTGGGACGGCTGCGCGCCCGCGTGATCCCCGAGAAGTCGTTCGATCCCAAGACCGACCGCATGAACGTGCGCTTCGACATCGTCGAGGGCCCGGTCTCCTATGTGGACCACGTGGACGTGGACGGCAACAAGGCCACCAAGACCTACGTGATCAAGCGCGAGATCATCGTCAAGCCCGGCGAGCGCTTCTCGGCCGCGCGCGTGCGCAAGAGCCGCGAGAAGATCATGAACCTGGGCTTCATGGACGAGGTCAACGTGGACCTCCAGCCGTCCGCCGAGGACCCGAACAAGGTGGACATGGACTTCGACGTGACCGAGGGCAAGCCCGGCATGCTGACCGCCGGCGCGGCCTACTCGTCCATCGACGGACTGATCGGCACCCTGTCCGTCCAGCACCTGAACTTCCTGGGCCGCGCCCAGCGCGTGTCCCTGCAGTGGTCGTTCGGCAAGCGCGTGCAGGACTACTCGGTGAGCTGGACCACCCCCTGGGTGGACGACAAGCCCATCAGCCTCGGCTTCGACGCGTTCCACACCCGCCGCATCAACCCGTTCCAGGGCGACCTGGCCGCCTACACCGAGCACCGGACCGGCGGCAGCATCCGCGTCGGGCCCCGCTTCCAGGACGACAAGTACCAGCTGAACTTCACCTACACCCTGCAGAAGATCGCCATCGACGGCATCGACCCGAACGTCGACTTCCAGGGCGCGCTGACGCCCGGGACCAGCGTCCAATCCCTGCTCGGCGCGGAGCTGGCGCGCGACACCCGCGACAGCATCTGGGACCCGACCCACGGCACGCGCAACTCCATCGGGGTCCAGCTGTCCGGCGGCCCGCTGATGGGCGACATCGACTTCTTCAAGCCATACGTGTCGAACCAGGCCCATTGGACGATGTTCAACTGGGGCGAGTGGCCGTTCGTGCTGTCGATGTTCAACCGCGGCGGCTACATCACCGAGTTCGGCCGCTCCAAGAGCGTGGCGGTCCAGGACCGCTTCTACATCGGCGGGCAGGACTCCCTGCGCGGCTACTCCCCGTCCGGAGAGGCCGGCTTCCCGAACGGCGGCACGATCTACGATGTCGCCAACCTCGAGTTCGGCGCCCCGCTCGCGCGCGAGCACCACCGCAGCATCGTCAAGCTGGTCGCGTTCTTCGACATCGGCGGCGCCTGGAACACGCCCGGCGACATGACCTTGCGCATGGGCGGAGACACCCGGGACCTCAAGTCGGACGTCGGCCTGGGCTTGCGCTTCGTGACGCCCGCCTTCCCCATCCGCCTCGACTACGGCTACGGCCTCAATCACCGCCCGGGCGAGAAGCTCTACCAGATCAACTTCGGCCTCGGTCCTCTCTTCTGATGAAAACGATCCTCGCCGCCTTCGCCGTCCTGCTCCTGGCCGCCCCGGTGCGCGCCATCGAGCTCTCCCTGGAGGAGAACCGCGCCGAGAGCGGCAGCGTCGGCTTCGTGGACATGCAGCGCCTCTTCGACTCCAGTCCCGACGCCCAGAAGGCCAAGGAGGGCTTTCAAGACTTGATCCGCCAGGCCGAGGAGCGCGTCAACCTGCGCAAGGCCGAGCTCTTGAAACTCGGGCGCGAGCTGGACGCCTCCCGCGCCGAGCGCGCGGCCCTGGCCGCGGCCCCGGAGACCCCGGCCGTCCCGGCCGCTCCGGCTCCCATCGCCGCCTCCACCGCCGCCGCGCCCGCTCCCGCAGATGTGTCCGTCTCCACGCCCGCCGCGCCCGACGCCGTCGCCGCCTCCTCCGCGCCCGCCCTCGCGCTCTCCACCGGCGCCCTCGCCCTCCCGGGGATGACCCCGGACGTCTCCGCGCCGATGGCGCCCCCGTCCGCGTCCAGCGCGACGGCGCCCGCCGCCGCGGCGCCCGTCGCCGTCTCCAGCGCCGCGGCCGCGTCGCCCGCGGCCTCCGCCCCCCCGAAGGGCAAAGCCGACCAGCTCCTCGCGCTCGACGCCAAGATCCTGGCCCTGCAGGCGGAGATCGCCTCCAAGGAGACCGAGCTCTCGCAGGTCCACGACGGCGCCGACAAGGATCTCCTCGCCGCCGAGGGACGCAAGACCGACCGCGTCCTCGCCCGCCTTTACCGCGCCATCGGCGCGGTCGCCAAGCGCGAGGGCGTCAGCGTCGTCATCGACAAATCGTCTCTGCTCTACGGACATCCCGCGATGGACCTGACCGACAAGGTCCTCGCCGAACTGGAACGGAGCCCCGCGCCATGATGCCGCTTCCCGAGCCCAAGACCGTCGCCGAGATCGCCGCGCTGGTGGGCGGCCGCGTCGTCGGCGACAAGAGCCTCGTGATCGAGGCCGTCAGCGAGGTCGCCGGGGCCGGCCCGAAGGACGCCGCCTCCCTGCACAACATGAAGTACGCGGCCGCCGCCGCGCAGGTCCCCGCGGGCTGCCTGCTGGTCCCGCCCCAGGCGGCCGACGCCCCGTGCGCGGCCAAGGCCAAAGTCGTCGTGGCGGACCCCCAGGCCGCCTTCGCGGTCCTGCTGGGCCTGGTGGACGCCGCCCAGCGCGCCGAGATCCCCGCGGGGATCAGCGCGAAGGCCTCCGTCCACCCTGGAGCGCGCCTCGGCAAGGGCGTGCGCGTCGGCGACTTCTGCGTCGTCGAGGCTGGAGCGGAGATCGGAGACGGCGCGACCCTGCTGCCCCAGGTCTATGTCGGCCGCGGCGCCAAGATCGGGCGCGACGCGCTCCTCTACCCACAGGTCGTCGTGCGCGAGGAGTGCGTGCTCGGCGCCCGCGCGATCGTCCACTCCGGCACGGTGATCGGCTCCGACGGGTTCGGCTTCACCACCGACCGCAAGACGGGCCGCCACACGAAGATCCCCCAGATCGGCAACGTGGTGATCAACGACGACGTCGAGATCGGCGCCAACGTGACCATCGACCGCGCGACCCTCGGCTCCACGGTGATCGGGCCCGGCGCCAAGATCGACAACCTGGTCCAGCTCGGACACAACGCGAAGATCGGCCGCGACTGCCTCGTCGTTTCGCAGACCGGCATCGCCGGCTCCACGACCGTGGGCAACAACGTGATCCTGGCCGGGCAGGCCGGCGTCGCCGGTCACCTGACCATCGGCGACGGCGCGATCATCACGGCCCAGACCGGCGTGATGAGCGACGTGCCCCCGCGCACCACCCTCTTCGGTTCTCCCGGCCGCCCTCACCGCGAGGCCTTCAAGCTGCAGGCGCTCTACGGGAGGCTCCCGGAGATCGTCGAGCGCCTGAAGGCGTTGGAAAAGAAGCTCGGGACGGGCGGCGAGGCCGCCCCCCAGGAGAAGGCTCGATGAACCAGCACCCCCTGCAGACCACCATCAAGGAGGAGGTCGCTCTCGACGGCGTCGGCCTCCACACCGGCAACAAGTCCGCGCTCGTCTTCCGCCCCGCCCCGGCCAACACCGGCATCCGCTTCTTCCGCTCGGACCTGCCCGGCATCCCTATGATCCCGGCCCGCCTCGGCTTCGTCGTGACCACCGTGCGCGGGACGAACCTGGGCCTCGGCGACGCCAAGGTCCACACCGTCGAGCACGTGCTCTCCGCCTGCACCGGCCTCGGGATCGACAACCTGGACGTGCTCGTCTCCGCCAACGAGCCCCCGATCATGGACGGCTCGGCGCTGCCGTTCGTGGAGGCCCTGCTGCGCGCGGGCCTGACCGACCTGGACGCGCCGAAGCGCTGGCTGCACCTGCCGCACGAGGTGGCCTACGAAGCCAAGGACGGCGCTCGCTACCGCGCGGTCCCATCCGACAAGTTCGAGATCGTCGCGACCCTGATCCACGATCACCCGATGATGCCGAAGATGTCGCTGTCAATGACGGTCGACCGAGAGAGCTACCTGGCCGAGGTGGCCCGCGCCCGCACCTTCTGCTTCGAGCACGAGGTCGCCTACTTGAAGTCACAGGGCCTCGCGCAGGGCGGCTCCCTCGACAACGCGATCGTGATCGGCAAGGACACCTTCCACACGAACTCCGAGGGCCTGCGCTACGCCGACGAATTCGTCCGCCATAAGATGCTGGATCTGATCGGCGACCTGACGCTGATCGGCCGCCCGCTCTTCAAGATGCGCATCGAGGCCGAGCGCCTCGGCCACGCGCACAACGTCGAGTTCGCCAAGCGCCTCGACGAGGCCGCCAAGAAGCTGCGCAAGTCCAAAACCCGAATCCTGGAGGCGAAATGAGCACCGACACCACCGCGACCACGAATCCGTTCGCCGCCGCCCCCGTCCGCTCGCTGGACACAGCCGGCGTCAAGAAGGCAATCCCGCACCGCTACCCGTTCCTGCTCGTCGACAAGATCGACGTGATCCAGGAGGACAAGTACTGCGTCGGCACCAAGATGGTGACCGCCAACGAGCACTTCTTCGAGGGCCACTTCCCCGGCCAGCCGGTGATGCCGGGCGTGCTGATCGTGGAGTCGATGGCGCAGACCGCCTGCGCGATGCTGCTCTCCAAGGGCGGCATCGAGGGCAAGGTCGCCTTCTTCATGGGCATCGACGAGGCCAAGTTCCGAAGCCCCGTCCTGCCCGGCTGCGTGCTTAAGCACCACATCGAGATCCTGCGCCTGGGCCGCGCCGGCAAGTTCCGCGGCGAAGCGTATGTGGACGGCAAGCTCGCCGCCGAGGCCACGATGACCTTCGCGCTGGTGGACAAGGTCCAGAGCTGACCCCATGGCCATCCATCCAACCGCCGTCGTCGACAAGACCGCCCGAATCGACCCGTCCGCCGAGATCGGGCCCGGCGCGATCGTCGGACCGGAGGCCGTGATCGGAGCGCGCACCAAGGTGGGCGCGCACGCCGTCGTCGAGCACGCGACGCTCGGCGCCGACGTCATCCTCCACCCGGGCTGCTTCGTCGGCACCGCTCCGCAGGACTTGAAGTACGCGGGCGAGAAGACCCGCCTGGTGATGGGCGACAAGTGCGTGGTCCGCGAGTGCGTGACGATGAACCGCGGCACCGCCCAGGGCGGGGGCCTGACCAAGATCGGCTCGGGCTGCCTATTCATGGCGTACTCGCACGTCGCCCACGACTGCGAGGTCGGCGACGGCGCGATCCTGGTCAACTCCGTGGCCCTCGCCGGCCACGTCCACGTCGGCGCGTACGCTGTCCTGGGCGGCCTGGCCGCCGTCCACCAGTACGTGCGCATCGGGCGCTACGCGATGCTCGGCGGCGGCTCGATGGTCGGCCAGGACGTCCTGCCCTTCGGCACCTGCCAGGGCGACCGCGCGGTCCTGCGCGGCCTGAACCTCCTCGGGATGCGCCGCGGCGGCTTCTCGCGCGATGCCGTGTCCGCCGTCAAGGACGCCTACAAGACCCTGTTCCTCTCCGGGATGGCCATGCAGGACGCCCTCGCGCGACTGAAGTCCTCGTCGCCCTGCGCCGAGGTGTCCGAGTGGATCGGGTTCATCGAGACCGCGGGCAAGCGCGGCGTGATGCGGCCGGCCGCCGGCGCGTCCCAGCTCGAGGAAGCCTCGGTCTAGCGGCGCATGCGGACGACCCTCTGATGGAGCCGCTCGGCCTCGTCGCGGGCTCGGGGCGCTTCCCGATCCTCGTGGCGGAGGAGGCGCGGCGCCGGGGCGTGCCCGTCGTGGCGCTCGGCATCCCGGGCGTGACGGATCCGGCGCTCGAATCCGTCGCCGGAGGCCTGAGCTGGTTCAAGCTGGGCCAGATCGACGCGCCGATCAGAGCCCTCAAGGACGCCGGCGTGCGCAAGGTCGTGATGGCCGGCAAGGTCCAGCACGTGTCGCTCTTCGGAGGGGTCCTGCCCGACTGGCGCGCGGCAAAGCTCCTGTTGACGCTGAAGGACAAGCGCACCGACACGATCCTGAAGGCCGTCGTCGACGAGTTCGCCAAGGACGGCCTGGAGTTCGTCTCCTCGGCGCTCTACCTGGAGCACCTGCTCGCCCCCATCGGCGCGCTCACCGCGCGCGCCTTCGCCAAGGACCAGCTCGCCGACGCCGCGCTGGGCTGGCGGGCGGCCAAGGCCGTGGCCGGCTTCGACATCGGCCAGACCGTCGTGGCCCAGGACGGGGCGGTCGTCGCCGTCGAAGGCATGGAGGGCACCGACGCCTGCGTCGCCCGCGCCTCGGAGCTCGCCCGCGCCAACGGCCGCGCGCCCGCGCTCGTCGTCGTGAAGGTCGCCAAGCCGCGCCAGGATTTTCGCTTCGACCTGCCCGTCGTCGGGCTGGACTCGCTCGCTCGCTTCAAGGCCGCGGGCGTCAAGGCCCTGGCCCTCGAGGCCGGCGCCACTCTCGTGTTCGACCGCGAACGCTTCGCCGCCGAGGCCGACGCGGCCGGCCTCGCCGTCGCCGGCTTCCCCCCGGAGGGACCCCCGCCATGACCGACTCCTCGAAACTCCGCGTCGCCGTCGTCGGCGCCGGCAAGATGGGCACCTACCACGCCAAGCTCCTGGGCAAGACGCCCGAGGTAGACCTGGTCGGGGTCTGCGACACGAACGTCTGGAAGGCCCAGCTCGCGGCCTGGCAGTCCAACACCGTGGCGGTCCGCGACTACAAGGACGTGCTGGGCCGCGTGGACGCGGTGATCGTCGCGGTCCCCACCCCGCTGCACCACGAGGTCGGCCGGGCCGCCCTGGAGGCCGGCGCGCACGTCCTCATCGAGAAGCCGCTGGCCTCCTCCGTGGAGGAGGCGCGCGATCTCCTGGCCCTCTCCGAGGCGAAGAAGCTCGTCCTGCAGGTCGGCCACATCGAGCGCTTCAACCCGGCGGTCCTGGAGGCCGTCCGCCACATCCGCGACCCGCGCTACATCACCGTCGAGCGCCTCGGCCCCTACGACCCGCGCATGAGCCACATCGGCGTGGTCCTCGACCTGATGATCCACGACCTCGACATCCTGCTGACGCTGGTGGGCTCGGAGGTCGAGAGCCTGGAGGCGCTCGGCGCGCACCTGCTCAGCTCCCACGAGGACATCGCCAACGTGCGCGTGCGCTTCAAGACGGGCTGCATCGCCGACCTGACCGCCAGCCGCATCTCGCTGGGAAAGAGCCGCAAGCTGCGCGCGTTCCAAAAGGACTCCTACGTCTCCCTCGACTACGGCGGGACCGCGCTCAAGGTCTACCGCAAGAAGACCGCGGTCATCAAGAGCCTCAAGGACGTGGAGATCCTGACGCCGAAGCTGACCACCGTGGATCCGCTGCGCAACGAGCAGACCCACTTCCTGGACTGCATCCGGCACAACCGCAAGCCCTGGCCCAGCGGCGAGCGCGGCGTCGAGGCGTTGAAGCTGGCCCTGCAGATTTCCGAGGAATTGGAGCGCTACCAGCTCTCCGGCCACTCGGGTTCCCGGTCGCTGGTGCCGAGCTGGGCCCAGGATCTGGGCAAGCTCGCCAAATCCGTCGGCAAGGACATCCTGCGAAGTTGACCACCGTGCTGGTCGTGGCCGGAGATCCCTCGGGGGACCTCCACGCCGCGAACCTCATCCGGGCGCTCAAGCGCCGCGACCCTTCGGCCCGCGCGGCCGCGGTCGGCGGCCCTCTGTGCCGCGCCGTCGCCGACGAGTTCCTGGAAGACCTGGCCTCGCGCGGCGTGACCGGCTTTCTGGAGCCCGCGCTGAAGGTCCCGCTCCTGCTGGACCTGCGCCGCCGCCTGAAGGCCTTCCTGGCCGAACGCCGCCCGGACGCCTTGGTCTGCGTGGACTACTACGGCTTCAACCGCCGCGTGCTCTCCTTGGCCCAGGACGCCGGCGTCCCGGCCTTCTACTTCGTCAGCCCGCAGGTCTGGGCCAGCCGGCCGGGCCGCGTGAAGGTGCTCAAGCGCCTGGTGCGCAAGATGCTGGTCATCTTCCCGTTCGAGAAAGACCTCTACGAGAAGGCCGGGGTGCCGGTCGAGTTCGTCGGCCACCCGCTGCTGGACCTGATCCCGGCCCCCGCGGCCGCCAAGGCCCCGGGCCGGCCGCCGATGATCGGCCTCCTGCCGGGGAGCCGCGCCTCGGAGTTGAGGCGGCACTTGCCCGTCTTCTACGCCGCGTTCGAGCGCCTGCGCAAGACCCATCCGGGGGCGAGAGGCTTCCTGTTCGCCGCATCGGGCCAGGAGGACGCCGCGTACGGGCGGCCGCCGGAGGGCGTGGAGCTCGTGCGGGAGTCCGATTACGCCCTCCGACGGCGGCTTGACGTCGCGCTGTGCTCGTCGGGCACGGCGACGCTCGAGAACGCGCTGCTGGGCGTGCCGATGGTGGTGGTCTACCGCCTCTCCTGGCCCACTTACGCGATCGCGCGCGCGCTGATCCGCGTCCGCCACATCGCGATGGCCAACCTGCTGGCCGGCCGCGGCGTCGTGCCCGAACTCATCCAGCGCGAGGCCACGCCCGCGCGAGCCGCCGCGGAGGCCGCGCGTTTCCTGGACGACGCGGACTACGCCGCGCGCACGCGCGCCGACCTGCTGGCGGTCCGCCGCTCGCTGGGCGAGCCCGG
>JAJXTZ010000094.1 GCA_021783355.1 bacterium | reverse complement strand
CCGCCGGACCCGCGTCCGCCGAGCGGCCCGGCCGCCTGGCGCGGATGCGCGCGGGGCTCGCCGCGACGGCGTCGTCCCTCAAGGACTTCCTCCGCGGGGACGCGGAGTTCCGGCCCTTCCTCGCGCGGCGCCGCGGGGCGGTGATCGCCGCGTCCACCCTGCTGATCGTCTCGGTCGCGTTCTCCCTGCTGGCCTCCAACCTCCTCGGCCGCTTTCTGGACGCGGCCGCCGCCCACTCCGCGCTGGCGGCCTTGTGGCCCCTGGCGGCAGGCGTCACCGGGGCCTTCGTCGTCGTGATGTTCGCCCAGCGGCAGTCGTCGTGGCTGCTCTCCCGCTTGCGCGCGCTGACGCTCGGCGACGCGCGCAAGGCGCTGATGGCGCGCCTGCACGCCAAGCCGATGTCCTTCCACTTAAACAACGAGTCCGCCGCCCTCGCCAGCCGCCTCAACGAGGATTCCGAAGCCCTGGTCACGAAGAACGTGGACGTGCGCGTGCCGCTCCTCAACGACCTGCTGATGCTGGTGGCGAGCACCGCCCTGCTCCTCCACGCCAACCTCCTGGTCGGTCTCCTGGTTTTCGCCATGATCCCCGGCCTCGGCATCCTGTCGGGGATCTACGGCCAGAAGTCGGAGGCGCTCTACAAGACCTTCGGCCTGCGCCGCGCCGAGCTGGGACGCGGGGGGCAGGAGACCCTGGAGCAGATCCAAACGATCAAGACCTTCGCCCGCGAGGACCGCGAGCTGGCCCGCTACCGCGAGAAGGCCCACGCGCTCGCGGAGGTCGGCGAGGAGGGGGCCCGCATCAGCGCCAACTCCCACATGCTCTCCAGCTCGCTGACCGATTTCTTCACCGGCCAGCTCATCTACATCGCCGGGGCGTGGGCCGTCGCGTTCGCGATGGGCCTGACGGTCGGCCAGATCGCGGTGATGACCTTCTACGCGGGCTTCGTGAAGGCGGCCTTCGACGGGCTGACCTCCAAGTGGATGGACTACAAGCAGGCCCGCGGGGAGACCGCGGTCGTGCGCGGCTGGCTGAAGGACCCGGCCCTGGCCGACGCCCCGGACGCCGCGCCCCTGCCGCCGGGACCCGGCGCGGTGGACTTCGAGGACGTCACCTTCCGCTACGCGCCGGACGCCCCGCCCCTGCTGGATCATTTCTCGCTGAAGGTGCCCCCCGGTCAGACCGTCGCGCTGGTGGGCGCGTCGGGCTCGGGCAAGAGCACGGTGCTCAAGCTCCTGCAGGGCCTGTGGGTGCCCGAGGGAGGGCGCGTGCTCATCGACGGCGCCGACGAGAACAAGGCGACGCGCGCCAGCGTGGCCGCGGCCATCGCGAAGGTCCCGCAGGAGACCCGGCTCTTCGACGCGTCTTTGGGCTATAACATGACCTACGGCTCCCCGGACGCGACGCCGCAGCAGTTGGACGCCGCGATCCGCGCCGCGCGGGCGGACTTCGTCTTCGACCGCGAGCAGTTCCCCGACGGCCTCGAGACGCAGGTCGGCGAGGGCGGCGCCAAGCTCTCCGGCGGCCAGCGCCAGCGCGTGGCCATCGTGCGCGCGCTGCTGCGCAAGCCCCGCCTGCTGATCCTGGACGAGGCCACCTCCGCGCTGGACAAGAAGACCGAACGCGAGATCCAGGAGACCTTGGACGGCCTGACCACCGGCGAGGCCGGGACCAAGCCCACCACGCTGGTGGTCGCCCACAACCTGACCACGGTGATGGGCGCCGACATGATCGTGGTGATGGACCGCGGCCGCGTGGTCGAGACCGGGACCCATGCCCAGCTCCTGGCCAAGGGCGGCGCCTACGCCCGCCTCTGGGCGGCCAGCCGCGCCGCGCCGTGAGAACGCCCCCGCCGCCGCCTCTCCTCCCGGCGCGACCTGACCGCCCGGCCTGCCCAAGCCCCGCGCGATTGTAGTAGACTCACTCTTCAGGGCCCGTAGTTCAACGGATAGAGCACTTGGCTTCGAACCAAGAGATCCGGGTTCGATTCCTGGCGGGCCCACCACTTGCACCCTGCGCCGGTGAAATATTCCCGTAACGCTTCCCTGATAACATCGTCGGGCATGCTCCTGTGGGCCCTCTGTCCGGCGCTGCTCCCGACCGCGCGCGCCGCCGCTCCCAAAGCGGCGGCCGCGTCGTCGGCGGCCGAGGAGCGGGCCAAACTGGGACGGGAAGCCCTGGAGGTCCTGTCCCAGGCCTCCGCGGACCCCGATCCCGAGACGCGCGCCTCCGCCGCGGCCGCCTGGGGCCGCCTGGGCAACCGGGCCGCCGTGCCGGTCCTCAAGCGCGCGCTGAAGGACGCCAATCCCGACGTGCGCATCGCCGCAGCCGCCTCGCTGGTGCGCCTGGGCGACGTGGACGGCCTCCTCGCCCTGATCGACGAGATGAAGGCCGTCCCCGCCGAGCCCGCCCGGACCCCCGCCGACGAACTGCGCCGCATGGCGTTCAACGCGGCTCGCGCCCGCGCCGCCCTCAAGCTCGGCCAGCTCGGGCATCAGACCGGCGTCGAGGCCCTGAAGGGGCGCCTGGCCGACCCCTCCGGCGAGGTGCGCGACGCCGCCGCCGCCGCGCTGGCGCGCCTGGGAGAGGGGGACGCCGGCCAGTTCGTCGCCGCGCTCAAGGACCCGGACGAGGGCGTGCGCGCCGCGGCGGCCCGCTCGCTGGGCGTCATCGGCCGCGAGGACGCGGCGGGGTTGATCGCCGCCGCCGAGCACGATTCCTCCTCGTCGGTGCGCGCCGAGGCCGCCGAGGCGCTGGGCGCCTTCTCCGACACCGCGTCCGAGCAGGTCCTGATCGCCGCGCTCAAGGACGGCAGCGGACGGGTGCGCACCTCGGCGGTCCGCGCGCTCGCCCTGCGCGCCGACCCCGCCTCGACCGCCGCGCTGAAGGCCCTGCTCGCGCAGGCGCCGCCCGCGCCCGTGCAGCTCCGCGCCGAGGCCGCCCTGGCCGCGCGCGGCGAGACCGTGGACCTTTCCCTGGCGGATCTGACCCTGCAGCAGAAGGATCCCGACCTCAAGGTCCTGGCCGTCGAGGTCCTCGGCGCCGCGCGCGGGGACCAGGCGCGGGACCTCCTGGCCGGCGCCATGCGCTCCGATCCCGACTCGCGCGTGCGCGCGCGGGCGGCGGCGGCCCTAATCGCCGGCCTGCGTCGCCCGGCGGCGGCCCCGTGAGGCGGCGCCTCGCCGTCGTCGCCGCGGGCGCGTCGCTGGCGCTTCTCGCCGCCCTCCCGGCGCGCGCGATCCGGCCGACGCGGGCCGAGCGCTCCGACGCCAAGCGCTTCGGGTTCAACCGCTCGCCGTTCGACCGGGGCTCCGCCCGACCCTCGGATTCGGCCCGCCGCGCCTTCGCGTCGTACAATTCCGCGTCCGGAGGCCGCTGGCGGATGGACTTCAGCGCCCGCACCGGCCTGCCGTCGTCCCTGCACGGGGGGCGCGGCGTCCCGCGTCCCGGCCGTCCGCAGGACGCGGCGCGCTCCTTCCTGGACAGCCATCAGTCCCTGCTGGGCGTGGACCCGTCCGTCCTGAAAGCCTCGCGCGTGGTCCGCGGCACCGGACATGAGCACGTCCTGTACCGCCAGAACTACCACGGCATCCCGGTGGAGTTCTCCGCGGTGAAGGTGCACATGGACGACCGCGGCGCGGTGATCGGCGTGGACTCCACCTTCGAGCCCATCGGCGCCATCCCCACCTCCCCGACCGTCTCTGCCGCCGCCGCCGAGGGCGCGGCCGCGGCCGACGCGGGCGCCGGGGCCGTCGTCCGCGAGGCCCCGACGCTGGCGATCGTGCCGGTGCAGGCCACCGGCGCCGACCGGCTGTCGTGGAAGATGCGCGTCGACGGACCCGGCGGCGGGTGGCGCTATTACGTGGACGCCCTCACCGGACAGGTCCTGTTCCGGTACCAGATCGACCGCTTCGCCCTCTGCGTGACCTCGGGCGTGGTCAGCGGCAGCGTCTACGCCGTGGACCCGTCGACGAGCCTAGCGACGGTGCGCCCCTTCAACGACCAGTACGTGTACGTGGGCAAAACCCCGACCCAGGCGGTGACCGCTCACGACGCGACCTACGGAGACGGCTTCTTCTGCGCGTCCGCCCCGGGCAAGGTCTCCATGTCCCTGCAGGGCCCCTATGTCAGCGTCTCCGAGTTCCGCGGCCCCAGCGCCCACTACGACAACGGCGGCGGGATCTGGAGCACCATCGCCACGCCGGTCTCCTCGCCGCACCCGTACCCGAACGACGCCGTCGTCGTCTCCACGATCGATCTCAGCGGCGCCGCGCCCGACGCGGTGGAGTTCCTGCCGGTGTTCTCCTCGTTCCAGGTCGGCGATTACACGGGGTCCGCGCTGGAGGGCGGGGACATCACCGACGACGACCAGCTCGTCGAGTACGACGGCAGCGACCACCCCATCGCCAGCTTCATCGGCAATCGCGGCGCCTTCAACGGCGCCGCCGTCCACGGGCGCCTGATGCACTTGGCCCTGCGCTCCAACGCCAGCGGCCAGAAGAACGGCTACGACGTGGCGATCTCCAGCTACCTGACCCTCAGCGCCCCGGACACCACCAGCGCCTCCGGGTCCAGCCACACCTGGACCACCGCAGACACCTCGGTGGGGCTGGGCGGCGAGGCCGCCCTGTTCTACCAGCTCAACGAGATGCACGATTACTTCACCAACGCCACCTACGGCCCCGACGCCTCCGGGGCGGTGGCGCTGAACAAACCCGTGGTGGCGATGGCCCACGCGGGTCCCAACCTGATCAACGCCTTCTACGACCCGGACTACGACGACCTCTTCTTCGGCGACCTGAGCGCCACCGCGCCGTCCGACGTGTTCATCAACGACGCGACGGTGCCGCACCACGAGTACGTCCATTACGTGCTGGAGAAGATCTGGTCCATCCAGAACTTCGGCCAGGCGGGGACGATCTCCGAGGGCGACGCGGACTATTTCGCGGCCAGCTCCTTGGACGACCCGGCCATCGGCGAGTACGTCTGCACCAACCTGCAGGGCTCCGCCTGCTGGCTGCGCCAGATCGACGACACGCTGACCCCGCCCTACAAGCTCAACGACCTCAACTGCGGCCAGTCCGGCAAAGGCCCCTGCTGGTCCGGCGAGATCCACGACGACAGCCCGTTCTACTCGCAGGCCCTCTGGGACATCCGCCGGGAGGCCATCACGCGCCTGGGCCACGACCAGGGTCGCGCCTGCGCCGACCAGCTCCTCTTCCAGTCCCTGCTCTTCTTCCCGGAGAGCTTCCAAGAGGTCTACCAGGCCATGCTCCAGGTGGACGCGATGGGCGCCGTCGCGGCCTGCGGCGGGGCCAACGCCGAGCAGGCGGAGATCGGCTCCGCCTTCGGCGCCCACGGCCTGATCCAGTCCGGCGGCGACGCCTACGAGCCCGACGACGGCTTCGGCAGCGCGGTGGACATCAGCACGCTGGGCGTCGTCTCCGCCACCATCAACCCGGCCGCCGACGAGGACTTCTATTCCTTCGGCGCGGGCGCGGGGCTGGTCCAGCTGACCCTGAGCCTGCCTTCGGTGGGCAGCGGCCTCTACGAGGCCTACCAGCTCAAGCTCTACGACCGCACCCGCCACCAGGTCGCGGGCGCCGAGCCGCCGTACAACGGCTTCGGCACCATCGACGGGATCTGCGACGCCGGGGACTGCCAGACCACCGCCTCGCAGGTGGTCCTCCAGTACAACAACCCGTCCGGCGGACTGCTCTACGCGCAGGTGGTCGGCGGCACGGCCCTGAACTATTCCAACAGCGGCGTGCACTCGGCGACCCCTTACGCCCTGAGCGTGTCCTACCCGCAGTCCGGCGCGCTGTCCGGCGGCATCGTCAGCGCCGCCTTCGACAACGACGAGATCGGCTTCACCGTCAACGTCTCCACCTTCGTCAGCAACCAGGACTGGCGCTTCGCCTACGCCCGCCTGCGCGACCAGTCGCTGGCCGCGATGCCGGCCACCCGCACCCACGACGCCCACCAGACCGGCGACTACCTGGACCTGGTCTCCTCCGACAACGCCCACGGCTACGTGACGGGGCGGGTCCGCCTGGTGCCGGGCTTCGCCGCGCGCTTCCCCGCGGTGGGCACCGTCTATCTCGAGGTCTTCGGCTACGACGTGCACGGCAGCACGGCCTCGCTGGGCCTCTCCAACGCCATCAACCTGAGCGCGACCTCCCCGGACCTGGCCGCCTACAACAACGTCTTCAACCCCTTGCGCGGCGAGAAGGCCACCATCCGCTACGCGGTGGACGGGACCGGGAACCTGACCGTCACGCTCTACACGGTGACCGGCGAGCGCGTGGCCACGCTCTTCGACGGCCCCGTCTCGGCGGGCAAGGGCTCGCTGGACTGGGACGGCCGCAACCTGGCGGGCTCCACGGTGGCCAGCGGCGTCTATGTCGTGCGCGCCGTGGGCCCCGGCTTGAACAAGACCCAGAAGATCGTCGTCGTCAAATGACCCGATGAACCGCCGCGTCCCCGCCGTCCTGCTCGCGCTCGCGGTGACCGCCGCCGCGCCTTCCGCGCGCGCCGCGACGAACCCGGGCGTGACCGCGGCGCCGGTCCTGCTGGTCCCGCTGGGCGCGCGCGCGCTGGGCATGGGCGGCGCGTTCACGGGCGTGGCCACCGACGCCACGGCCCTGCAATACAATCCGGCGGGCTTGGCGCGGCTCAACGCGCAGGAGGCGGACTTCACCTACATCGCCGGGGCGGGGGAGACCTCGCTCCAGCACCTGGCCTACGCCGGCCCCACCCCCTTCACCGGCATCTCCGGCAACGGCTACACCAGCGCCGGCGCCAGCCTCCTCCTGTCCCAGAGCGGGACCATCCAGTACAACAAGCTCAACCCCGACGGCTCCCTGGCCTCCAGCCAGTCCCTGTCGGCGGGCAGCGACATGGTGCTCACCGCCGGCTACGCCGAACGCGTCGGCATGACCGACTTGCCGCTGGGCGGGCAGACCGTCTCGCTCGACCATTTCCTGGGCGTCTCCGGCGAGTATCTGCGCTCGACGCTGGCCGAGAGCTACCACGCCACCGCCTACGCGGCCAACATCGGCTACCTGGTCCGCGCGCCAGACCAGGGGATCAGCGTCGGCCTGGCCGCCTTGAACCTGGGCGGCAAGCTGCGCTACGTGGACCAGGCCGACCCGCTGCCGGCCGCCACGCGGTTGGGAGTCTCCTGGCAGGGCGGCCCGAACCCCGACCAGAGCGTGATCGCCGCGGCGGACGGGGAGTATGTGCTTGACGAGAGGGTCTGGCACGCCAACGCCGGGGTCGAATATTTCTGGCAGCGCCGCTACGGCCTGCGCGTGGGCTACCAGTTCAACCGCGGGGACCAGGGGGGCCTGACGATGGGCGTGGGCCTGCGCTGGCGGGGGCGCATCCTTTTCGACTACGCCTGGGATCTGGGCGACCTCTTGGCCAACGCGCACCGCGTGACCCTGAGCTACCGTTTCGGCGGCGTGCCGCCCTCGGTCCGCGGCCGCCAGCGCCAGCCGTTCATCGAGGCCGCGCCGGAGCACGAGGAGCTCCCCGACCTCAATCAGCAGAGGCCCGACGTGCAGGAGTACCAGCGCCCGCGCCCGGTGCCCCGCGAGCGTCCGCAGGGCGTGCCGGGCTGGATCTACTGAGCGGCCTTAGGCCGCCTTCTCCTCGGCGCGCTTGCGCAGCGACGCGTTGAGCACCTTCTTGCGCAGGCGGATGCTCTGCGGCGTGGTCTCCACGAGCTCGTCCTCGTCGATGAATTCCAGCGCCTGCTCCAGGCTCAGGATCTTGGGCGGCTCCAGCTGGATCGCGTCGTCGGAGGCCTTGGAGCGCATGTTGGTCAGCGCCTTGGCCTTGCACGGGTTGACGATCATGTCCGACTGGCGCGAGTTGGTGCCCACGATCATGCCCTCGTAGACGTCCACGCCGGGCCCCAGGAAGAACTCTGAGCGCTCCTGCAGGTTCGACAGCGCGTAGCCGGTGGTGCGCCCCTGCTCCTTGGCGACCAGCACGCCGTTGGCGCGCGGCGCCGGATCGGAGCCCTTCGGGCCGTAGCCGTGAAAGCTGTGGTGCATCATGCCCTGGCCCTTCGTCATCGCCATCAGCTCGGACTTGAAGCCCATCAGCCCGCGCGAGGAGATCACGTACTCCAGGCGCAAGCGGGTCAGGCCCTCGGGGGCCATGTTCTTCAACTGGCCCGAGCGCCGGCCCAGGGCCTCGATCGCCGCGCCCTGGTAGTCGGCCGGGAGGTCGACGACGAGGTTCTCCATCGGCTCGCAGAGCCGGCCGTCCACCTCGCGGAAGATGACCTGCGGACGGGACACCGCCAGCTCGAAGCCCTCGCGGCGCATGGTCTCGATGAGCACCGACAGGTGCAGCTCGCCGCGGCCGGAGACCTTGAAGTGCCCCTCGCCGCCCAGCGCCTCGATCTTGAGGCCGACGTTGACCTGCTGTTCCTTGAGGAGCCGCTCGCGCAGGTGCCGCGAGGTCACGAACTTGCCCTCGCGCCCCGAGAACGGGCTGTTGTTGACCATGAACTCCATGGACAGGGTCGGCTCGTCGATCTCCAGCGGGGGCAGGGCCTGGGGGTTCTCCACCGAAGAGACCGTGTCGCCGACGTTGATCGTCTCCAGGCCCGCCAGGGCCACGATGTCGCCGGCCTTCGCGCTGTCCACGTCGCCGCGCTGAAGGCCCTGGTACATCTGCAGCATCGTGATCTTGCCGGGAACGACCCGGCCGTCCTCCGCCTTGATCAGCGCCGCGGTCGCGCTCTTGGCGATGCTCCCGTTCTGGATGCGGCCGATGCCGATCTTGCCGAGGTAGGAGCTGTAGTCCAGCATCGTCACCAGCATCTGCAGGGGCTTCTCGGGGTCCACGCTCGGGCCCGGGACGGACTGCAGGATGGTGTCCAACAGCGGGGTCATGTCGGCGCCCGGGGTCTCGGACTCGTAGCTGGCCCAGCCGGCCTTGCCGGCGGCGTAGACCGTGGCGAAATCCATCTGCGGGTCGGAGGCGCCCAGGTCGATGAACAGGTCGAAGACCTTGTTCAGCGATTCCTGCGGCCGGATGTGCGGGCGGTCCATCTTGTTGATGACCACGATCGGGTGCAGGCCCAGCGCCAGAGCCTTGCGCAGGACGAAGCGAGTCTGCGGCATCGGCCCCTCGACGGCGTCGACGACGAGGAGCGCGCCGTCCACCATCTTCAGGATGCGCTCGACCTCGGATCCGAAGTCGGCGTGGCCGGGGGTGTCCACGATGTTGATCGTGACGTCCTTGTAGCGGATCGAGGTGTTCTTGGCCAAGATCGTGATGCCGCGCTCCCGCTCCAGGTCGTTGGAGTCCAGGACCTGCTCCTGCGCCTCGTCGGCCTTCACGGTGAAGGCGCCGGTGGACTTGAGCAGGGCGTCGACGAGCGTGGTCTTGCCGTGGTCGACGTGGGCGATGATGGCGATGTTGCGGACGTCCTCGCGGCGGGGGGTGGTCATTTCGTGTTGTTTCCAGGGTTGACGACGAGGGCCGCGTCGCGCACGACGGCGTACGGCACGAGCGCGTGGCGGCCTTCGTCCAGCTTGACGACGACGTGATAGAGGGTCATGTCCTCGACGACGCCCTCCGTGTCGCCGACCTTGACGCGGTCACCGATGCGGAAGGGCTTGGTGAAGAGGACCTGCGCGCCTTGGACGACGGCGCCGAAGAAGTTGTTGGTGGCCAGGCCGACGCCCAGCGTGGTGACGCCGAGGCTGGCGCCGAGCATGGTCCACGAGGCGCCGAACGCGCGCAGGGCCGCGCCCCCGCCGACGGCCCAGGCCAGGGCCTGGACGGCCAGGCGCGCGGCCACGCGGGCCTCCGGGCGCCAGCCGTTGCTCTCGGACACCGCGTCCACGGCGCGGCCCAGGGTGGCCGCCGCCCGCCAGGTCAGGAAGCCGAGCGCCGCGCCCAGCGCGTAGCCGGCGGCCTTCAGGGCGAGGCCGGCCGCCGGCAGGCCCACGGCGGCCGTCAGGGGGGCCGAAACCAGCGGGACCGCGGCCAGCGCGGCCACGTAGGCCGCGCCCAGCCAGAAGCGCCGGTCGACCGCGCTCCAGACGGAGCGCACCACCCCGTGCAGGCGGGGGCGCGCGGCCACGGGGAGGGCGCGGTCCTCGACGGCGCGATAGTCGCCGAACAAGGTCACGACCGTGGCGGCGAGGGTCGCGTGCCGGATCTTGACCTGGCCGCCGCCGTCCCGGGCCAGGATCACGCTCGTGACGGTCACGTCGGAGACCACGCCGGTCTCTCCTGCGACCGAGACGCGGTCGCCCACGGCGAAGGGACGCGTGACCAGGAAGTTGACGCCTTGGATGGCGTTGCCCACCAGATCGCGCAGGCCCAGGGTCACGATCGTGCCGCCCGCGCCGAACACCGCGGCCAGGGCGGCCGGCGGGGCGCCGGCGGCCAGCAGGGCCCCGCCCGTGGCCGCGGTCCACAGCGCGACGCTCGTCATGAGGCGAGCCGCGGCGGTCTTCTCCCGGTCCAAGCCGCGCGCGGCCGCGATCCGATCGATCAGGCGCCGCGCGTAGCGGTTGGCGAAGAAGGTCCCGACCAGGACCGCGCCGCCCCCGGCCAGCGGGAGGGCGTGCGCGGCCGCGGCGTGCAGGCCCGTCAGGGGCAGGGCCAGGGCGGCGGCAGCCAGGGTCCGGCGCGGGGCCGGCGCGGAGACGGGGACGGGGTCGGAGCCCGCGTCGCGGGCCGCGGCCCCGGACCAGAAACGTTCCCAGGCGGCGCGCGCGCGCAGGATCGAGCCCGGAG
>JAJXTZ010000093.1 GCA_021783355.1 bacterium | reverse complement strand
CCTACCCGCGCCGCGCCCAGGCCTCCGGGGCCTGGTGGGAGGCCGCCCGCCGCCGCGAGGCCGAGCGCGCCGACGAGGCCGCCGCGCGCGACTACGAGCGCGCGACCGGCCCCGCCGAGAGGACCAAGGCCCTCTACGCCTTGGGCCGGCTGCGCGAGCGCCTGGGGATGAGCGCCAAGGCCCGCGCCGCCTACGAGGCCCTGAAGGGCGCCTCGCCCAAGGACGACCCGGCGCGCCTGGCCGGACTCCTGCGCCTGGGCCTCCTGCTGGAGCTGGCCGGCGCGCCGCGCGACGCGGCGCCGCTCTACGCCGAGATCCTGCGCGAGTCGCCGCGCGGCTCGGCGCGCTTCGAGACCGCGCGCGAGCGCCTGGAAGCCCTCACCGGCGGCAAGGAGTTGCTCGGGCGGGCCGCCTCCGGCGCCCCTTGAGCAGGCCGGTCAGGCCGGGCTTGCAGGCCCGGAGGCCCCCGGCTATACTGGCGGGCGTATGGCCCCGATGAGCCTCGCGGACTTGATGCGCATCAGCGTCGCGATCCCGATCCTGCTGGTGTTCTCGTTCCTGGTCGCGGCGCAGGCCCTGGAGCGTCTGTTCGCGTACTGGGTGCGCCTGCGCCTGCCGACGGCGCTCTGGGAGCGCGTGCGCGGACGCCTGGAGGAGGGGGACAAGATCGCCGCGCTGGCGCTGGCGCGGCAGGACCGCGGACTGGTGGGCGCGGCGCTGGCGGCCCTGCTGGCGCGAGGCACCGCCGACCCGGAGGTCCTCGTCGAGACCTTCCAGGTCCACCGCCAGCGCCTGGCCATGGCCCTCAACCGCCGCGTCGGCCTCTTCGGCACGGCCAGCTTCGTCTCGCCGCTGATCGGCCTGATGGGCACGGTGCTGGGCATCATGCGCGCCTTCCACGACCTGGCGGCCGCCGGCGCGGGCGGGCCCGCGGTGGTCGCGGCCGGCATCTCCGAGGCGCTGGTCTGCACGGCCTTCGGCATCGGCCTGGCGGTCTGCTCCGCGCTGCTCTACAACTACTTCACGCTGGAGTCTCGCCACCGGCTCAACACCGCCGACCTCTGGGTGCTCGAGCTGGCCGAGCTCCTGGAGACGCCGCGTGCCTAGCCCGTACCTGCGCCGCGACGAGCCCGAGCCCATCGCCGAGGTCAACGTCGTGCCCCTGGCCGACGTGTCGCTGGTCCTGCTGATCATCGTGCTGACCCTGTCGCCGATGGCGTCCCAGGCGATGCTGCGGCTGCGGACCGCGGCGGCCAAGACGGCGGACCGCGCCCCGATCCCGGGCGAGGACCCGCTCCAACCCGCGCCGCCGCTCGCGGTGCTGGCGGTGGGGCTGACCCCGGCCGGCGACTTCGTGGAGGACGGCCGTCTCCTCTCCGGCGACGCCGCGCTGCGCGCCTGGCTGCTCCCGGAGCTCGCCCGCCGCTCCCCGGGGCCCGACCGCCGCGTCTTCCTGTCCCCGGACCTGGACGCCTCCAACGGGCGCGTCGTCGCGGCCGTGGAGGCGATCCGCGCCTGCGGCGCCTCGTCCGTGGCCCTGGTCCAGGTCGCCGACCCGTCCGCGCCCGCGGCGGGGGGAGGCTGACGGTGGCGCGCCGCTACGCGCTCCTGCGCCTGCGCGCCGGGCAGACCCAGCCCGAGCCGGCCACCGAGGTCAACGTCATCCCGGTCATCGACATCTCGCTGGTCCTGCTGGTGGTCCTGTTCGTCACCGCGCCCCTGCTGTCCTATCCGGCCCTGCCCGTGCACCTCCCGCCCGCGCGGGAGGTCCCCAACCAGGAGCCGGTCATCGCCGTCACCTTCGCGCGCGACGGGAGCCTGTCGGTGCGCGCGGCGCCGTCGTCCTGGGACGCGCTGGTCCCGGACCTGCGCCGCGAGGTCGCGCGGCGGCCGCGCGCGCCCGTCCTGCTGCGCGCCGACCGCGCGGTCTCCTACCGGATCGTCCAGCGCCTGATCGCCGCCGCCCAGGCCGCCGGAGCCAAGTCCATCGCGCTGGCCGTGGAGCCTGTCAAGCCGTGACGCCCGCGCTCCTGCCGCTGCTCCTGCTGGCCGCCCCGCGCGCCGCCGCCGCGCCCCGGCCCGCCGGCGAGACCGTGATCTCCCAGTCCATCACGATCCGCGCCAAGTCCTCCGGCCCCTCGGTGTCGGTCCCGCCGCCGTCGCCGACGCCCCCGGTGGTCGACGAGGTCCTGGGCTCGCTGAGCCTGGGACGCGGCGCCGCGCCGGCCCCGCCCGAGCGCGTGCGGGTGGCGCCCGACGCCGCGCGCCTGGACGCGCCCTTCCCGGCGCCGCCGTTCCTGGCTCTGTCGCCGGAGAACATCCGCGCCCTCTACGACGCCTGGACCTTCGAGGTCCTGGACTCCCGCGGGAACGCGGTGCGCCGCCGCCGCGGCGTCGGGCGCCTGCGCGGCGCGCTGGTCTGGGACGGGAACGCGGACGACGGCCTGCTCGCGCTGGCGCCCGGGCGCTCGTACCGCTACCGCTTCACCGGCCGCCGCGGCGGGCGCGCGTTCGTCGTGGAGAGCGAGCCGGCGCGCATCGGCTCCTTCTCGCGCACGGACTTCTCCGGCGAGACGCGCCTGGAGGCGGCCGCCGACCTGGTCTTCGTCCCCGGCTCGGCGCGGTTTTCGCCCGCGGCCGGGCGCTACCTGGACGCGATGACGGCCGCCCTGCGCGCCGCCGGGCCGCGCCAGGACGGGACCTACCGCCTGGAGCTGGACGCCGCGTCCCCGCGCGGGCGTCTGGCCCGGTCGCGGGCCGCGGCCCTCGCCGCGCGCCTGGCCGCGTCCATCCCCGACGATCTCGCCCGCGTGAAGGTCGCCGTCGTGCGCGCCGCGCGCGCGCCCGCCGTGGCCGCGCTGGTGCCTCCGGCCGCGGGACCCGCGCTGCGAATCAAGTAGAATATCCGCGCCATGGCCAAGAGGACCTCCAAGCACCGCGTCACCCTCATCCCCGGAGACGGGATCGGACCCGAGGTCGTCGCCGCCGCGCGCGCCGTCCTGCGCGCCGCCGAGGTCCCGATCGACTGGGAGGAGCGCCTCGCCGGCGCCGCGGTCTTCAAGAAGGGCGTGGCGTCGGGCGTCCTGCCCGAGACCGTCGCCTCGATCCGCCGCACCGGGATGGCCCTGAAAGGGCCGCTGGAGACGCCGGTCGGCTTCGGCGAGAAGAGCGCCAACGTGACCCTGCGCAAGCTCTTCGAGACCTACGGCAACATCCGCCCGGTGCGGGAGCTGCCCGGCATCCGCACCCCGTACTCGGGGCGCGGCATCGACTTCGTGGTGGTGCGCGAGAACGTGGAGGACCTTTACGCGGGCATCGAGCACATGCAGACGCCCGACGTGGCGCAGGCGCTGAAGATCATCTCGCGCGGCGGCTGCGAGCGCATCGTCCGCCTGGCCTTCGAGCTGGCCCGCGCCGAGGGGCGCAAGACCGTCCACTGCGCGACCAAGGCCAACATCCTGAAGCTGACCGAGGGGCTCTTCAAGCGCGTCTTCGAGGAGGTCTCCCGCGAGTACCCCGAGATCCGCGCCGAGCACATGATTGTGGACAACTGCGCGCACCAGATGGTGATGCGCCCCGAGCAGTTCGACGTGATCGTGATGACGAACATGAACGGGGACATCCTGTCGGACCTGGCCTCCGCGCTGATCGGCGGCCTGGGCTTCGCCCCGTCGGCCAACCTCGGCGACGGCGCCGCGATCTTCGAGGCCGTGCACGGCTCCGCGCCGCAGATCGCCGGCAAGGACATCGCCAACCCCACCGCGCTGATCTCCAGCGCCGCGCTGATGCTGCGCCGGCTGGGGGAGATGAAGGCCGCGGACGCGGTGCAGGACGCGCTCCTGGTCACGCTGGAGGACGGCCGCGCGCTGACGCCCGACATCGCGGGCGAGGCCGGCGTCGGCACCAAGGCCTTCACCGCCGAGGTGATCCGCAACCTGGGCCGCGCCCCCAAGTCCTACCCGAGGCGCGAGTACAAGCGCCTGCGCGCGGCCCAGCCCGCCGCGCCGCCGCTGAGCGTCGGGGCGCGGCGCCTGGCGGGCGTGGACGTCTTCGTCGAGAGCCTGGCCAAGCCCGAGACCCTGGGCCCGCGCGTGGAGGCGGCCGTTGCCGGCCTGCCGCTGCGCCTGGCCCAGATCTCCAACCGCGGCGCGAAGGTCTACCCCAACGCGCTCGCCGCCGAGGCGCACCCGTCGGACTGCCTGCGCCTGCGCTTCAAGGCCTCCGGGCGCGGCGGCCTGGCCGAGGCGGCCGTGCTGGAGCTGCTGGCCCGCGTGGGCGAGGTCGCCCCATGGATGCACGTGGAGAAGCTCCCCGAGTTCGACGGCAAGCCCGCCTACTCCAAGGACCAGGGCGAGGACTGACCCGCCCGGCGCGTCACTCCTCGGGCGGCCGGCCGCGCTCGACGACCCAGACCACCAGCGCGGAGACGAAGTAAAGCGCGAGCAGGACCACGCCGAACAGAATCGTCGTCGCGACCACGTCGCCGGGCGTCAGGAACGCGGAGATGAACAGGATCACGATCACGGCCTCGCGCCAGTACTTGAGCATCTTGGCCGAGTCCACCAGGCGGAAACGCGCCAGGAAATAGAACAGCACAGGCGTCTCGAAGGAGACGCCGACGCCCACGATGGTGTACAGGAAGAGGTTCAGGTACTCGTCGGGGCGCATGTTCGCGCGCAGGCCGGCGTTGAACGCCTCCTCCAGCAGGATGTCCGTGAGCGTCCCGAACATGAAGAAGTAGGCGAAGAGGGCGCCCAGGATGAAGCAGGCGCTGGTGACCAGCACGAAGGTCGTCGCCATCCGACGCTCCCGCGCGCGCAAGGCGGGGCGAATGAACGCCCAGACCTGATAGAACAAGTACGGCGAGACGACGAACACCGCGGCCCAGAACGACAGGCGCATCAGCGAGAAGAACGGCTCGGCCAGGTCGGTGTAGGCGAACGGGTGCAGAGACTCCAGCGGGACGTGCTGGCGCGCGGACAGCGCCAGCAGCAGCGGGCGCTTGGCCAGGTCCCACAGGCGGAAGCGCAGGAAATAAGCGACGCTCAGGCCGCCGAACACGGCCACTACGCAGCGGATCAGGCGGTCGCGCAGCTCGCCGATATGGTCCCAGAACGGAAGGACCGCCTCGTCGTCGGGGAGCGGCTGGGGGAGCAGTTCGGTCATCGTCCGTCCGCGCCGAAGGCGGCGGGAAGATGCTCAAGGCGCCCGCCGTCCACGGCGACCACGTCGAAGCGGCAGGGG
The DNA here is from genome assembly GCA_021783355.1 of bacterium. Classification (GTDB taxonomy): domain Bacteria; phylum Elusimicrobiota; class Elusimicrobia; order UBA1565; family UBA9628; genus GWA2-66-18. The sequence goes on along the minus strand of JAJXTZ010000093.1, from coordinate 5,605 downwards.
CCGTCCCAGCCGCGCGCGGCCAGCCACGCGCGCGCCGCCCGCACCAGGCGCCGGCGCTTGCCCGCATCCACCGAGGCCGCCGCGCCGCCGAAATCCCGGGAGGCGCGCGCGCGGACCTCCACGAAGACGACCTCGTCGCCGTCTCGGGCCACCAGGTCGATCTCGCCGGTCTTGACGCGGAAGTTGCGCTCCAGGACGGTCCAGCCCTTGGCCCGCAGGAAGGCCGCGGCCAGGTCCTCCGCCGCGCGGCCGGTCTGGGCGCGGGTCATGCGGGCGGCGCCGCGCGGCGCACGGGGGCGTAGCTGCGGCGGTGGGCGTCGCACGGGCCCAGGCGCGCGAGGGCGTCCAGGTGCGCCTTCGTCCCGTAGCCCTTGTGACGGGAAAAGCCGTAGCCCGGGCGCCGCCGCTCCAGGCGCTGCATCCAGCGGTCGCGCACGACCTTGGCCACGATGCTGGCCGCCGCGATGGTCAGCGACTTGGCGTCGCCGTCCACGACGGCCTCCTGCGGGAGGGGGAGGCCCGGCACGCGCCGCGGGCCGTCCACCAGGACCAGGACCGGCGCCCCGCCGGCCTTCGCCGCGGCGCGGCGCGCCGCGCGCCCCATCGCGGCCAGGGTCGCGGCCAGGATGTTGTCGCGGTCGATGACCGGGGGATGGGCCCACGCCACCGACACGGCCAGGGCCTGGGAACGGACGACCCCGAAGAGCCGCTGCCGGCTCTTCGGGGTCATGACCTTCGAGTCGCGCGCCTGCGTCAGCGGCGGGCGCGGCTCCTCCGGCAGGACGACGGCCGCCACGACGACCGGGCCCGCCAAAGGCCCGCGGCCGGCCTCGTCCACGCCGAGGAGCCGCGCGCCGCAGGCGCGCCGCCGCGCGTCAGCGTCGAAGCACCGGCCGTCCAAGAGCTACTTCGCGACGGCCTGGGCGCCCTCGCCCTTCTTGTGGGGCTGGGGCTTGCTCTCGGCCTTCGCCGGCTTCTCCGCCTTGGCCGCCTTCTCCTCGGCCTTAGCGGCCGGCTGGCCCGAAGCCGGAGTCCCGGCCTCGCCGGTCTCGCGCTCGTCCAGGCGGGCCGACTTGCCCGTCAAGCCGCGCAGGTAGTACAGGCGCGCGCGCCGCACCTTGCCGGTGCGGACCAGCTCGATCTTCTCCACGTGCGGGGAGTTCACCGGAAAGGTGCGCTCGACGCCGACGCCGAAGGAGATCTTGCGCACGGTGAAGCTCTCGCTCGGGCCGCGCCCGCGGCGGCTGATCACCGTCCCTTCGAAGACCTGGACGCGCTCGCTGTCGCCTTCCTTGACCTTCATGTGCACCTTGACCGTGTCGCCCGGCCGGAACGTCACGCCCTTCTTCTCTTCCATGGCCACCATCATACGCGTTCTCCTGGACTTCGTTCGTTACGCCCGAGACAGCAGATCGGGTCGCTTGCGCCTGGTCGCGCCGACGGAGGCGTCGCGCCGCCACCGGGCGATCTTGTCGTGGTCGCCGGAGAACAGCACCTCCGGGACCTCGCGGCCGCGCCAGACGCGCGGCCGGGTGTACTGCGGGAAATCGAGCAGGCCGTCCGCGAACGACTCGCGCGCGGCCGCCTCCTCCTTCTTGAGCACGCCGGGGATCTTCCGGACGGCGGCGTCGGCCACCGTCATCGCGGCCAGCTCCCCGCCGGTCAGCACGAAGTCCCCGATCGAGAGCTCCTCATCGAAGACCTCCATCACGCGCTCGTCGACGCCCTCATAGTGGCCGCAGACGAGCACGAGATGCTTCTCCTTGGCCATTTCCGACGCCATCGCATCGTCGAAGCGCTTCCCCTGCGGCGAGAGGAAGATCACCCGGGAGCCGGCCTCGCGCACGCTCTCGACGGCCCGCGCCAGGGGCTCGGCCAGCATCACCATGCCCGCGCCGCCGCCGAACGGGCGGTCGTCCACCTTGCGGTGCTTGTCTTCGGAGAAGTCGCGCGGGTTCACGCAGCCCCACGACACCAAGCCCTTCTCCCGGGCGCGCCCCAGGATGCTCGCGTCCATGACGGGCGCGAACATCTCCGGGAAGAGCGTCACGAAGTCGATGCGCATCTAGTCGATCTCAACGGTCGCGTGGCGGCCGGCCTTCTGGGCGGCCGCGCCGACCAGCGCGCGGATCGCCTTGATGACCTTGCCCTGCTTGCCGATGACCTTCCCTTTGTCCGCCTCGTCGACGTCGAGCGTGAGCACCAGCAGGTCGCCGTCCTGAGTCTCCTCCACGGAGACGGCGTCCGGCTTGTCCACCAGCTTCTTGACGACGAGCAGAGTCAGTTCCTTCACGGTCCGGTCCTTTACTTCGCGGCGGCGGACTTGCTCGCGGACTTGACCAGCGTCGCGACGGTCTCGGACGGGCGCGCGCCGATCTTGAGCCAGTGCTCGTAGCGATCCTTCTTCAGGACGACCTTCTTTCCCGCGGTGGTCTCACGGGGGTTGTAGGTGCCTAGGACCTCGACGGGCTTGCCCGAGGCGGCGCGGGCCTTCTCGATGGCGACGACGCGGTAGTAGGGCTGGTGCGGCTTGCCCTTGCGCTGCAGACGGATGACGACGGCCATGTGTTCCTCCAGTGCTCCTTTAAGGGTGCTTCGACCCGAACGCGGCCCGGGCTTTCGCCCCGAGGTCGCGGAAAGCGGCGGCGCAGTCCTGGGCGCCGAAGACGGACGAGCCGGCCACGAGGCTGTCGGCCCCGGCGGCGGCGGCCTGCGCGACGGTGGCGGCGCCCACGCCGCCGTCGACCTGGATCCAGCAGTCCAGGCCGCGCGCGTCGATGGCGGCGCGCAGGGCGGATACCTTGGGCATCATGTCCGCCATGAACTTCTGACCGCCGAACCCGGGCTCCACGGTCATGACGAGCGCCAGGTCGCACGCGTCCAGCGCCGCGACGAGGCCGTCCACGGGGGTCTTGGGCTTGACGGCGAGCCCGGCCTTGACGCCGAGGGAGCGGATCTTCCCCAGCGCCGCGGCGGCGTCGGAGACCGCCTCGAGGTGGCAGGTCACCACGTCGGAGCCCATGTCCGCGAACCACGGGGCGACCTCCAGCGGGTTGGTCACCATCAGGTGGGTGTCCACGAAGAAGCCGCGGGACTTGCACAGCTTGACGAAATCGGGGCCGAAGCTGAGGTTGGGGACGAAGTGCCCGTCCATCACGTCCACCGACACCCACGAGCAGCCGGCGGCCTTCAGGAGGTCGAGCTGTGCCCCCAGGCGCGAGAGGTCTCCGGCCAGGAGCGACGGGACGACCGTCGGGGTCTTGCGCGCGGTCATCACAGGTCGCGCTCCTCGACGAGGATGCCGTTGAGGTAGATCTTCACGTGCGCGCCGCCGTCGGACTGGAACGGGACCTCGATCTTGGAGCCGGGCTTGCGCACGCCGTTGAAGAGCTCGCGCTCGCCGTACTTGTCGGTCAGGACGATGCGCACCTGGCTGTCGGAGCCGCCCTGCGAGAGCTCGTAGCGGAACATCCTGGAGGCGGCGGCCGGCGCGGAGCTCTTGCGGCCGCTGACCGTCACCGACACAGCGGAGTCCGGCGACAGGGCGGCGTCGGGGGCGGGCTCCTGGGTCAGCACGGTGCCGCTCGGGAACAGGGAGCTCGGGTCGGTCTGGACGGCGACCTTGAGGCCCGCGCCGGAGGCCCAGGTCTGCACGTCGTCGAGGGTCTTGCGCTGGAAGTCGGGCATCAGGCTCACGCCGGCGGGAGGACGCCCCCCGGAGACCACCAGGTTGACCAGAGCGTCGCGCTCCACGCTGGTCTCCTCGTTGGGATCCTGGGAGAGGACCAGGCCCTTGTCGGACTTGAGCGAGTACGCCTCGCTGACCTCGCCCAGGCCCAGCTGGCTCTGGCGCAGCAGCATCTCCGCGTTGCGCAAGGGGAGTCCCGTCACCGAGGGCGCCAGCACGGTGTGCCCGCCCTGGCTGACGACGACGCGGATGGTCTTGCCCTCGCGCACGACGGTGCCGGCCGCGGGCTGCTGGCGCAGGACCGAGGCGATCGGGACGGAGGAGTCGAACTCGTCGCCGGTCTTGCGCAGGCCGAGGTTCAGGGGGGAGAGCATGTCCAGCGCGGCGGAGAGCGAGCGGCCCTTGAGCTCGGGGACGGTGACGGTCTTGCGGTTGTGGATCAGCCCGGCGATGCCCCAGTTGAGCGCCCAATAGCAAAACACGAGGAAGACCGCCCCGACGGCGGCCATCTCCCAGTGCGTCGTCTTCTCGCTCTTGGCGGTCATGTTCTAAGGCCCGGCAAACGGCAAAAAATCCCCGACGGCCAAACGGAGGCCGTTGGCGAAATCCGCAGCATTCGTGAGCTTTTTTCCCTCGGGTTGAACGACGAGGAACCACAGACGGCTGGCGGACGAACATTCTACCAGAATCCCGCCCCCTCGTTCAACGCGCAGGACGCGTCCCGGAGCCCCCGTCCCGGGGGGGTCCTGCGGCCCCGGGAGGGTGGTTTTTAGCACCAAAAGCTTTTTTCCGTCCTTTTCCAGATAGGCCCGGGGCCAGGCCCGGAAGCCGCGGACCTTGTCGTGGACCTCGGACGCCGGGCGGGAGAGGTCCAGGCGCGCGTCCTCGCGCTTGATGAGAGGGGCCGCCGACGGTTCGCCTTCCTGCGGGGTCCGGACGACTTTGCCGGACTCCAGATCGGCGAGAGTCTCACCCAAAAGGGCCACACCCAGCGTGGTCAATCGCTCCAGCAAGGCCGGCGCGTCCTCCTCGGGCGCGATGGCGGTCTCACGGACGGCCTGGATAGGCCCGGTGTCCATGCCGTCGTCCAGCCAGAACAGCGTCACGCCGGTCTTGGTCTCCCCGCGAACCAGACTCCACTGCACCGGCGCCGCGCCGCGGTACTTGGGGAGCAGGGAGAAGTGCGCGTTCAAGAGCCCCAGCCGCGTCGAGGCGAGCGCGTCGGCCTTCAAGAGCCGCCCGTAGGCCACCACCAGGCCGAGGTCCGCGCCGAGCGACTTCAATTCCGCCGCAATCTCGGACGGCGCGGACGGCTGATGGACCTTGAGCCCCAGCTCCAGCGCCGCCGCCTTGACCGGCGTGGGCTGGACCGAAAGCCCTCGCCCGGACGGGCGGTCCGGCTGGGAGACCACGGCCAAGACCTCCGTGCGCGCGGCGAGAGCCCGCAGGAACGGCACGGCGGTCTCGGGCGTCCCGAAAAAGATGGTCTTGAGCATGGCGGTCGGCGGGAGGGAAATCCTGGGATATTCTACGAAATCCCTGAGCCCTGACCTAGGCCCCGCCGCAAACGCGCGACGCTCACGGCGCTTCCCCGGGACCGAGGCGGACAGAATCGTTGGTGATCATCTGCCGACCGCTGGAATCGAGTTCCACAGCCTTGAGGATGTATGCCAGCACGGCGCCGCCGACGACGACGAGGAGGAGGTACCACAAACCGGGCCTGACGCCCAAGACGCGCTTGCTCACCGCCCGAGTATAGCCCGGCGCGCGGGGGCGCGCTAGCCCCGGGGCGCCCGCGTCAGTTCTGGTCCCAGTTCGGCTCGCCCGGCGACACGGGACGCGGGCCGTTCGAGGAGTCCGGTTCGCCAGATCGCCGCGGGCCTCGCCGGAACCGCGGCGCAGGCGCCCGCGGCACCA
>JAJXTZ010000092.1 GCA_021783355.1 bacterium | reverse complement strand
CGCGCGGCGTTACTCCAGGCAGGACGACACCACGGCCAGCGCGGCAACCGCCGCGGTCTCCGCGCGCAGGATGCGCGGCCCCAGGCCGAAGAGGGTCGCCCCCTCGGCCTCGGCCAGCTCCACCTCCTCCTCGCTGAACCCCCCTTCGGGACCTATGAACAGGTGCGCGTCGAGGGGCTGCGCGCCGCGCGCCGCGTCGGCCGCGCGCAGGGCCGGGCGCAGGGTCTGGCCGGCGCCGGCGCCCTTGAGGCCCTCCCAGGCCAGCAGGACCGGCCCCTTGCCGCGGCAGGCGGCCAGCGCGTCGCGGAACTGCGCAGGCTCGCGCACCTGGGGCAGGTCGGCGCGCCCGCACTGCTTGGAGGCGGCCATCACCACCCGCGCCCAGCGGTCCAGCTTGGCGCGCGCGCGCTCGGCCTCGTGCAGGAGCACCACCGTGCGCGGCGTCAGCACCGGCGTGAAGGAGGCCGCGCCCAACTCCGTCCCCTTCTCCAGCGCGTAGTCCCAATGGCTGGCCTTGAGCAGGCCCAGGAACAGGTGCAGGCGCGCGGGGACGCGCTCGTCGTCGGCCTGGAGCGTGGCGGTGAGCTTGCCCGCCACGGTGCCGTCGGGCAGGACCTCCTCGATCACCCCGGAGAAGCGCCCGCCCTTGCCGTCGAAGAGCTCCAGCGGCTGGCCCCGGCCGTAGCGCAGGACCTTGGTCACGTGGAAGGCCTCGGGACCGGTCAGGCGGAACGCCTTCTTCTGGATGTCCTCAGGAGCGACGAAGAACTGGGGCATGGGCCTCCTCTGCGCCCATGGATTCTAGCGAATATGGAAAGGCCGCGAGCGCCCCCTCGACACGCCCCCGCGGGGACGCCCGCTCCCGGCGCGGCGTCAGTCCTTGCCGAAAAGGCGGCTGAAGACGCCGCCCTCGCCGCCCTCGCCGGGCTCGTCGCCGTGGAAGGTCTTGCGCAGCTCGGTCAGGAGCTCGCGCTGGCGCGCGGTCAGCTCGCGGGGGACGTCCACGCGCACGGTGACCAGGAGGTCGCCGCGTCCGCGGCCGTGGAGCTTGGGCATGCCCTTCTCGCGCACGCGGAAGGTCGCGCCGCCTTGGACGCCGGCCGGGACCTTCACCGTCACGGTCCCCCCGTCGATGGTCGGCACCTCCGCCGAGCCGCCCAGGGCGGCCGAGGCCAGGTCCACGCCGGCCGTGATGGTCAGGTCGTCCTCGCGGCGCTCGAAGCGCGGGTCCGGCTTGACCTTGACGTGCACGTACAGGTCCCCGGCGCTTGCGCCGCGCGGGGCCGCCTCGCCCTCGCCGGAGATGCGCAGGGTGGCGCCGTCGTAGATGCCGGGAGGGATCTTGATCTTGAGCTCCGTCATGCGCCGCACCCGGCCCTGGCCGCGGCAGTCCTTGCACGGGTCCTCCGGGGTCTGGCCCTCGCCGGCGCAGCGCGGGCAGGTCTGCGACATCGCGAAGAAGCCCTGCGAGACCTGGACACGCCCCTGGCCGCGGCACTGGGCGCAGCGCTTGAGGTGCGTGCCGGGCTTGGCGCCGCTGCCGCGGCAGGTGCCGCAGGCCTCGACGCGCGGAAAGCTCAGCGGGAGCTGGGTCCCGGTGAACGCGTCGTGCAGGGTGACCTCGGTCTCGTACTTGAGGTCCGCGCCGCGCGCGCGGCCGCGCCCCCCGCCGGGGCCGCCCCCGCCGAAGAAGTTCTCGAACAGGTCGCCGAAGACCTCGTTGACGTCCACGCCCGCGCCGCCGAAGCCCTCGAAGCCGCCGCCCGCGCCGGGATTGACCCCGGCCTCGCCGTACTGGTCGTACAGGCGGCGCTTCTTCTCGTCGGACAGGGCCTCGTAGGCCGCGTTGATCGCGCGGAAGCGCTCTTCGGCTTCCTTGTTCCCCGGATTGCGGTCCGGGTGGTACTTCATCGCGAGCTTGCGGTACGCGGACTTGATCTCCGCGGGCGTCGCGTTGCGCGCGACGCCCAGGAGTCCGTAGTATTCCTCGGCCACGCTTTAGTCGTCCTTCTTCTCGTCGACCACTTCCGCGTCGACCACGCCGTCCTTCGGAGCCTGGCCGCCGCCCTGGGCGGAGGCGCCCGCGGCGCCCGCCCCGGCCTTGGCCTGCTCGGACTTGTACATCTCCTCGGCCAGCTTGTGGGACGCCTTGAGCAGGGCCTCCTTGGCCTTGTTGATCGCGTCGAGGTCGTCGCCCTTCAGCGCGTCCTTCAGGTCGGAGACGCCTCGGTCGATGGCCTGGCGGTCCTCGGCGGACACCTTGTCGCCGTGCTCCTTGAGGGCCTTATCGGCGGAGAACAGGACGGCGTCCGCCTCGTTCTTGGCCGCCACCTTCTCCTTGAACTTCTTGTCCTCGTCGGCGAACTGCTCGGCCTGCTTGACGAACTTCTCGATCTCCGCCTTGTCGAGCTTGTTCGACGCGGAGATGGTGATGTGCTGGGCCTTCTTGGTGCCCAGGTCCTCGGCCTTGACGCTCAGGATGCCGTTGGCGTCGATCGAGAAGGACACCTTGATCTGCGGGGTGCCGCGCGGCGCCGGCGGGATGCCGTCCAGGTCGAACTTGCCCAGGGACACGTTGTCCGCGGCCTTGGGGCGCTCGCCCTGCAGGACGTGGACGGTGACGGCGGGCTGGTTGTCGGCCGCCGTGGAGAAGGTCTGCGATTTCTCCACCGGGATCGTGGTGTTGCGCTCGATGAGCGGCGTCAGCACCCCGCCCAGGGTCTCGATGCCCAGGGTCAGCGGGGTCACGTCGAGCAGCAGCACGTCCTTGACCTCGCCGGTCAGCACCGCGGCCTGCACCGCCGCGCCGGCGGCCACGCACTCCATCGGGTCCACGCCGCGCTCCACCTTCTTGCCGACGTAGTCCTCGACGAACTTCTGCACGATCGGCATGCGCGTCGGGCCGCCGACCAGGATGATCTTGGTGATGTCCGAGGCCTTGAGCTTCGCGTCGGTCAGCGCCTGCTCGATGGAGGCCTTGCAGCGCTTGACGATGGGCTCCACCAGGGACTCCAGCTTCGCGCGGGTCAGCCTCATCGCCAGGTGCTTGGGCGCGTTTTCCACGGCGGTCAGGTACGGCAGGTTCAAGTCGGTCTCGAAAGTGGTGGAGAGCTCGATCTTGGCCTTCTCGGCCGCCTCGCGCACGCGCTGCAGGGCCATCGGGTCCTTGCGCACGTCGGCGCCGGTCTCCTTCTTGAACTCGGCCGTGATGAAGTCGATGAGCGCGTTGTCCATGTCGGTGCCGCCCAACTGGGTGTCCCCGGAGGTGGAGACCACCTCGAAGACGCCCCCGCCGAAGTCCATGACCGTCACGTCGAGCGTGCCGCCGCCCAGGTCGAAGACCATGATCTTCTCGTCCTTGCCCTTCTTGTCGATGCCGTAGGCCAGGCAGGCCGAGGTGGGCTCGTTGACGATGCGCACGACCTCCAAGCCCGCGATGGTGCCCGCGTCCTTGGTGGCCTGGCGCTGGTTGTCGTTGAAGTAGGCGGGGACCGTGATCACGGCCTTCTCCACCTTGTCGCCCAGGAACGCCTCCGCGTCGCGCTTGACCTTCTGGAGCAGGAAGGCGGAGAGCTGCTGCGGCGTGTACTCCTTGCCGTCCGGGGCCTTGAACTTGAAGTCGGTGCCCATCTTGCGCTTGAAGGCCATGAAGGTGCCCTCGGGGTTGGCGACGGCCTGGCGGCGCGCCGGCTCGCCGACGAGCAGCTGGCCGTCCTTGGCGAAGGCCACGTAGGACGGGAAGGCCTTGCCGCCGATCGAGGTGCCCTCCGCCGACGGGATGATGGTGGCCTTGCCGCCCTCCATCACCGCGGCCGCGGTGTTCGAAGTTCCCAGGTCGATTCCGATGATCTTGCTCATGTTACCCTCCAAAATTAACTTTGGTGCCTGACCCCTTTGTTAATCAGGCCTTCTTCTGCAGGCGCACCTTGGCGGTGCGCAGGACCTTCTCGCCCAGCAGGAAGCCGGCTTGCAATGTCTCGGCCACGGCGCCCTCCTCGACGCCCGGCTTGTCCGCGAAGCCGAAGGCCTCGTGGTAGTGCGGATCGAACGGCTGGCCGGAGGGGTCCACCCGCGCGACCCCCTCCTCCTTGAAGATCTTCTCGTACTCGCGGAAGATTGCGTCCATCCCCTTGGCGAGCGGCGTCTCCGCGTGCCCCGCGCGCACCTCCTGGTGCGCGTGCTGCAGCAGGTCGTAGAGGGGCAGGAGCTTGGCCAGCACCTCGGCGCGCCCGAGCTTGACCCACTCCGGCTTCTCGCGGTCCACGCGCTTGCGGTAGTTCTCGAACTCCGCCTTCAGGCGCAGCAACTGGTCGTAGTAGTCCGGCTCCGGCCGTTTTTCTTCCGCGTCCGGAGGCGTCGCTCCCTGGCTCATGGGCTCGGCCGGGGCGTTCGGATCTTCGGTCACCGTCCGTCCTCCTCGTCCCATTCCTGCAGCCGGGCCTCCACCAGGCGCCCGACGTAGTCCACCAGGCCCATCATGCGCGAATATTCCATGCGCTTGGAGCCCAGGATCCCCAGCACGCCCACCACGCGCTCGCCGTGGCGATAGACGTGGGTCACCAGGCTGGCCGCCTTCAGTTCCGGCAGGCCCGCCTCCTCGCCGATGCGCACGCGCACGCGCGCGGGCAGGCGCTCGTCCCGGGACTCGCGGATCTCGCGCTCCAGCACCTCGGCCAGGCGCCCCTTCTCGCCGATCACCCGCATCAGGGACTGGACCTCCTTGAGGTCCCCGAACTGGTCGGCGCGCGACAGGATGTTGTCGGCGCCCTCGATGTAGAGCGCCTCGGGCAGGGCCACCCGCCCCACCTCCCCGAGGAGCTCGCCGGCCAGGTCCGCCATCGCGCGGAACTCGCGCTCCATCTGGCCGAGCTTCGCGGCCACGACGGCCTGCACGCGGTCCACGGCCACGCCCTTGACCTGCTCGTTGAGGAAGTTGTTCAGGACCGCCAGCTGGCGCGAGGTGGGCGAAAAGCCCAGGGGGATGGGCCAGTGCCGCACCAGGCCGGAGTCGGTCACCATGACGCCCAGCACCTGTCGTCCGCCCAGGGAGATCAGCTCCAGGCGCTTGAGGGTCTGGCGCTTGGCCTGCGGCGAGAGCACCATGCCCGCGCTCTGCGACACGCGCGACAGCAGGCGCGAGGTCTCGACGAGCAAGGTGTCCAGCTCCCCGATGCGGCGCCGGTACTGGCCCTCGATGTTCTCCTTCTCGCCGACGGCCAGGCGCTGGACGTCGGACAGGTAGTCCACGAAGAAGCGGTAGCCCTTGTCGGTGGGCTCGCGCCCGGCCGAGGCGTGCGGCTGGGAGAGGTAGCCCTCGTTCTCCAGCTCAGTCAGGATGTTGCGGATCGTGGCGCTGGACAGGTCCAGCCCCGCCTCCTCCGCGATCAGGCCCGACGAGACGGGCTTGGAGGTGCGGATGTAATAGTGGACGATCCACTGCAGGAGGTGGCGCTTGCGCTGCTCGACGACCTCGGGCTTGAGCTGTCTCATTATTAGCAATCGCTTGCGGCGACTGCCAGATAATAGCAGGTTGGCCGGAAAGCCGTCAACCCCGGCCCGGGAGTGCTAACTTTCGGCGCGGGGCGGCGCGTCGCCCAGGATCTCGCGCACCGCGCGCAGGAGATCCTCGGGCTCGATGGGCTTAAGGAGGAAGCGCGTCGCGCCGGTCTCGCTCCCGAGGCCCTCCTCCTCGAAGGCCGAACCGCTCAGGAAGAGGATCGGCAGGGCCGCGAACCGCGGCTGGGCGCGCAGGCGGCGGCGGATCTCGTAGCCGCTGACCTCGGGCATGTGCGCGTCGAGGATGACTAGGTCCGGGCCCAGCGCCTCGATCCCCTCCGCCGCCGTCTCGGCGCGCGAGAAGCAGGCCACGCGGTACCAGGCCTTCAGATAGCGAGCGACCAGGAAGAGGAAGTCTTCCTGGTCGTCGACGAGAGCCACGGTGCGCACGGGGCGCTCCGCTCCCGAGGCCTTACTTGCCGGCGCCGTTGAGCGCCGCGACCTTGGCCCCGGCGATCACCTCGTCGATGATCCCGTACTTCTTCGCCTCGTCGGCGGACATGTAGTTGTTGCGCTCCATGTCCCGGTTGATCTTGTCGAAAGGCTGGCCGGTGTGCTTGGCCATGATCTCCTCCAGGGTCTTGCGCGTGTGCGCCATCTCCTTGGCCTCGACGAGGATGTCGGTGGCCTGGCCGGAGATGCCGCCCACGAGCGGCTGGTGGATCATGATGCGGGAGTTGGGCAGCGCGTAGCGCTTGCCCTTGGAGCCGGCGGCCAGGATGACCGCGCCGAAGCTCATCGCCATGCCCATGCAGATGGTGGTGATCGGGGACTTGATGAACTGCATCGTGTCGTAGACGGCCAGGCCCGCCGTCACCATGCCGCCGGGGGAGTTGATGTAGAGGTTGATGTCCTTGGTGTTGTCGTCGGAGTCCAAGTACAGGAGCTGGGCGATCAGGGTGTTGGCCGAGTCGGTGGTGAACTCGCCCTCGTAGCCGCCGACGAAGATGATGCGGTCCTTCAGCAGCCGCGAGTAGATGTCGTAGCCGATGACGGAGCCCTGCGAGGCGCGCTCGATGACTTGGGGGATCAGGTTCATGGCGCCATTGAAGCAAATGCCCCGCGCGGCCGCAAGCCGCCGCCGGGCCCCAGCGCGCTGGCGCGCGGGCCCGGGATTTCCTATCCTGCGGGCATGACCACCACCGGCGAAGACGCGGTGCTGCCCGGCTACGCCGGCACGCGCGGGATGAACATGTGGGACGCCGACGCCAACCTGCGCGACGCCGCGCTGGGGTCGGCGACGGCCTGCGTGGACGACGCGCCGTTCCGGGAGTTCGGCGCCCTGGCGGGCGGGCGGCTGGGAGACCTGATCGAGGAGTCCCACAAGCCGGAGAAGCTGCCCCGTCTCGTCGACAAGGACTTGGGCGGGAAGCAGGTCCGCGCCGTCGAGTACTGCCCGGAGCAGATCGAAGCCCGCCGCCTTCTGGCCCGCGCCGTCTACGCCCGCCCGCTGGGCCTGCGCGCGCGCATGACGCTGGCGGTCCTCTCCAACTGCGCCGGCGAGGGCGGCATCACCTGCCCGCTGGCGATGACCGAGGGCCTGATCGGCCTGCTGGAGCGGCGCGGCACCGCGGCGCAGAAGGCGTGGCTGCCGCGCCTGCGCTCCGACGACCTGGAGTGGGCGCTGACCGGCGGGCAGTTCGTCACCGAGCGCCAGGGCGGCTCCAACGTCTCGGCCAACGAGACCGTCGCGCGGCCGTCGGCCGACGGGGCCTGGACCCTGCGCGGCACCAAGTGGTTCTGCTCGAACCCGGGCGAGCTCTGGGTGACCACCGCGCGCGTCGGCGACGACGGTCCCATCGGGCTGTTCCTGGTGCCCCGCCGCCGCGCCGACGGCCGCCTCAACGGCCACCGGATCCTGCGCCTGAAAGCCATCGGCGGCACGCGCGGCAAGGCCACGGTCGAGGTCGAGTACGAGGACGCCCGCGCCGAGCTGATCGGCAAGCCCCGCGAGGGCCTGGTCCTGCTGGTGGACGAGATCCTGTCCGTCTCGCGCCTGCACGTGGCCGGAGCCGCCCTGGGCTTCGCGTCGCGGGCGCTCTTGGAGGCGGAGACCTTCGCCGCCTGGCGCGTGGCCTACGGCCGCCGCATCGCCGACATGCCCTCGGTCCGGGCGCGCCTGGACGGCATGCGCCGCGAGCGGCGCGGGATGCTGGACGCCTTCTACGCCGGCGTGGACGCCGTGGAGTCCGGCGCGCCCGACGCCGAGGCCCTGGTGCCGCTGCTCAAGGTGGAGGTCTCCAAGCGCGCCTCCTTCCTGGTCCGCGAGGCCCAGCTGCTGATCGGCGGGCACGGCATCCTGGACGACTTCTCGCCGCTCAACCGCCTGGCCGACGACGCGGTCGTCAACGAGATCTGGGAGGGCACGCACCCGATCCTCTGCGGCCACGCCGCCAAGGCCCTTCGCCGCCCGCGCGTGCTGGAAGCCTTCGCCCGGCGCGCGCGCGTGCCGGCCTTCGCCGCGGAGCTCAAGGCCCGCGTGGAGGCCACGCGCAAGCTCACCGACGACGAGCGCAGCCTCAAGGACGAGAGCCTGGTCGGCTTCGCCTACGACCTGCTGTCGGGGGCCTGAAGCGGCGGGGACCCGGCGGCCGAAACGCTATAATGAAAGCGATGGGAGACTTCGACCCCGCCGCCCACACCGCCCAGTCCCGCGAGGCCTGGAGCGAGGCCGCCCCCCGCTACGAGGCGCTGTCCTTCTCCCTGTTCGGCCCCGTGGCCGAGGAGTTCGCCGCGTACGCGGGACTGCGCAAGGGCTGGCGCGTGCTGGACCTGGCCTGCGGGCCGGGGCTGGCCTCGCGCGCGGCCGCCAAGCGCGTGGGCGAGAGGGGCTCCGTGCTGGCCGCGGACCTGGCGCCCGGCATGATCGAGCGCGCCGCGGCCCGCCCGGCCCAGCGCGGCGCCGCGCCGATCGAGTGGCGCGTGATGGACGCGCAGGCCCTGGACCTGCCCGACGCGTCCTTCGACGCCGTCGTCTGCCAGCTGGGGCTGATGCTCTTCGCGCGTCCCGACGCGGCGCTGGCCGAGATGCGCCGCGTGACGGCCCCGGGCGGGACCGTGGCCTGCCTGGTCCAGGGGCGGAGATCGGCCATGCTCTTCACCGCGCTGGTCTTCGACGCGCTGATCTCTCGCGCGCGGCACCTGAAGGCCCCGCCCGGCGCGCCCACCCTCTACGCGTTCGGCCCCGACGGGATATTGGAGGAGGCGTTCATGCGCGCGGGCCTGGTGGAGATCTCCGCCAAGCGCCTGACCGGGACCTTCCGCTTCCGCTCGCCCGAGGAGTACTGGGAGACGATGACCACCGGCGCCGGGCGCACAGGGGCCATGCTGGCGTCGCTTGCGCCCGAGGTCCGGGCCAAGGTCCGCGGCGACGTCCTGCGCCGCGCGGCGCGGCTGCGCGTCGGGAGCTTCCTGGAGGTCCCCTACGAGTTCACGCTGGCCCGGGGCCTGGCGCCCTCCCTGCGATGAGCTCCCGTTTCGAGGCCAGCGTCGCCGCCCAGCCCGCCCTGGTCCGCGCCGTGCTGGACGCGCCCGCCCCGGCATGGCTCAAGCGCCCGCAGGGGCGCAAGGTCTTCCTGGTGGGCGTGGGCACCAACCATCACGCCGCGCGCATCGCCGCCTGGCTGTGGAGCCGGACCGGCCTGGACGCGCGCGCCGTCCACGCGTACGACTTCGTCTCCCGCCCCTACCGCCTGACCCGCGGCGACCTGGGCGTGTTCCTCTCCCACCGCGGCGGACGCTCCTACACGGTGCGCGCCGAGAGGCTGGCCCGCCGCGCCGGGGCGAGGACCGTCGTCGTCACCGCGCGCGGCGGCGACTGGCCCGCGCCGCGCCGCCTGGAGACCGGGCCGCTGGAGAACACCGGCGCCTACACGCAGTCCTTCGTCACCACCATGGCCTGGCTCTGCCGCTGGGCGGAGCGTCCCGCCCTGCTCCGCCCCTTCCGGCGCCTGGGCGCGTCCCTGCGCGGCGGGCCCGCCTTCCCGCGCGTGACGGCGGGAACCGACCTGCTGCTCCTCGGCGACGGCCCGCGCGAGTGGGTGGCGCGCGAGACGGCGCTGAAGGTCATGGAGGCCGCGGGCCTGCGCGCGCGCGCCTTCGGCCTGGAGGAGTTCCTGCACGGGCCCTGCGTGTCGGCCTCGCGGGAGAGCCTGGCCGTCGCGTTCTCCGGCCCCCGCGAGCCGCGCTGGGAATCGGCGCGCCTCTACCTCAAGACGATCGGCGTGCCGCTGACCGAGGTGCGCACCGAGGACTGGCTCGCCCAGGTGGTCTGGGGCCAGCGCTTCACCGCCGCCGCCTGCGCCCGCTTGGGGATCGACCCCGACAGCCTCAAGGGCGACGACCCGCGCTACCTCCGCGCGCGCGCCTTCCTGAAGCTCTAGCGCGCCCCGCGCCGCGGCGCCGCCCACAGGCGCAGTCCGCCGGCGAAGGCGTCATCGTTGGAGCCCAGGCGCGTCCCGGGCGGCGGGACCTTCAGCTTCTTGGCGTTGCCCCCGCCGATCAGCACGTCGTCGGCCTCCAGCGCGGCCTTGAGCTCCTCGGCCACCGCCGCCGCGTGCTTGCGCCACTTCTTCTTGCCCAGGCGCGCCAAGCCGCGCTTGCCCAGGTAGTCCTCGTAGGTCTTGCCGTGCCGGTACGGCAGATGCGCGGCCTCCATGGGCTCGAGCACCCCGTCCAGGACCAGGGCCGTGCCCAGGCCCGTGCCCAGGCCCAGGAAGAGCATCCGCCCGCCCCGGTAGCCGCCCAGGGCCTGCATCGCCGCGTCGTTGACCAGTCGCACCGGCCGGCCGAAGGCCTTGCGGAAGTCGAAGCCGACCCAGCCCCCGCCCAGGTTGGCCGGCTCGCGCAGGGGCCGGCCCGCGGCGACGGGCCCCGGGTAGCCGATCGCGACGCGGTCGAAGTCCCAGCCCTTCGCCGCCTTGAGCGTCTCGCGGACCATGCGCGCCGCCGTCATCGCCGGCCCCGACGCAATCTTCACCGGCGCGCGCTGGCCGGACATGCGGACCTTCACGTGCGTGCCGCCCACATCCACCACCAGGATCCCGCCGTTCTTCTTCATCGCGTCTCCTTGCCGCGGGCCAGCACGGCGCGCAGGACGTCCTCGGAACCCTCAAGGACGCGCAGGCCGCGCGCGTCGCGCAGCCAGCGCTCGGCCGGGACCGGGACCTCGCCGCGCGCGCGCTGGGAGGCGGCGGTCTCGTAGCCGCGGGGCCCGCGCAGGCGCACGGCGAGCTCGGCGGCCTCGTACGCGGCGTCCGCCGCTCGCAGCTTGAGCGACATGGACTCGCGGCGCGGGGCCGTCGCCGCGTCGGAGAGGGCCGCGGCGCGCTCGGAGAGGCCCTCCAGGCCGGCGACCAGCGCGTCCAGGCGCGCCAGCATCAGCGCCGGCCCGGGGAGATCGGCCAGGCGCCGCCCGAAGGCCCGCCGCCGCGCGGCCCAGTCCCGCGACG
>JAJXTZ010000091.1 GCA_021783355.1 bacterium | reverse complement strand
GGAGCGCCGGCGCCGCTGGACCCGCCGGCAGGGCCGCCGGCGGGCCCAGCGGCGCGAACGACAGCGGCAATGCCGCGGACGGCGGCGGGGACAACGGCGCTTCGGGGGCGCGGACGACGGCCGCCGCGGACGGGGAGGCCGCGGCGACGCTGGCGGCCAGCAGCAAGGCCCGCACGAGGGTCACGGGCGCATTATAGAAACGGAGGCGGAGACGGGGATGGGACTAAAGTCCCGCGCGGCCGGGCGTAAAGGACCTAGGCTCCGACAAGGTGCGCGCGGGCTACTCGCAGATGCGGCAGACGCCGAGGCCGTCCACGGGCGTGGGGCGGTCGCGCTCGGCGTTGACCAGGCACAGGAAGCCGAAGGGCTCGGCGGCGTCCGCCGGGCAGCGGAACTGGTGCGGGTCGGACGGGGAGACGTAGACCACGTCGCCGACGCCGACGGTCCACGCGTAGCAGCCCGCCTGGGCCTCACCCTTGCCGCGCAGCGGGATCACCACGTGCTCGTGCTCGTGCTTCTCCAGCGTGGAGTGGCCGCCGGGGGCGATCTCGAAGTAGCGCACGTGGAACTTGGTCGTCTCGCCGCGCTTGCCGACGAGCTCGCGCCGCGAGATGCCCTTCCAGGTCTCGGAGTCGGCCTTGTAGGCCTCGAGCGCGACGCCCGCCCACTCGAAGGCCCCCGGCGCGCGCCGGATCACCTTGCTGTGGTTGCCCTCCAGCGGCGGAGGCGGCGGGGCCTTGGGGGGCGCGCAGGCGCGGTCCGGCGCGGGCGCGTCGCTCACTCGAAGTCGCGCGCGCCCAGGGGCGGCGCGCCCTGGCCGTGGCGCGCGACGCGCAGGCGGACCTGCGCGCGCCGGATGGCCGCCTCCATCGCCGCGAGCTGGAGCGGGTCCAGGCCCGGCTTGACGACCTCGGCCTTCGCCCGTTCCAGGGCCTGGCGGGCGCGCTCGGCGTCGATCTGGTCGGCCATCTCCGCGGTCTCCGCGAACAGGGACACCGTGTCCGCCTTGACCTCGGCGAAGCCGCCCGAGACGGCGAAGCGGCGCACCTGGCCCTTGTCGGTCACGCGGACCTCGCCTTCCTTGAGCTGGACCAGGAAGGACTGGTGGCCGGGGAGGACGCCCATCTCCCCCTCGAACGCCGGCAGCACCACCAGGTCCGCGGGCGCGGACCAGGCGACCTTCTCCGGCGTGACCAGCTCGAGCGTCAAGGTGTGGGCGGGCATGGGGGACCTCGTCTTACTTCATCTTCTCCGCGTTGGCGACGGCTTCCTCGATGGTGCCGCACATGTAGAACGCCTGCTGCGGCAAGGCGTCGTACTTGCCCTCGATGAGGCCCTTGAAGCCGGCGATCGTGTCCTTGAGCTTCACGTACTTGCCCTCGCGGCCGGTGAACTGCTGGGCCACGAAGAACGGCTGGGACAAGAAGCGCTGGATCTTCTGCGCGCGGGAGACGACCTGCTTGTCCTCTTCGGACAGCTCGTCGATGCCCAGGATGGCGATGATGTCCTGCAGGTCGCGGTAGCGCTGCAGGACCTTCTGCACGCCGCGCGCCACCGAGTAGTGCTCCTCGCCGACGATCTTGGGGTCCAGGATGCGCGAGGTGGACTCCAGCGGGTCGACGGACGGGAAGATGCCCAGCTCCGCGATCTGGCGCGACAGCACGGTGGTCGCGTCCAGGTGGGTGAAGGTCGTGGCCACGCCCGGGTCGGTCAGGTCGTCGGCGGGGACGTAGACGGCCTGAATCGAGGTGATCGAGCCGGACTTCGTCGAGGTGATGCGCTCCTGCAGCGCGCCGATCTCGGTGGTCAGCGTCGGCTGGTAGCCGACGGCCGACGGCATGCGGCCCAGCAGCGCCGAGACCTCGGCGCCGGCGAGCACGTAACGGAAGACGTTGTCGATGAAGAGCAGGACGTCCTGGCCCTCCTTGTCGCGGAAGTGCTCGGCCTGGGTCAGCGCGGTGAGACCCACGCGGGCGCGGGCGCCCGGCGGCTCGTTCATCTGGCCGAAGACCAGAACGGTCTTGGAGAGGACGGGAGCGCCGTCGGAAAGCTTGGCCTCCTCCATCTCGCGGTACAGGTCGTTGCCTTCGCGGCTCCTCTCGCCGACGCCGCCGAACACGGACACGCCGCCGTGCTCCTTGGCCACGTTGTTGATCAGCTCCAGGATCGTGACGGTCTTGCCCACGCCGGCGCCGCCGAACAGGCCGACCTTGCCGCCCTTCATGTAGGGGGCCAGCAGGTCGACGACCTTGATGCCGGTCTCGAAGATCTCGGGCTTGGTGACCAACTCGGTCAGCTTCGGGGCCTCGCGGTGGATCGGCAGGGTGTCCTCGGACTTGATGGGGGTGGCCCCGTCCTTGGCCTCGCCCAGCACGTTCATCAGGCGGCCCAGGCAGGAACGGCCGACCGGCACGGTGATCGGGGCGCCGGTGTCCTCCACCGGGGTGCCGCGGGTCAGGCCGTCGGTGGCGCCCATCGAGATCGCGCGCACGACGTTGTCGCCGAGATGGCTGGCGATCTCGACGGTCAGCGTCGCGGGCTCGCCGTTGCCGTTGCCGCCGCCGGGCAGCTTGACCTTGAGGGCGTTGTAGATCGCGGGGAGGTTCCCGGACGGGAATTCCACGTCGATGACGGGCCCGATGACTTGGACGATCTTGCCGATGTTCATGGTGTCGCTCTCTTGCTCAGTTGGTCGGGACGAGCCCGATCTTGTGGAATCGGACGCCGTAACGGCGCCGGCCGGACGCGGAGGTCCCGGCGTGGCGAACCTCGCCGCGGATCTCCAGCGCCTGCGGCATCTTCAGGTGCAGGGTCATGCCCTCCTCGAGGAGGGCGTCGGTCTCGAAGGTCATGCCCCCGCGGGATAGGTCGGTGATCCTGCCGCGGCGGCGCGCGGAGGCTTCCCCCGCCACGCGGAGGTCCAGCGTCACACCGACGACGGTGCGGGGGTCGCGTCTCTGCTCGGGTGCGGCGATGTTCTTGGTCAAACGGGTTCTCCTCGCCTCAGGACGACAGGGCCTCGGCCCCGCCGACGAGTTCGGCGATCTCTTTGGTGATCAGCGCTTGGCGCGTGCGGTTGGCCTGAAGGTTCAGGGCCTCGCGCAGCTCCTTGGCGTTCTTCGACGCGGCGTCCATCGCGTTCATGCGCGCGGCCAGCTCCGCGGCCTGCGACTCGAGCAGGATGCGGTAGAGCTGGGCCTTCACGTGCCGGGGCAGCAGCGCCTCCAGCAGCTTCGCCCGGCCCGGCTCGAAGCCGTAGTCCGGGAGCTCGACGGCGTCGGGCACCATCTCGGGCTGCGGGATCGGCAGCAGCGCGGCGGTCACCAGGCGCTGCTGGGCCACCGACTTGAACTCGTTGTAGAGGATCGTCGCCTTCGAGACGCCCTTGCCCAGGTAGGCGTCGATCGCGGCCTGGCCGACCAGCTCGGCGTGGGCGAAAGCGATCTTCGGGAACACGCCGACGAGCTCCGCCAGGACCTCCAGGTCCTGACCGCGGACGCGGCGCAGGAAGTCCCGGCCCTTGCGGCCGACGGCGATCGCGCAGCACTTGGTCCCGCGGCGCTCGCGCAGCCACTCGGCCGCCGCGCGCAGGGCGTTGGAGTTGAACGCGCCGCAAAGCCCCTTGTCGCCGGTGACCAGGATCAGCAGCTCCGGCCCGGAGCGCCCGCGGCCGTTGAAGAACGGGTGCAGGGTGCTGGCGGACCCGGCGGCCGCGTCCTCGCGCTCCTGGAGGAGAGCCAGCTCGCGGACCATGCGCTCCATCTTGGACGCGAACGGGCGCGCGGCCAGGATCGCGCCCTGCGAGCGGCGCATGCGCGCCGCCGCGACCATCTTCATGGCCTTGGTGATCTGCTCCGTGGACTTGACAGACTTGATCTTGCGGCGGATCTCTCTGAGGGAGGGCATGTCAGGCTCCGACGGCGGCCTTGGCGGCGCCGATGTAGTCCCGGATCGCGCGCTCGGCCGTCCATTGGGCCGAGAAGCCGAAGGACTTGAGCGCCTTGGCCGGGTCGCCGAGGGTCTCGTTCTGGTAGAACGAGTACGGGTTCTTGATGTACTCCGGGGACAGGCCCGTGCCCAGCGCGTCGTTGAGCGCGGCGATGACCCCGTTGAAGTCGGTCTTGCGGCCGGTGCAGGCGTTGTAGACGCCGGGCGCGGCCTTCGCGAAGGCCTTCAGGTTCGCCTCGACCACGTCCTTGACGTAGATGAAGTCGCGGTACTGCTCGCCGAACTCGAAGACGCGCGGGCGCCGGCCGTCGCGCATCTGCAGCGCCAGCTGCCAGATCATGCTGGCGGCCTCGTCCTTGTGGGCCTCGCGCGGGCCGAACACGTTGAAGTAGCGCAGGCCCACGGCCTTGACGCCCTTGGCCTCGGCGGCGACGTTCTCCATGATCGCCTTCGAGAACGCGTAGACGTTCAAGGGCTTGGGCGTCGCGTCCTCGCGGTGCGGGACCGGCAGGTCGCCGTAGGTGCCGGCCGAGGTCGCGTAGACCACCTTCTTGACCTTGGCCTTGGCCGCCCAGGCCAGCAGGTCGCGGAAGGCCTCGACGTTGACGCGCATCATCAGGCGCTGGTCGGTCACCGTGGTGTCGGTGATCGCGGCCTCGTGGAACACCGCGTCCACCTTGCCCGCGCGCGGGCCCCAATAGGCGACGTCGCCCACGTCGGCGGCGATCACGTCGCCCGGAAAGCCCTGCAGGTTCTTGAAGGTCCCGACGGAAAAATCGTCCAGCGCGACCACGTCCCATCCCCGGGCGGCCAGCTCCCAGCACAGGTTCGAGCCGATGAAGCCGGCGCCGCCCGTGACCAGGGCCCTCATTTCTTCCTCTTGGCGACGATCTGCTCGAGCGGGACCACGGCGGAAAGCACGCACTCGTTGATGGAGGCCATCCGCTTCTTGCCCGGGGTGCCGAAGGTGGAGCCCAGCGGGGACGCGTACAGGTTGACCAGGCTCGCGCAGACCTGATGGTCCCACGGGGTCAGCCCGCCGGCGGCCGTGCGGTCGGCGTCGAGCTTGCCCAGGTAGCGGCGGCGCGCCTTCCTGTCGCGCGCGATCAGGTCCGCGAACGCGAACGGAGAGTCCTTCTCGGAGACGAACGAGAAGATCCCCGCCAGCTGGGGCTCCTTGATGGCCGCCAGGGCCTCGACGAGCGACAGGCTCACCATCCCGTTGCCGTCCGCCGGCGCGACCGCCGCGGCGCCCGCGGGCGCGGGCCCCTGAGCGGCCGCGAGCAGCGGCAGCGTCGAGACGAGCAGAGCGGCGAGGGGGAGGAAGCGCGTCACTTGAACTGGGCCTTGAACTCCTTGATCAGGGTCTCGAGCCTGGCCTTCATCGCGTCGTCGACCACGCGCTTCTCGGCCAGCTCCTTCATCGTCGCGCCGTGCCGGGCCTCGCCGAACGCGACCAGCTCGGTCTCGAAGCGGCGCACGTCCTTGACCGGGACGTCGTCGACGAAGCCGTTGGTGCCGGCGTAGATCGCGAGGACCTGCCGCTCGACCGGCAGCGGCTCGTACTGGCCCTGCTTGAGGATCTCGACGAGCCGCTCGCCGCGGCCCAGCTGCTTCTGCGAGGCCGCGTCCAGCTCCGAGCCGAACTGCGCGAAGGCGGCCAGCGCGTTGTACTGCGCCATGTCCAGGCGCAGGCGCCCGGCGACCGCCTTCATCGCCTTGGACTGCGCGGCGCCGCCGACGCGCGACACCGAGAGGCCGACGTTGACGGCCGGGCGGATGCCGGAGTAGAACAGGTTCGACTCCAGGTAGATCTGGCCGTCGGTGATCGAGATCACGTTCGTCGGGATGTAGGCCGACACGTCGTTGGCCTGCGTCTCGATGATCGGCAGCGCGGTCAGGGATCCGCCGCCGTTCTCCTTGGAGAGCTTGCACGCGCGCTCGAGCAGGCGGCTGTGCAGGTAGAACACGTCTCCGGGGTACGCCTCGCGGCCCGGCGGGCGGCGCAGAAGCAGCGAGAGCTGGCGGTACGCGGCCGCGTGCTTGGAGAGGTCGTCGTAGATCACGAGCACGGCCTTGCCCTGCCACAGGAACTCCTCGCCGATCGCGCAGCCGGAGTACGGGGCGATGTAGAGCATCGGCGCGGGCTCGGACGCCGCGGCGGAGACGACGATCGTATAGTCCATCGCGCCCGCGTCCTGCAGGGTCTGCACGACGGCGGCCACGGTGGACTGCTTCTGGCCGACGGCCACGTAGATGCAGATGGGGCGGTTCGGCTGATCCTTCTGGTTGATGATCGTGTCGATCGCGACGGCGGTCTTGCCGGTCTGGCGGTCGCCGATGATCAGCTCGCGCTGGCCGCGGCCGATCGGGATCATCGCGTCGATGGCCTTGATGCCGGTCTGCAGCGGCTCGTTGACGGGAGAGCGCTGCATGACGCCGGGAGCGACGATGTCGATCGGGCGGTTCTTGCTCGTCTTGATCGCGCCCTTGCCGTCGATCGCGCGGCCCAGGGCGTCCACGACGCGCCCGATCATCGCGTCCCCGACGGGGACCTGCGCGACGCGGCCGGTGCGGCGGACCGAGTCGCCCTCCTTGACGAGGGCGTCGGCGCCGAAGAGCACGCAGCCGACGTTCTCCTTCTCGAGGTTGAGGACCATGCCCATCACGCCGTTGGGCAGCTCCAGCAGCTCGCCGGCCATCGCGTTCTCCAGGCCGTACACGCGGGCGATGCCGTCGCCGACCTGCAGGACGGAGCCCTCTTCCTTCAGCTCGGTGGAGCCGGCGAAGCCCTCGATCTGCTTCTTGATGACGGCGGTGATCTCTTCGGGTCTGATGGCCATGTTATTGGATGCTCTCTCTCAGGCGGCGCAGCTGGCCGCGCAGGCTTGAATCGAGGACCCAGTCGCCGATCTTGACGGAAACGCCGCCGATCAGCGCGGGGTCCTCCTTGACGTCGAGTTCGATGTCCTTGCCGGCGAACGCCTTCAGGCGGGACGCCAGCGTCTTCTGCGCCTCGGGGCTCAGCGCGCGCGCCGAGCGCACGTGCGCCCGCGCGACGCCGCGCTTCTCCGCGGCCAGGCGCGCGTACACGGAGGCGACCATCGGGAGCAGCTCGTAGCGCTTCCTCTCCAGCAGGAGCTCGATGAAGCGCGTCGTCGTCGCGCCGACCTTCCCCTCCAACTCGGCGCGGACCAGCTTCTTCTTGTCGGCCACGGCCGCCCGCGGATGGCGCAGCAGGGCGTCCCGGGGCAGGAGGAGCTTGATCGCGGCCGCCAGCTCCGCCTGCACGGCCTGCTCCTCGCGCTTGTCCGCGGCCGCCAGGAACAGGGCCCCGGCGTAGCGGCCGGCCAGGACCCGGTCGGAGGACTTCATCAGTTCGTTCCCGCCTTCGACGACGCCAGGTCCTTGAAGAACCCGTCGAGGACGACCTTCTGCACGCCCTCGTCCATGGACTTGCCGATCAGCTTCTCGGCCGCCAGCAGGGACAGGTCGGCGACGTGGCCGCGAAGCTCGGCGACCAGGCGGTTCTTCTCGGCGGCGAGCTCGGCGGAAGTCTTTTGCTTGATCGCCTCGGCGTCGGCCTCGGCCTGCGCCTTCAGCTTGGCGCGCAGGGCCTCGCCGTCCTTCGCGGCGGCGGCCAGCATCTCGCGGCTCTGCGCGTGCACGCCGGCCAGCTTCTCCTCGAGCTCCCTCTGGATGCGCTCGGCCTCGGAGCGGGCCTTCTCGGCGGCCAGGCGCTCCTCCTTGAGCCGGTACTCGCGCTCGTCGATCGCGCCGAGCAGCGGGCCCCAGGCGGCCTTCTTGAGGATCAGCACCAGACAGAGGAAGGTGATGATCGTCCAGATCATCAGTCCGGGGTCGGGCGAAAGAAGCTTGTCCATGTTGTCGTGACTCCTGCGTCGGTTGCGCGCGCGTCGAAATCGTGGTCCCCCGGGCGGGAGGGCCGCGCCGCCCGGGGGGCCGTCGAGACTACTTGGCGGTCGCCTCCGCCGCGGCGGGGGCGGCGGTCGCGGCCGGCACGATCGCCGAGTTCAGCTTCAGCGCGGCGAGCAGCACGGTGACGAGGGCCAGAAGGCCGAGGCCCTCGATCATGGCCGCCGGGATGATCATCATGGTCTGCAGCGCGGTCAGCGCCTCGGGCTGGCGCGCCGCGCCCTCGAGGGCCGAGCCCGCCAGCTTGCCGATGCCGTAGCCGGCCCCGATCACGACGAGGCCCGCGCCGACGAAAACGCCCAGGTACGAAAGACCCATTCCACCCATTCTGTGTTTCTCCTTCGTGTCGTTCCGGCCCGTCCTAGGACGACCGGTGTGCGGCCTCCGCGCGGGGGCTCTCGCCTCAGTGCGGGTGAACGGACATCCCGACGAAGACGGCCGTCAGGATCATGAAGATGTACGCCTGCAGGAACGCGACCAGCACGTCCAGCAGGTACGCGAAAAGCGCCAGGCCGACCGCGCCCGGGGACGCGCCCAGGCCGACCGCGTGGCTCATGCTCGAGAAGATGAAGATCAGGAACAGGAACGACAGCGAGACCACGTGGCCGGCGATCATGTTCGCGAACAGACGGATGCAGAGCGAGAAGCACTTGCCGAGGAGACCGAAGATCTCGATGAGGAGCATCACCGGCCACAGCCACCACGGCACGCCGTTCGGGACCAGGTGCAGGAAAAAGCTGGCCGCGCCCTGCTCCTTCACGCCGACGGCCACGATCATCACGAAGGTGACGATGGCCATCGCGGCGGGGACGGCGATGTTCGAGGTGGTGCCCGAGGTGAACGGCACCAAGCCGAACAAGTTCAGCATCAGCAGGAAGAAGAACAGCGACAGGAAGAAAGGCAGGAAATGATCGGTGTGGTCCCCGAAGATGGGCTTGAGGTTGTCGTCGCGCAGGTACAGCACGACGGGCTCGACCATGCCGCGCATCCGGCGGCCCGCCGGCGACTGGGAGCGGGCGGCGAAGCTGGTGACGGCCGTCAGGATGAGGACCGCGGCCCACATCGACAGGATCAGCGGCGACAGACCCAGGTCCACGGGACCGACCATGAAGTGGAACAGCTTGTGATCGATCAGGTGGTGCGCGAGCACGTGCTCGAAATTCATCTCAGCCTCAAGTGCCTGTAGTCCAGAGTCAGCTGCAGCGCCGTCAGAACGAACGCGTAAGATAGCAACAAGAATTCCATCGACACGCCCGCCCGGCTCCGGCCCCAGACCGCCAGGGCCGCCAGGACCGCCGCGCGCAGCGCGAAGCCCCCGCCGAACGCCCGCCAGAACGACTCCGTCGAGACCTCGCGCGCCGACAGCAGCCACGCGACGCTCGCCGCCGACGCCGCCCACGCGGCTGCGGCCCCGACCGCGGCCGACCGTCCTCCCCCGAAACGGCAGAGGACCGCCGCGGCCGCCGCGGCGATCACGGCGCCCTCAGCGGCGGCTCGCGCCGCCCGCCGGGGAAGAAAATGTACGGATGAGACGATAGAGGCCAATGACGATTCCACCGAGCGTGGCGACGAGCACGCCCCACGGCGACGACTTGAAGCGCCCGTCGACCCAGTAGCCGAGCCCGAATCCGGCCAAGGCCGTCGCGACGAGCTCCAGACCGACGCTGAACGCGAGAGCCAGGGAGGAACGGTCCGTGTCCTTGGCTTTCTCGCGTTCTATGGGGCACCTCGACTTCGAGCGGCCATTGTACGAATTGCCCGGCGGCCTGTCAATTTCAAGGGAAATGGGCTATCCTTCCCCGCATGACGGACGTCGAGCGCGGACCGGCGCGCATCCTGATCGCGGACGACCTGCCCGACCTCCTGGAGGCGCTCAAGGAGACCCTGGAGCGCGAGGGCTACGCCGTGACCGCGGTGGGAGACGGCCGCTCCGCCCTGGAGGCCATCCGCGCCGACCCTCCGGACATCGCGGTCCTGGACCTCAAGATGCCGCGGATGACCGGCTTCGACGTGTGCCGCGCGCTGCGCGAGGACGCGCTGCTCGAGAACCTGCCGGTCGTGATCCTGTCCGCGTCGGGGCACCGCGAGAGCAAGGTCGAGGGCCTGGACCTCGGCGCCGACGACTTCATCACCAAGCCCGTGGACGTGCGCGAGCTCCTGGCCCGCATCCGCATGATCCTCAAGCGCACGCGCCAGGGGCTGGATGCCAACCCGCTGACGCGGCTGCCGGGGAACCTCTCCATCGAGTCCCGCATCGAGCACGCGCTGGCCGCGGGAAGGCCGCTGGCGGTCCTTTACGTGGACTTGAACCAGTTCAAGGCCTACAACGACGCGTACGGCTACGACGCCGGGGACCGCGTGCTCAAGGCCCTGGCGCGAGTCCTCGTCGACCGGGTCCGCGACGGCGCGGCCGACTTCGTCGGCCACATCGGCGGCGACGACTTCATCGTGCTGTCGGACCCCGCGCGCATGGAGGCCGCGGCCGAGAAGGTCTGCGCGGATTTCGACGCCATCGTCCCGTCCTTCTATAACGACGAGGACCGGGCCCGCGGCTCCATCCGGTCGAAGGACCGCCAGGGCAACGACCGCGATTTCCCCTTCCTCTCGGTGGCCCTCGGCATCTGCCACAACCGCGACCGGCGCCTGAGCGCGTTCGCCCAGGTGGCCACGCTCGGCGCCGAGCTCAAGAAGGCGGCCAAGGCCAAGAACGGCTCGGCCTACGTGCTGGACAGGCGCCGCGACGAGACCAGCCGGTAGCAGCCGCCGCGCACGGACTCGAGCGCGCCGCCCTTCCATGGGGAGAGCGCCCGGCGCAAGGACAGGACCCGGCGCGACACGGTCTCCGCCTCCACCTCGCGTCCCAGCGCGTCGCGCAGGACGGCGATGAGCTCCGCGCGCGACACCGGCGCCTCGGCGGACTCAAGCAGCCGCCAGAGGAGGGCGAACTCCGCCGCCGGGAGGGGCAGTTCGCCCCAGCGCCCGCGGCGGAGCAGGAACGCGCGGTGCGCGCGGCGCTGCGCGCGCAGGGTCCCGTCGGCGCTCTCCCGCACCGAGGCCGCCAGCGCCGAGTCCCGCAGGGCTTCCAGGCGCGCGCGCAGCCGCGCGTCGCTCCAGGACTTGGACAGCGTCGCGTCGGCGCCGGAGCTCAGCGCCGCCTCGACCGCGCCGGGGGCGAGCTCGGCGTCGGTGCAGGCCAGCGCCACCGCCGCCGCGGGGAAGAGGGCGCGCGCCGCCGCGACGCCGTCGCAGGGGCGTCCGCCGGCCAGCGCCGCGTCCAGGACGACCAGCCCGGGTTCGGGAGCGGCGCGGCTCGACTGCGC
>JAJXTZ010000090.1 GCA_021783355.1 bacterium | reverse complement strand
ACGCGGCGGCGCTGGCGCGCCTGGCCGAGGTCCGCGCGCGGCGCGAGGCCGTCGGCCGCGAGCTGGCCGCGCTGAAAGCCCGGGGCATGAGCGCCGAGCGCGAGCACCGCGAGTCCATGGCGGTCTACGGCATGGTCAAGGGCCTGGCCGAGGCGATGACCTGGGACGACGTGCGCCCGCGCATCGAGGCGGCCATCGAGCAGTACTTCGGGCCGGGCGTCGAGCACGCGCTCTTCGTGGCCGGGATGCGCGGGGACGCCGACGTGCGGCCGCTGTCGGTGCGCGGCCTGCGCACCTCGCCCGGGGCGTCCTGGGCGACGCTCTCGCGGCTGATGCAGGAGCAGGGCGGCTCCGCGGCCTCGCCGAAGCTCTTCGAGCGGCCGGAGACCGCGGTGGGCATGCCGATCCACGAGGGCGCGGAGCTGCTGGGCTACCTGTACGCGCGCGTGCCGGAGGGCGCCCAGCCGCAGGCCTGGCTCGCCAAGACCCAGGCCTTCGCCTCGGAGCTGACCGTGGCCTTCAAGCGCGTGAAGCTTTTCCAGGAGGTCGAGCGCCTCTCGGAGATCGACGGCCTGACCGGCGTGCGCCGGCGCGGCGCGTTCGACCGGCGCCTGGCCGACGAGACGGTGCGCGCGCGCACCTTCAAGACCACTTTCGGGCTGATGCTCCTTGACATCGATCATTTCAAGAGCTTGAATGACCGCTACGGGCACCCCTTCGGCGATCAGGTCCTCAAGCGCATCGGCGCGGTGCTCAACGCGGCCGTCTACGAGACGGACTTCGTCGCGCGCTACGGCGGCGAGGAGTTTGTCGTGCTGATGCCGCGCGCGGAGGCCGCCGGCGTGCGGCGCAAGGCCGAGGCGATCCGCGCCGCGATCGAGGCCGAGTCTTTCGCGGCGGGATTCGAGCCCGTGCGCGTCACGGTCTCGATCGGCCTGGCGCACTTCCCGCGCGACGCGGGAACCCCGGAGGAGCTGGTGGCGCGCGCCGACGGGGCGATGTACGCGGCGAAGTCCGGCGGACGCAACCGCGTGGTGGACTGCGAGGCCCTGCGCCGGCCGTAGGCGGACCCAAGGAGACTCTGCGATGGACGATCAGACCCAGAACCCTCAGCCCGACCCCGCTCCGGAGCCCTCGTCCGGGCCCGTCCCGGGCCGTCCTTATGACGCCGCGGCCGCGCGCCCGGCCGACGCCTCCCACGCGCCCAGCGGGCGCCGCGTCAAGCGCCGCCTGCTGTCCTGGCTGATCGGCCTGCACGCCGCCGCCCTGCTGGCGGCGGGCGTGCTGATCCTGCGCGGGCGCTCGTCCTCGCCTCGCGGTCTGGACGGCGGAGACCGCGCCAAGGCCCTGCTGGAGCTGGCCCCGAAGGACTCCGTCGGCTGGGTGACCATCCACGGCCCGATCTACTCGTCGGACTCCGGCAAGCCCTGGGACCGCGGCTCCGAGCAATGGGCGCGGCGGATCGAGACCCTGGCCGACACCAAGGGGGTCAAGGCCATCGTCCTGGACATCAACTCGCCCGGCGGCTCGGTGGGCGCGGTGCAGGAGATCTACAGCCGCATCGAGCGGGTCAAGAAGGAGAAGCACATCCCGTTCGTCGCGCTCTTCGGAGACGTGGCGGCCTCCGGCGGCTATTACATCGCCTCCGCCTGCGACAAGATCGTCGCCCACCCGGGCACGCTGACCGGGTCCATCGGGGTGATCTTCGAGGTCGCCAACATGCAGGGCCTGTTCAAGAAGATCGGCTACCAGATGGATCCGGTCAAGTCCGGCCCGCACAAGGACATGGGCTCGCCGGCGCGCCCGCTCACGCCGGAGGAGCGCCGGATCATGCAGTCCCTGATCGACGACGCCTACGGCCAGTTCGTGGCCGCGGTGGCCGGCGGACGGGGCCTGAGCGTCGCGCGGGTCAAGACGCTGGCCGACGGGCGCGTGTACTCCGGAGACCAGGCGCTGGCCGACCACTTGGTGGACCAGCTCGGCGACTCCCGCGACGCGCTGATGCTGGCGGCCAAGATGGGCGGCATCAAGGACAAGAAGCCGCGCATCAACCGCGGCGGCGACCATTTCAGCGACCTGATGGAGCTGCTGGAGACGCGCGCGCGCGTCTCTCTGGGCCTGGGCCCGCTGTCGCTGTCCGTCCCCGCGGCGTCGTCCCAGACGCACGGCCTCCTCTACATGTGGGAAGGCCGGTGACATGGACCTTCTCGAGCTGCTCTACGACTACTTCGAGGACCGCCCGCACGCGGCGGCGCTGATCCGCCAGCGCAGGCCCTACGCGCTGGGCCTGCTGGGGGCGCTGGCCGGGTCCGGCTCCTACTTCGTCGCCAAGGCGGCCGCCGGACGCCTGATCTTCCTGCCGCTGTCCTGGCCGTCGTTCCTGCTGGCGCTCCTGTGGCAGGGGGTGCTGATCTTCGCGCTGACGGCGGTCCTGCACCTGCTCCTGGACATGACCGGCGCGCGCGGCGACGCGGGAGCGCTGTTCGTGCACCTGGGCCTCTCGGAGCTGGCGTGGCTGGCGGCCCTGCCGGTGTCGCTGGTGATGCAGGCGCTCTTCCCGCACTCGCCGTGGCCGCTGCGCCTGGGCCTGCTCGCGGTGGCGGTCTGGTCCTTGGCGCTCAAGGCGCGCGGCGTGCGCGACGAGTACGGGGTCGGCCAGGCGCGCGCCTGGGCCACGCTGGCCCTGCCCTACCTGGGCCTGGCCTCGCTGGCGGCGTTCACCACCACGCTGGGCATGGCGGCGCTGGTCATCAAGGCGCTGTCGTGAGCCCGAAGGAGCCCATCCCGGAGGTCTGGGAGGGCCTGCCAGTGGTGTCGGCCGCGACGATGCGCGCGCTGGACTTCGACGCGACCGCCAAGCACGGCATCCCGGCCTTCGAGCTGATGGAGAACGCCGGCAAGGCCGTGGCCGCCGAGGCGCTGGCGTTCCTCGCGTCGCGCGGCGCGCCACCCGCGCAGGCCGAGGTGGCGGTGTGCTGCGGCCGCGGGGCCAACGGCGGCGACGGGCTGGTCGCCGCGCGGCACTTGAAGGCGGCGGGGGCCGCGGCGACGGTCTTCCTCTGCCCGGCCAAGAAGGAGGCGGGCTACCCCCAACTGGTGCGCGACAACCTGGACGCCGCGCGCCGGGCGGGCGTGGAGGTGCGCGAAGCGGGCCCGGAGTCGGGCCTGTCCGAGGCGCTGGCTTCCTGCGACCTGGTCGTGGACGCGCTGCTCGGCACGGGCGCGGCGGGCAAGCCCGCGGGCGCGGTCCATCATGTGATCCAGGAGATCACGCGCTCCCGGAAGCCCGTCATCGCCGTGGACGTCCCGTCCGGCCTGCACCCGGACACCGGCTACCACAGCGGTGTCTTCGTGACCGCGGACCTGACGCTGACGCTGGGGCTGCCCAAGCGCGGCCTGCTGGCGCCCCACGCCAAGCGCGCGGTGGGGACGCTCAAGGTCCTGGACATCGGCTACCCCGACGAGCTGATCCACGGCTTCAAGCGGCCGTGAGGCGCGCGTTCGCGGCCGTCCTGCTGCTGGCGGCCGCCTGCGCGCGCCCCGCGCCCGGTCCCTACGCCGTGTTCGAGACCTCTAAGGGCCGCATGGTCGCGCGCCTTTTCGCGGACGCGGCGCCGAAGACCGTCGCCCACTTCGCCGCGCTGGCCGACGGGACCAAGCCCTGGCGCGACCCCAAGACCAATGAGGTGGTCCTGCGCCCGCTCTACGACGGCACCGTCTTCCACCGCGTGATCCCGGGCTTCATCATCCAGGGCGGCGACCCCGCGGGCACCGGCGAGGGCGACCCCGGCGTCCCCGTCCCCGACGAGATCCGGCCGGACGCGCGCTTCGACCGTCCCGGCCTGCTGGGGCTGGCGCGCTGGGGCCCGGGCACCGCGCAGTCCCAGTTCTTCATCACCCTGGGCCCGGCGCCGGACCTGAACGGCCGCAACGTCCTGTTCGGCGAGCTGGTGGAGGGCCTGAGCGTGGCCCAGGCCATCGCCGCCGTCCCGCGCGACGAGACCTCCGGCTCGGACCGCCCCCTCGACCCGCCGGTCCTGCTCTCCGTGCGCGTCGTCCCGGACCGTCCGTGAGGAGCGGAGGTCCCTCATCCCGGCGTTAGAGACGGCGGCCGTGATGCTGGCGGCGGCGACCGTGCGCTCCGCCTTCGGCTTCGGCGAGGCCCTGATCGCCGTGCCGCTCCTGGCCCTGATCCTCCCGGTCCGGGTGGCGGCTCCGGTGGCCGTGCTCGCGTCCATCCTGGTGGCCGCCTGCGTCGTGCTGGAGGATTGGCGCCACATCCACCTGCGCAGCGCCGGCCGGCTGATCGTCTCGACGCTGCTGGGCCTTCCGCTCGGGCTGCTGCTCTTGAAGAGGGGCGATGAGGCGGTGGTCAAGAGCGTGCTGGGAGCCGCGATCGTCGTCTTCTCGGCGAGCTCGCTGCTGGGCCGGCGGCGGCCGCAGCTGCAGGACGACCGGTTCGCGTGGCTCTTCGGCTTGGTCGCGGGGATCTTCGGCGGCGCCTACGGCATGAACGGGCCTCCTCTGGTCGTCTACGGATCCTTGCGGGGATGGACGCCGGTGAAATTCCGCGCCACGCTGCAGGCCTATTTCCTGCCCGCGAGCGCGGCGGGGATGTGCGGCTACTGGCTGGCCGGACTCTGGACCCGGACGGTGGACCGGCTGTTCCTGTGGTCGCTGCCGTCGATCGTCGCCGGATTGCTGATCGGCCGCCTGATCCACCGCCGCATCGAGGCGGGTCGCTTCACTCGCGTTCTGCACGCCGGGCTGGCGGCGATCGGCCTGGCCCTGCTGGTTCAAGCGGCGAGAGGTGCCATGGCCGGACGGTGAGGCGAGCCGCGCCGGCGCCGCGCGCGGTCGCAGTCCCCGGTCGGAGCGTTGCTCCCCTTCATTGCGAGAGGAGGAGAGCCATGGACGCCATCGATCGGCTGTTGGCGGAGCATTCCCAGCACCGCCGCCTGGTCGCGGAGCTGGAGGCGGCGCTGGGGAGGCCGTCCGTACACGAGGTCGGCTGGAACGACTGCGCGGGCTGCGACTTCAAGAGATTCAAGGAGATCCATCGCGAGCTCCGGGAGCGCGTGCTGGACCACGAGCGGCGCGAGGAGCTCCTGCTCAAGGAGGCCCTCGAGCTGCTGGAGGGGGGCGCGGACGCCGGGCGCATGCTGGAGAAGCGCCACGGTGGCGTCAACGACCTGCTGCGCCTGCTGGCGAGCGTCGCGGAGCTCTACGACGGCTCGCACCTGCACCCTCTGCGGACCGTCGTGGCCCGCGTGCGCGAGGAGCTCGACAGCCATCACGAGTTCGAGGAGAAGGAGCTCTTCCCGCGGCTGAGGCGCGACCTGCGCCCCGGCGACATGGAGCGGCTGGCGCGGCGCTACGAGGAGGCGGCGGCCGAAGGCCGCTGACGCGCCCTAGCGCGGGTTGAGCCGCTCGAGTTCCTCCCGCGTGGGCGCGCCGTTGGCCACGGTGAGGACCATCACCGCGTCGCCGCCGGCGGCGGCCGCCGCATAGGCCTTCCGGACGGCGGCGAGGACCTCGTCCAATGGGCCCGCGCCGATCGTGCAGGTCTCGTGGACGCGGGGCGTCAGGCCGTCCGCGCGCAGGCTCGCGACGAAGGCGTCGATCGGCGGCTTGAAGTCCGGGCGGCCGACCGGATACAGGCTGACTTGGAAGGTAATCTTCATGCGGGTCTCCCTTAGGCGGGCCGCGGCGCGGCGCGCTCGCGGGCGAAGCGGTAGAAGCTCTGGGCCGGCCCGCCGAGCGAGCCCGACGGCAGGGCCCAGCGGAAGGTGCGGGCGACGAACAGCGACGGGATCGGCAGGACGGCGAGGCGGCCCAGGGCCAGCTCGGAGCGGATCGACCAGCGCGACAGGAAGCCGACGCCCAGCCCGGCCACGACCGCGTTCTTGATGGCTTCGGTGCTGCCCAGCTCGTAGGACGCGCGCAGCGCCTCGCGCCCCAGGCCCGCGCGCTTGAGCGCGCGCTCCACCACGGCCCGGGTGCCCGAGCCGCGCTCCCGCCAGAGGACGGTCCGTCCGGCGAGGTCGCGCGCGCGGCGCGGCGCGTCCGGGCCGCCGGCGGCGATGCAGGGGACGATCTCGTCGTCCACGAACGGCTCCAGGCGCACCTTGGCCTGCCGCCCGTGCCCCTCGACGAGCCCCAGCGGGACGCGCCCCTCGGCCACCCAGGCCAGGACCTCCTCGGTGTTGCCCACGCGCAGGCGCAGGCCGGCGCGCGGGCGCGCGCGCGCGAACCCGGCCAGCAGGGGGGGCAGGACGTGGTCGGCGATGGTCGTGGACGCGGCCAGCTCCAGGGGGGCGCCGGCCTCCGCGGCGGGGGAGAGGTCGCGCAGGGACTTCTCCAGGAGGCCGTGGACCTGGCGCGCGGTCTCGTAGAGGCGCAGGCCCGCGGGGGTCAGGCTCACCCCGCGCGCGGAGCGCAGGAAGAGGGTCGCCCCGGCCTGCGCCTCCAGGCGGCGGATGCGCGCGGTGACCGCGGGCTGGGACAAGTGCAGGGCGGAGGAGGCGGCGAGGACGCGGCCGGCGTCGGCCACGGTCAGGAAGGTGGCCAGCAGGTCGGGGTCGATCGAGAACGCGTAGGAGCCCAGGCGCCAATGATATCAAAATATCGGATATAACATCCGATAATACGACTACCGAAACGGATAGATGCGGGCTATCATGAGGGCATGGAAGACATCGCCACCCCCCTCGCGGAGACCGTCTCGACGGATCCCCGCGTCTGGCTGTACCCGGCGGCCGCCGTCCTGGCCGTCTCCGTCCTGGGCTCCGCCTCCGCGCTCCTCCTGGGCGCGGGGCTGGCGCTCGCGCTGGGCAACCCGTACCAGGAGCGCGCCGGCCCCTGGATCCACCGCCTTCTCGCCCTGGCCGTCGTGGGCCTGGGGCTGGAGATGAACCTGCGCACCGTCGCCGCCGTCGGCGAGCGCGGCGTCGGCTACACCGCGGCCAGCATCGCCTTCGTCTTCGCGGCGGGGGCGCTCCTGCGCCGCGTCCTGAAGGCCGACCGCGACGCGTCCCTGCTGATCACGGTGGGCACGGCGATCTGCGGCGGCAGCGCCATCGCCGCGGCCGCGCCCGTCCTGCGCGCCCGCGACCGCGAGGTCACCGTGGCGCTGGGCACCGTGTTCCTCCTCAACGCGGCGGCGCTGTTGGTGTTCCCCGCGATCGGCCACCGCCTGGGCCTGACCCAGACCCAGTTCGGCCTGTGGGGCGCGCTCGCGATCCACGACACCAGCTCGGTGGTCGGCGCGACCATGCAGTACGGCCCCAAGGCGCTGGAGATCGGCACCACGGTGAAGCTCGCGCGGGCCTTGTGGATCGTGCCGCTGACCCTGGCGCTGGGCTTCGTCGCGCGCCGCGACGGGGAGACCAAGGTCAAGGCCAAGCGCCCATGGTTCATCCTGGGCTTCCTGCTCGCCGCGGCCGCGGTCACCTACCTGCCCGCCCTGCGCCCCGCCGGCGCGGTCTTGAGCGGCGGGGCCAAGCGCCTGATGGTGCTGACCCTGTTCCTGATCGGCGCGGGGATGACGCGGGAGTCCTTGAAGGCCGTGGGCGCTCGCCCGCTGGTCCTGGGCCTGGTCCTGTGGACCTTGGTCTCCGTGACGACCCTGTCGGCCGTCTTGTCGGGCTGGATCCGCTGAAGGCGGGCTAGGCGCGGCCGGTCGCGGCGCGGACCTTCTCCGCCATCCCGGCCAGCCGCGCCTTGACGCCCGGGGCGCGCCGTTCCAGCAAGGGCAGGACCTCGCGGCGCACCCAGTTGCGGGCGAAGACCGGGTCGGCGTTGGTGCGGTCCTCGCGCCAGTCCAGGCCGTGGATCTCCAGGTACGCGCGGACCTCGGCGCGGGTGAGGGGGAGGAGCGGCCGCACCAGCGTCACGCCCGCCGTCAGGGCCCGACGCGGCGGGATGCCGCCCAGGCCTTCCAGGCTGGTCCCGCGCAGCAGGTGGAGCAGGACCGTCTCGGCCTGGTCGTCGAGCTGGTGGCCGACGGCGACCAGCGCGTACCGGCCGCGCCGGGCGCGCGCGGCGAGCGCCGCGTAGCGCGCCTTGCGTCCGGCCTCCTCCAGACCCAGGCCCCGCCGCCGCGCCAAGGTCCTCACGCCCGCGCGCGCGACGAAGACGGGCAGGCCCAGCGACTTCCCCAACGCGCGCACGAAGGCCGCGTCCGCGTCGGACTCGCGCCCGCGCAGGCCGTGGTGCACGTGCAGGAGGGCGACGGCCAGGCCCTTGCGGCGGGCCTGGACCGAGAGCCAGTGCGCTAGGCACACCGAATCCGGCCCTCCCGACACCCCCGCCAGCACGCGCGCGCCGGGCGGCAGCAGGGTCAGGCGCTTGTCGAAGGCGACCAGCTTGGCCCAGATCTTGGCGGCGAACTCCTTGCGCCTCATGGAGCGATGATAGCTCTTCCTCCGACGGGGATGAAGGGGGAAGTCCCGGGCGCGGGCTGATCTGTTGCTCCAATCCTCCCTATCCCCACATCCCCGCGCGGAGGACGACGACATGGCGAAGAGCACGGTCGAGAAGAAGAACGGCAAAGCAACGGCGGCGAAGGGCCTGGACCTGATCGGCAACCCGAAGGCCGGCCGGCCGATCCTGGGCGGGACGGCGACGGTGGCCATGTTCCGCTCCCTGCGCCTGATCGGCGTCATGGAGGGGCTCGACGACACCCTGGGCAAGGACTCCCGCGCGCTGGTCTACAACAGCGGCAAGCATTTCGGCGGCGCCCTCGGCTTGGACATCCTGCGGGAGACGGGCCCGGACCTGGGGCGCTACGTCCCGGCGGTGGCGGCGCGCCTCAAGGATCTCGGCGTGGGGCTCATGTCGGTGGTGCAGATGGACCTCGCGGCGGGGACCCTGACCGTGCGCGTCGACGAGTGCATCACCTGCGCGGGGATGCCGAACATCGGCAAGGCCGTGTGCCATTTCGAGGGCGGGATGGTCTCCGGCATCCTCGAGGCCTTCCTCGGGGCGGGGAAGAAGGTCGCCGTCGAGGAGTCGAAGTGCTGGGCGCTGGGGGACCGGACCTGCCAGTTCGAGGTCCGCATCAGCTGAGCCGGCGCCCCCGGTGGAGATCGTCCTCCGCGGAGTCTCGAAGACCTACCAGGGGCTGACGCTCGGGCCGCTGGACCTGACCGTCCCCTCCGGGACATTGACGGTCCTGGAGGGGGCGAACGGCTCGGGGAAGACGACCCTTCTGGAGATCGTCGCCGGGACCGTCGCGCCCGACGGCGGCGCCGTCCTCCTGGACGGGCGCGACGCGGCGGGGATGTCCCCGTTCGACCGCGGCGTCTTCTACATCCCGCAGACCCTCCACAAGTTCTGGTCCCTGCAGCACTCGTCGCGGCAGTGCTTCATCCCGGGCCGCAGCGTGCGCGAGAACCTCCGCGCCGCCGCGGGGGCGGCGGGTCCGCAGGCGGCGCGGGAGTGGCAGGCCCGCCTCGGCCTGGACGACTACGCCGCCGCGCGTCCGGAGAAGCTCTCGTTCGGGCTCCAGCAGCGTCTTGCGCTGGCGCGCGCGATCCTGTCCCGTCCCGGGGCGATCCTGATCGACGAGGGGCTCTCCTCGCTGGATCCCCAGGTCCGGGCGGAGGTCTTCGCCCTGGTCCGCGAGATCCCGCGCTTGACGGGGAACTCGGTCCTGTACGTGACGCACCACCCGGAGGACGCCGCGGGCCTGGGAGGCGACCGCCGGCGCCTGGAGGGAGGGCGCCTGGTTCCCGGGACGCCCCCGCCCGGCGCGCCGCGGTCCCTTCCTCTCTCGGTCGCCGACGCGAGGGCGCGGCTGGTCGAGGCGGTCTCGGCGCTCGTCGACGCGTACGCCGCGGAGAGCGGAGAGTCGGCCGGGCCGGCCGCGCCGCGGCCCGGGGCGCCGCTCCCGGAAGAGGACCCGGCGCCGTCCGGGGCGCAGCCGCCGCGGCCGCCCCTGCGCGTCGTACTGGTCGCCAAGGCGCCGGACGGGTGCCGCGCGGAGTCGGCGGCGCTGGCCGCGCTGAAGGCCCACGCCGAGTCGCGCGAGGACCTCCGCCGCCGCGCCGCCGTGACCGCGTGGACCTTCACCGGGAAGGTCTCGCCCGTGGTCATGCTCCGGGAGCTCGTCCGCGCGGCTCCCGACGTCGTCGGTCTCTCCTGCCACCTGTGGAGCGTCGAGGCGATGCTCGCGCTGGCCGAGGAGCTGCGCACGGCCCTGCCCGGGGCGGTCCTCGTGATGGGCGGGCCGGAGGTGACGCCGGAGTCCGGGGAGTTCCGCCGCGGCGTCTGCGCGGACTATCTCGTGTGGGGCGAGGGAGAGGCCGCTTTCGCGGGACTCCTGGAGGCTCTGGCCGGCGGCGGCGACGCGGCGTCCGTCCCCGGGGTGACCCGCCTGCGCGACGGGCGCGGGAAGTTCAAGTCGCGGGCGCGGCCCCTCGCCGGCCTGGACGGCTCGTTCGTCAGCGGGGACGGGTCCCTGGCCGGGATGGGCGGACGCCCCACCTCCGCGGTCCTCGAGGTCTCCCGCGACGGCGCCTCGGGCTGCCGGCGCCGCTCGGCCGCGAGCGTCGCGGCCGACGCGCGGCGCCTGGCGGACGCGGGCGGGATCGAGACCGTGCATCTCGTCGGGTCGCGGTTCGCGGAGGACCGCGCCTACGCGCGCGAGGTGTTCGACGCTCTGCGCCGGGCCTCGCGGCGCGGCGGGTTCGACGTGCGCTGGGAGGCCGACCCGCGCGGTCTCGACGCGGAGACGATGCGCCTGCTCGACTTCGACGGCCTGATCGTCGTCCACGCGCTGGACGAGCCGGGGACGGGCCCGCGGCTCCGGGCGCTGGACGAGTCCCTGGCGGCGCTGCGGCGCGCCGCCCCGCGCGCGCGCGTCGCGCTGCGCGTCCTGCTGGGCGTCCCGGGCGAGACGCTCGACGGGTT
The DNA here is from genome assembly GCA_021783355.1 of bacterium. Taxonomy (GTDB): domain Bacteria; phylum Elusimicrobiota; class Elusimicrobia; order UBA1565; family UBA9628; genus GWA2-66-18. Next base: position 312 of record JAJXTZ010000090.1, on the reverse strand, counting down.
CCTGGCGCGTCTCGATTGGGCGCATCGCGCCGGGACCGCCGATTGCGCCGTCGAGCGCGTGCGGGCGTCGCCCGGCTCGCGCTGGCGCGGGGAGGCCGTGCGCAAGGGCGTGGAGCACGAGACGCGCCCGCCCTACCGGGTCCTGGCCACGCCCGACCTCCCGGCCGCGAGCCTGCGCGAAGCCGAGGCCGCCGCCGAGCTGGTCCGGGCCCTGATGACCTCGCCGCCGGCGCGGGCCGCCTTGGACCGCGCGGCGCGCCGCGAGGGGGATTCCTGGTCCGTGGTGCGCGCCTGCCGCGAGCTCGGCGCGCG
>JAJXTZ010000089.1 GCA_021783355.1 bacterium | reverse complement strand
GGGTCGGGCGGCGCGGGGTCCGGCTCCGGAGCCGGCGCCGGGGGAGCCGTGTACGGCTCCACCGGGGTCGTTTCCGGGACCCTCTCGGCGGACGACGTCTTCGCCGGCTCCGGAGGGGGAGGAGGCGGCGGCAGCGCCGGCGCGACGGGCGGAGGCGGCGCGGCGGGAGGCGGCACGGTCTACATCGAGGCGTCCTCCGTCGCCGTCTACGGGGCCGTCCTCCTCCAGGGAGCGACCGCGTCCGCGGTCACCAACTCCGCCATCGGAGCCGCGAACCCGGGCTCCGGCGGCGGCGGATCCGGCGGCGGCCTGCTGCTGCGCGTCCTCGGCGGACTGACGGCGTCCGGCGCCCGGCTCGACGCCAGCGGCGGCGCCGGAGGATCCGTCGTGGACCCCAACAACTGCGGCACCGCGGCGCCCGGCGGAGGCGGCGCCGGCGGACGGCTGAAGATCTTCGCCCGCGCCGCGTCGTTCGCCGGCGTGGTCCTCTCCACCGCGGGCGGCTCGGGCGGGGGGAAGTTCTGCGGAGCCTTCGCTACGCCGCCCCCTTCCGCGGGCGCGGCCGGGACGGTCTCCTTCGGCGTCGTCGCGTCTTCCCCCTCGGCCCTGGCCGCGCAGGCGGTGTACGCGACCTCGATCGCCTGGACCTGGAGCGCGGCCCCGGACTTCGGCGACGCGCCGCCGGCCTCCCGCGCCTACCGGATCTTCCCGGCGACGGCCTCGGCCCCGCTCCCGGCCCCGCAGATCGCCGTCGCCGCGCCCGCCGCCGGGGCCACGGAGACGGGGCTGACGCCGAACACCACCTACTACCGCGTGGTCACCGCGTACACCGACTGGGGCGACGGCTTGCCCTCCAACGCGGTCTCCACCCACACCCTGGCCAGCCCGCCGTCCGCCGCGTCCTTCTCCGCGGTCACGGCCGCGGGCCTGACCGCGTCCTGGGACGCGGGCTCGCCGGCCAACCCGGCCTACACCCTCTACGAGCTCCAGACCGCGCTCGACGCGGGCTTCTCGTCGGGCCTCGACGATTCCTTCGCGGCTGCGCAATCCTCGTCCGCGGCAGGGCTGGCGCCCAACACCACCTACTACGCCCGCTCGCGCGCGGTGAACCTCGACGGCGTGCCGTCCGCCTTCACGGCGGCCGTGGCCACGGTGACGCTGGCCGCCGTCCCGGCCTCCGCGGCCGCCTCGTCGGTGTTCGTGACCAGCGCCTCCTTCGTCTGGGCGGGAGCGCCGAACCCGTCCGACACGCTCTACGACGCCGAGGTCTCCTCGGACAACTTCTACTCACTGACCGGCTCCTCCCGCACGCTCGCCGGCTCGACGACCTTCTACGGCCTCGCGCCCGGGATCCCCTATTACTTCCGCGTCCGCGCCCTGAACCGGGCGGGCACGCCCAGCGCCTACTCGGCCGTGGTGTCCACGTCGGCCGGGTCTCTCTCGGACACCACGCCGCCCAGCGCCCCGGGCCGGCCGGCCCCGGACCGTTCGTTCTCCTACGACGGGACGGTCCTCTTCCAGTGGACGCCCGCGCAGAGCTCCGTCGGCGTGCTGGACTACGAGCTTCTGATCGGCAGCTTCCCGGGCGGCAACGACGCCTTCAACGGTACCGTCGCGGGGTCCAGCCACACCGCGACGGGCCTGGCGACGGGCCGCACCTACTACGCCGAGGTCCGCGCCCGCAGCAACGCCGGGGTCGTCGGCCCGTTCTCCCCGGTCAGCGACGGCGTCCCGGTCTTCGTGACGGCGCAGAGCTCCCCGATCCCCGCGCCCTACGCCTGGCCCAACCCCTTCGACCCGTCGCGCGGACCGGTGCAGATCGGCTACTACCTGGACTCGCCCGCCTCCGTCGTGCTCAAGGTCTACACCCTGCAGGGACGCCTCGTCAGGCGCGCGGACCTCGGCTCCGCGCCCGCGGGCAACCAGGTCGCGGCTTGGGACGGGGCGGACGACGGGGGCGCGCGCGCGGCGCCCGGGGGCTACATCGCCGTGCTCGAGCGACGCTACGGCGGCCGGACCGAGACCTCGCGCGTCAAGATCGCGGTGCTCTACTGATGAATCCCCTGCGCTCGGTGGCCGCGAAGCTCTCCCTCCTGACGAGCCTGCTCGTCCTCGGGGTGATCGCGCTGATGTCCCGCGGAGTCTTGACCCAGATCGAGCGGGGCCTCACCGGGGAGATGAGCGTGCGGGCGCGCTTCTTCGCGCGCTCGGCCCGCGAGGCCGTGTTCCCGAAGCTGGACCCGTTCTCGCTGAACTTCCACGTGCAGGAGATGCTCAAGGAAAAAGCCGTGACCTACGCGGCCGTCGTCGCCCCCGACGGGACCGTCCTCTCGCACTCGGACCCGCGGCTCATCGGGGAGAAGCCCGGCGACCCGTTCTCGGTGAGCGCGCGCGCGGCGCAGGCGGAGACCCTTCAGCGGCGCCGCGCGCCGGACGGCTCCACCGCCTACGAGATCGACGAGCCCCTGCGCGTGGGGACCCTGCGCGTCGGGACCGCGCGCCTCGGGTTCGACCAGTCCTCGATCCGCGAGGCGCTGGCCGCGCAGAAGCGCCGCCTTCTGACGCTGGCCGCGGCGGCCACGGCGGCCGCCGTCCTGGGCACGGTCCTGATAGTCGGGTGGATCACGCGGCCCCTACCGCGTCTGGCGGCCGCGGCCCGGGAGGTCGGGCGGGGGCGCTTCGACGTCCGCGTCGATTGGCGCAGCGACGACGAGATCGGGCGGCTCGCGAGATCATTCAACGACATGGCCGCCGCGAACGCGGTCCTCTTCGCGGCGATCCGCCAGGAGAAGGAGAAGCTGGCCACGATCTTCGACGAGACCCGCGAGGGCATGGTCTGGACGGACCCGGCCGGGCGCCTGCTGCTCTTCAACCGCTCGGCGAAGACCCTGCTCGGCGTCCCCGACGAGGGGACGCCGGATCTCGCCGCGCTCCTGGCCGGCTTCCGGGCCCAGCCTCCGGTCCCGGAGATCCTCGCGGGGAGAGCGCGGATCACCCCGCTGGAGCTCACGCGGCGCGAGCCCAAGACGCTGGTCCTCTCCGGCGTCGCGGACCGGCTCGGCGGGGAGAAGGACCCGGCGGGGCTGCTCTTCATCTTCCACGACGCGACGATCGAGAAGCGCAGCGAGACCCTGGCGCGCAGCTTCCTGGCGATCGTGTCGCACAAGCTGCGCACGCCGCTGGCCGTGGCCCTCGGCTACCTGGACATGCTGTTGTCCGATCCGGACAAGCTCGACGAGGCCCAGCGGTCCGCGCTGGCCAAGATCCGCGGCCAGGACGAACTCCTCCACTCCCTGGTCGAGAAGCTCATCGCCTTCACCCTCGTCCAAAGCCCCGAAAACATCGTTTTGAACTCCGAGGCCTCGCGGCTGGGCGCACTCGTCGAAGAGGCGGTGAGGTCGGTCCCCGCCCTGGCGGACCCGGCGGTCGTCCTCTCCTGGACCCCCGGGGAGGCCGAGAGGCTGCCCGAGGTCCGGGCGGACCGGTCCCTGGTGCGCGCGGCGGTCGCGAACCTGCTGGAGAACGCGGTCAAGTTCAACCGCGGCCCCCGCAAGGAGGTCTCGGTCTCCCTGGCCGAGGCGGAGGGGGGCGTGCGCGTGACGGTCCGCGACAACGGTCCCGGCATCCCCAGCGAGGAGCGCCCCAAGCTCTTCCGGAAGTTCTACCAGATCGACGAGGACTTTACCGGCCAGATCCCCGGCTTCGGGCTGGGCCTGGCCTTCGTGAAGAACGTCGCGCAGGCCCACGGGGGCTCCGCCGGGATGCGCCCGGCCCCCGGCGGCGGCAGCGAGTTCTTCCTCGCGCTGCCCCGGGCCGGGTCCGGGACGCACGAAGCCCCGGCCGGGGACGCCGGCCGGGGCTGACGGTCCTCGCGACGGGGCCTAGGCCGCGGCCGCGAAGTACTCCTTGGACTTGACCGGGTCGGGCTTCATGGTCTTCTTGCCCTGGCTCCAGCCGGCGGGGCAGACCTCGCCGGTCTTGGCGACCTGCTGGAAGGCCGCGATCACGCGCAGGGTCTCGTCGACCGACCGGCCGACGCCCAGGTCGTGCACCACCGAGTAGGCGACCTTGCCCTTCGGGTCGATCAAGAAGAGGCCGCGCAAGGCGACCGCGTCGTTGACCAGCACGCCGTAGGAGCGGGCCACGGTCTTGGTGATGTCGGCGAGCAGGGGGTACTTGATCTCGCCCAGGCCGCCGTCCTTGCGGGGGGTGTTCGCCCACGCCAGGTGGGAGAACTTGCTGTCCACCGAGCAGCCGACGACCTCGGCGCCCAGCGCCTTGAACTCCTCGTAGCGGTCGGAGAACGCGGTGATCTCCGTGGGGCAGACGAAGGTGAAGTCCAGCGGGTAGAAGAACAGGACGAGCCACTTGCCCTTATAGTCGGCGAGCGAAACCTCCTTGAACGACTTTCCGAGCAGCGCCTCGGCCTTGAAGTCCGGGGCGTCCTTCTGCACGAGCGTATCGGCCATGGTGAGACCTCCTGTGATGTCAGCGCGTCTTGGATCCGGACGCCTTCGCGCAGTCCGCGCAAAGGCCGTGAAAATGGACGGAATGCCCCGAGACCGCGAATCCGGGGGTCCGCGGGGCCGGCAGGCGGTCCAGGGAGGCGTCGAAGAGATCCCGGATGCGCCCGCAGGCGGTGCAGACCGCGTGATGGTGGGTCTCGACGATCGCGTCGTAGCGGGCCTGCGAGGTCGGCGAGTCCACGCGCGCGACCACGCCCATCCGGTGGAGAGTCTGCAGGGTCTTGTACACCGTGGCCAGCGAGAGGCTCGGGTAGTCCTTCCTCAGCGACTCGTGCAGGGACTCCGCGCTGGGATGGTCGTGGCGCGCGCTCAGCTCCTCATAGACGGCCAGGCGCTGGTGGGTGAGGGGGACCTTCTTGGCCTTGAACAAGCTGCGGATCTCGTCGCGGCTCCGGGTCTTGGGCATCGGGCTCAGGAAAGGAAGGCGCGCAGCATCCAAGCCGCCTTCTCGTGCTCCTCCATCAAGCCGGTCAGGAAGTCCGCCGTGCCCTGGTCGCCCAGGCGCGCGGCCTCGTCCACGCCGGCGCGCAGCGAGCGGATCACGGCCTCGTGGTCGCGCAGGAGCTCGGCCAGCATCGCGGGGGCCTTCGGCGCGCGGCCGGAGGACTCGCGCAGGCGCGCGGCCTTCAGGAACTCGCGCATGGAGCCCAGCGCGCGGCCGCCCAGGGCGCGGGAGCGCTCGGCGGTGTCGTCCACGAACCCGTCGAGCAGCTCGTACTGCGCCTCGAAGAACTTGTGCAGGTCGTTGAACTGGAGCCCGGTCACGTTCCAGTGGAAGCTGCGGGTCTTGGTGTAGAGCAGGTACTCGTCGGCCAGGAGGCGGTCGAGCACGGCAAGAACCTTGGCGCGCGACGACTCCTTGAGCCCGATGTTCGTGTTCATGAGCTTCCTCCTGTTGGAGAACTATTCTCCGCTAACAATATAGCACAACGGCGGCGTCCTGTCAAGCCGCGCAGGGGGGAAATGCAACGCCCCGGCCGGGACTCCCCGGCCGGGGCGCTTCGACGGGACGCGAGGCGGCGCTATTCCGCCTGGATGCGCATCCCGTAGAACGACTTGTAGATGAAGTAGTACGAGATCACGAAGAAGACGACCGCCAGGGCGTGCGTCAGCCCGGCGCCGCGCGAGTCCGACAGGCGCACCGCCAGCTCGACGGCCAGCAGGCCGAAGAGGGTCGTGAACTTGATGATCGGGTTCAGGGCGACGGAGGAGGTGTCCTTGAACGGGTCGCCGACCGTGTCGCCGACCACGGTGGCGTCGTGCAGGGCGCTGCCTTTCTCCTTCAATTCGACCTCGACCAGCTTCTTCGCGTTGTCCCAGGCGCCGCCCGCGTTGGCCATGAAGACGGCCTGGTACAGTCCGAAGGCGGCGATCGAGATCAGGTAGCCGATGAAGAAGTACGGATCGGCGAACGCCGCCGCCAGCGTCGTGAAGAAGACGGCGATGAAGATGTTCAGCATCCCCTTCTGCGCGTACTGCGTGCAGATGGCGACGACCTTCTTGCCGTCCTCGACGGAGGCTTTCTCGGAACCCTCCAGCTTGATGTTGGCCTTGATGAATTGGACGGCGCGGTGCGCGCCGGTCGTCACGGCCTGCATCGAGGCGCCCGTGAACCAGTAGATGATGGAGCCGCCCGAGATCAGGCCCAGCACGAAGGGCGCGTTCAAGAGCGAGAGCTTGTCCACGTTCGCCGTCAGCCCGTCGGTCAGCGCCATGATCGTCGCGAAGATCATCGTCGTCGCGCCGACCACCGCCGTGCCGATCAGCACGGGCTTGGCCGTGGCCTTGAAGGTGTTGCCCGCGCCGTCGTTGGCCTCGAGCAGTTCCTTGGCGGCCGCGAAGTTCAGCACGCCGCCGAAGTCCTTCTTGACCTGCTCGGCCACGCCGTCGGCCTTCTCGATCAGGGACAGCTCGTAGACCGACTGCGCGTTGTCGGAGACCGGGCCGTAGGAGTCGACCGCGATGGTCACCGGGCCCATGCCCAGGAAGCCGAAGGCCACCAGGCCGAACGCGAAGACCGGCGCGGACAGCATCAGGCCCTGGAGGCCGTGGAGGCTCACCCAGGAGCCGATGGCCATCAGCGCGACCATCGTCAGTCCGAGGTAGTAGCAGGAGAAGTTGCCCGCCACCAGGCCCGACAGGATGTTCAGGGAGGCGCCGCCCTCCTTGGACGAGGAGACGACCTCCTTCACGTGGCGCGACTCGGTGGAGGTGAAGACCTTGACGAGCTCCGGGATCAAGGCGCCCGCGAGCGTGCCGCAGGAGACGATCGTCGCCAGCTTCCACCAGATCGTCGGGTTGTCCGCGATGACCGGGATCAAGACCTTGGAGAGGGCGAAGGTCAGCGCGATCGAGACCACCGAGGTCAGCCAGACCAGCGAGGTCAGCGGATGCTCGAAGTTCATCTTGTCGACGCCGGTGTAGAGGGCCTTCACGCCGATCGAGTTCACGTAGTACGCGGCCGCCGCGGCGACGAGCATCACGACGCGGATGGCGAAGATCCAGACCAGCAGCTGGACCTTGACCACGTCGTTGGGCACCGCGAGGAGGATGAAGGTGATGAGCGCGACGCCCGTCACGCCGTAAGTCTCGAAGCCGTCGGCCGTCGGGCCGACGGAGTCGCCTGCGTTGTCGCCCGTGCAGTCGGCGATGACGCCCGGGTTGCGGGGGTCGTCTTCCTTGACCTTGAAGACGATCTTCATCAGGTCGGAGCCGATGTCGGCGATCTTGGTGAAGATGCCGCCGGCGATGCGCAGGGCGGCCGCGCCCAGGGACTCGCCGATCGCGAAGCCGATGAAGCAGGGGCCGGCGTAGGCGCCCGGCACGTAGAGCAGGATGCAGAGCATCATCAGCAGTTCGACCGAGATCAGCATCATGCCGACGCTCATGCCGGCCTGCTCCGGGATCGAGTAGACGGGCAGGGCCTTGCCGGCGAGGCTGGCGTAGGCGGTGCGCGAGTTGGCCAGGGTGTTGACCCGGATGCCGAACCAGGCGACGCCGTAGCTGCCCAGGATGCCCAGCACGCTGAAGGCCAGGATGATGGCCACGCGGAAGACGGACATGTGCAGCAGCACGCCGAAGTAGAGGACGACGACGGCGGCGATGAAGACCCAGAGGAGCATCAGGAGCTTGCCCTGCTCGAACAGGTAGGTCTTGCAGGTCTCCCAGATCAGGTAGGAGACGTCGGCCATCGCTTTGTGGACGGGCATGCTCTTGATCTTGCTGTAGATGTACAGCCCGAAGAGCAGTCCGAACACGCAGAACAGGAGGCCGAACTGCAGGAGGTGATGACCGTTCATGCCCAGGAAATTGACCTGGGAGAGGTCGGGGAGAATCAGATTCGCTTCGCCGGTCGGTTGGGTGTTCATGGGGCGCATATCTAAGCACATTTTCCGGCGGGACTCAACGCCCGGGGCGGCGCCTCCGTCGGGCGCAGGCGCGGCGGAGTCAGCGGGCGTCGAGCGAGGCGAGGAGGAGCTTCAGGCGCCCGATCAGCGCCCGGTCGCGGCGCGGGTCCAGGCGCGAGCCCAGCCACTCGGCCTGCAGGCGGCGGGCCTCCGGCACGTAGACCTCCTGCGTCCAGGGCCGGATGGACCAGCGCGTCACGGTCCAGGTCTCCGGCGCCGCCAGGAAGCGGCGCGCGTCGGCCTCCGGATTGTCGCGGACGGCGCGGGTCTCCACGCGCACCAGGGTGCCCTGCGGCACGCTGTGCGGGTACAGGCGCAGGGCCGTGTCGCGCAGGCTGGGCTCCATCAGCACCGCGCGCCCGGGATTGAGCCTCATCCACAGCGCCCAGTCCTCGGGCAGGCCCCGCGGGCCCGCCGGCGGCAGGACCAGGGACGGGTAGCGCCGGCGCAGCTCGCGGATGTAAGGAGGAAAGGCGAACATCGCCGGCACCAGGAACACGCGGCCGCCGGCCTCGCCGCGGGCCAGCTCCAGGTCGAGCGTGGCAAAGATGGAGTCGTCGGCGGCCAGGACGATCATGTCGCCGGGCCGCGCGTCGCGCACCAGGGCGCGCGCGTAATCCAGCAGCGCGTCGTCGTGGGCCAAGGACAGCGGTCGCAGGGCCAGGGGCAGCGCGATCACCGCGACGGCCAGCGCCCACGAGAACGCGGCGCGCACGCGCCCGGCCAGAGCCTGCGCCCCGTGCCCGGCCAGCGCGAACAGGGCGATCATCGGCAGGAGATAGAACCGCGTCACGATGGCCCGCGCGTAGGCCTGGTCGCAGACGAAGAGCTGCTGGCTGCTGATCACGATGAACACGGCCGCCGAGACCCCTCCCCACAGGGTCCAGGCCAGCAGGTCGCGGCGGGAGCGCCGCCACAGTGACGCCGCGCCCGCGGCGGCCAGCGCCAGGCCCGCCGGGCCACCGTGCGTCCACAGCGCGGACAGGAACCAGCCGGTCTGGGTCCGCAGGCGGCCCAGGTCGAAGGAGCCCAGGCCAAGGAGGCCGCTGCCGGCCACCATGCGCGCCGGGCCGCCCAGGCGCAGGCGGAGATAGAGCGGGATCAGGTCGCCCCAGCCGCGCACCTCGAAGAGGTTGTAGGCCGCCGCGGAATGCGCCAGACGCAGACCCAGGAGCAGGTACGGCGCGGCCAGCCCGGCCGCGGAAAGGACCGCGGCCTCCGCCAGACGCCGCGCCGTCACGCGCCGCGAGAAGACCCAGACCGCGTACGCGGGCGCGAGCAGGGCGAAGGTCGGGTGGTGGGACATCCCCAGCCCGAAGACGGCGGCGAACGCCCACAGGTCGCGCGGCCGGCCGTCGCGCGCCCACTCCGCGGCGAACCAGGCTCCGGCCAGAGCGAGGAGGTCGTTGAGGGCGCGGACCTCGGCCACGAGCGAGTAGTACCAGAACAGGGGCGAGAGCGCCATCAGCGCCGCGCCCGTCAGCGCCGCCGCGCGCCGCGCGCCCGCGCGGCGCAGCAGGCCGTACAGGACCGCCGCCGCGGCCGCGGCCAACACGCCGGAAAGGCCGTTGACCGCGGCCCCGGGGTCGGCCCACGGCAGGCGCGACCAGGCCCAGCCCAGCGCCGTCTGCAGCGGGTAGCCCGGGGGGTGGGGGACGCCCCATAGGAGCGCGCACAGCACGTGCTGGGCGCTGTCGCCCGGTCCGAACGAATGGGAGCGCCCGGTCCAGAACAGCACGGTCAGGCCCAACCAAAGCCCGCCCGCGGTCAGAATCTCAAGACGGCGCTCGCGCGCACCCGGCGTCATTTCCCGCCCTCGTAGAGCGCGAGGAAGTCCGCGCGGGCGGAGGCGAAGCGTCCGGCCAGGACCGCGGCGCGGATCTCGCCGGCGACGGCGGCCATGAAGTGCAGGTTGTGGTAAGAGAGGAGACGGTAGGCGGCCAGCTCCTTGGCGCGCAGCAGGTGGCCCAAGTACGCGCGGGAGTAGCGCGCGCAAACGAAGCACGCGCACTCGGGGTCCAGGGGCCCGAAATCGCGCCGATAGCGCGCGTTGGTCACATTGTACTTTCCCGCGCGCGCCATGATCTGTCCGTTGCGCGCCACGCGCGTCGGGTAGACGCAGTCCATCATGTCCACGCCGCAGGCGACCCCGTCCCAGAGGTCGCGCGGCGTGCCCACGCCCATCAGGTAGCGTGGGCGGTCGGCGCGCAGCAGGGCCGTCGTCTCGCCGAGCATGCCCCAGGTGGTGGCCTTGTCCTCGCCGACCATGAAGCCGCCGATCGAGATGCCCTCCGCCGGCGTGTCGTTGTGGTGCGCGGCGGACTCCCGCCGCAGCGCGGGGTGCAGCCCGCCCTGGAAGAGGGGGAAGAACAGGCAGCGCGCGCCCGCCTCGCGCGCCGCCGCCACCGCCGGCACCGAACGGTCCAGCCAGCGCCGCGTGCGCTCCAGCGCGCGGCGCGCGTGGGCCTCGTCGCACGGGTACGCCGGGCACTCGTCGAGAGTCGTCCAGCCGTCGGAGCCGAGCGCGGCCTGCACGCCGATGACGGACTCCGGGGTCAGGCGGTGCTCGGACCCGTCCAGGTGGGAGCGGAAGGTGACGCCCTCGTCGTCGATCTCGCGCAGGTCCGAAAGGCTCAAGACCTGGAAGCCTCCCGAGTCCGTGATGATGAACCCGTCGTAGTCCATGAAGCGGTGCAAGCCTCCCGCCTCCTTCACGGTCTCGGTCCCGGGACGCAGGTAGAGGTGGTAGGAGTTGGCCAGGATCGCGCGCGCGCCGAGACGGCGCACGTCGTCGGCGTCCAGGGCCTTCACGCTGGCCTGGGTGGCGACCGGCATGAAGGCGGGCGTCGAGACCGGCCCGCGCGGCGTCTCCAGGACCCCGGCGCGCGCGCCGGAGGGGTCGGTCGCCTCGAGGCGGAAGCTCATCGCGGGGGATTCTACCTTAGTCAGGCCGCGCCGCGCCGCGCCGCGTCGGCGCGCACGCGCGCGAGCTCGTCGTCCGCCTGGTCCAGGAGGCCGGGCAGATCCTCGGGCCGGCGCGCGCGCGCCGCCTCCTCGATCCTGCGGGTCAGCTCGCGCAAGCCGCGCGCGCCAAGCGCGGCGGCCGCCCCCTTCACCGCGTGCGCCTCGAGGCCGCAGGCGGCGGCGTCCCCGCGAGCCGACGCGGCGCGCGCGTCGCGCAGCCGGGTCTCGGCGTCGCCGACGAACTGCTCGAGCAGGGGCTTGAGGCCCCCCGGGCCGTCGGCCGCGACGATCGCGAAGGCCGCCAACGCGGTCTCGTCGAACGGCCGGTCCCAGCGCTCCAGGGCGGCGGAGAGCGCGTCCAGGGTGACGGGCTTGGCCACGAAAGA
>JAJXTZ010000088.1 GCA_021783355.1 bacterium | reverse complement strand
GGCCGCCCGAGCCCGTCTCGCCGCCGGCCGCGCCCCCCGAGGCGCCGCCGGCCGTCAGGCGCCCCGCCCTATCGACTCCGGCGATGCCGCCCGTCCCCGTCCAGGTCAAGGCCCCGGCGGCGCCGGCGCCCGTCGTCGTCCCGAACATCCCGGATCTCAGGTCTGACGAGTGGGTGCTGTACGGACGGGTCTACGACCTGCAGACCCTCAAGCCCGTGCCCTTCGCCGGTCTGAGGTTCCACACCTCCGTGCAGGCCGGCGGCTTCGCGGTCAGCGACGCGGCGGGACGCTACCTGGCCCGCCTGCCCCGCACTCAATCCCTCGACCCCGACGCGGGCTACGCCGTCTCCACCGACGACCCGCGCTACGCCCGCGCCGTCCAGCACGAGCCCGACATCCCTTACTCCACCCTGTCCGCCGCGGAACGCCGCTCCCTGATCGAGAGCGCCCGCACCGGCGATTCCCACGCGACTCCGCTCTTCGACGTGGAGGGCGAGTCCTCCATCCGACTGGATGTCTACCTCGTCCCCCGTCAAGCCAACGACTCGGAGACCCCATGAAGACCCGCCTCCTTCTCGCCGCGACCCTCGCCTTGGCGCTCGCCGCGCCCGCAGCCGCGCGGCGCAAGCCCGCGCCCGCCCCGGTCCCCGCCCCCGCGGTCCCGACGACCTTGGACGCCCCTCTGCCCGACGACCCGATGGGCGTGACGATCTCGCGCCTGCCCAACGGCCTGACCGTCTACCTGAGCCCCAACCCGGGGCGCCCGCGCGTCTCCGCGCGCATCGTGGTGCGCGCCGGCTCCAAGGACGACCCGGCCGAGGCCACCGGACAGGCGCATTATCTGGAGCACATGCTCTTCAAGGGCACGCAGAAGCTGGGCACGCTGGACTACGCCGACGAGGCCCCCCACCTGGCCCGCATCCAGGCCCTCTACCAGGAGCGCGCGAAGGCCCGGGACGACGCCGCGCGCGCGAAGATCGACAAGGAGATCGACGCGGAGAACGTGGCCGCGTCGAAGGACGAGTCCCCGAACGAGATCGACCGCTTCTACTCCGCCATCGGGGCCGACGGCGTCAACGCGTTCACCTCCAACGAGGAGACCGTCTTCACCGAGGACATCCCCGCCAACCGTCTGGAGGCCTGGGCGACCGTGGAGTCCGAGCGCTTCCGCGACCCCGTCTTCCGCCTCTTCCCCACCGAGCTGGAGGCCGTCTACGAGGAGAAGAACAAGACGATGGACGACGCGGACCGCGCCCTCGACGAGGAGGTCGGCAAGCGCCTCTACAAGGTCCACCCGTACGGCCAGCAGACGACGATCGGGACGATCGAGAGCCTGAAGAACCCCTCGCTGGCGCAGATGCGCGCCTTCTACGAGCGCTGGTACGTCCCCAACAACATGGCCGTCGTCCTGTCCGGCGACTTCGACCCGGACCAGGCGATGGCGATCATCCGCCGCCGCTTCGGGGACTGGACGCCCAAGGCCCTGCCCCCGGCGCGGACCTGGCCCCTGCCCAAGCCGGACGGCGAGGAGGACTACTCGCTGAAGTTCGACGCCGAACAGAAGGTCGTGATCGCCTGGCCCACCGTCGCCGCCTCCGCGCCCGACGCGGACGCGCTGACGGTGATGGACATGGTGCTGGACAACTCGGTCTCGGGCCTGCTGGACCTGCGGCTCAACCAGGCCCAGAAGGTCAAGGACTCCGGCTCCTACCCGATGATGCTCAACGACGCCGGCGGCGAGTACCTGTGGGCCGTGCCCAAGCTGGGCCAGACCCCGGAGCAGGCCCGCGACCTCCTGCTGCAGACCGTGGCGGCGCTCAAGGCCGGCGATTTCGACGAGTCGGATCTGAAGGCCGTGATCACCAACTTCGAGATCGACCGCAAGCGCCGCCTTGAGTCCAACGACGGGCGCGCGTCGGCCATGGTCCAATCCTTCGTCTCGGAGGAGCCCTGGCAGCGGACCGTCGAGAGGCTGGACCGGCTGCGCAAGGTCACCAAGGACGACGTGGTGCGCGTCGCCCGCCGGTACCTGGGGCCGGACCGGATCGTCGTGTTCCGCCGCCAAGGCCAGCCGGACCTCCCCCAGATCCAGAAGCCCGGCTTCACGCCGCTGGCCATCGATCCCTCGCGCGAGTCGGACTTCCTCAAGCAGGCCTTGGCCATCCCCGCCGCGCCGATCGCGCCGCGCTGGCTCGTCCCGGGCCGCGATTATCAGATCGTCCCGGTCTCCGGCGGACGCCTCTACGCCGCCAAGAACCCCTACGACGACCTCTTCCAGCTGACGATCCGCTTCGACCGCGGCTGGCGCGAGGAGCGCCGGCTCTGCGCCGCGCTGGACCTGCTGGACCTCGCCGGGGCCGGGCCCTACTCCGCCGACGAGTTCAAGAAGAAGCTCTACGGCTTGGGCACCTCGCTGTGGTACTCCTGCGGCGAGCAGGAGAGCGCGGTGACGATCTCCGGGGTGGACCGCAACTTCTGGCCGTCGCTGGAGCTGCTCCAGCAGCGCTTCGACTGGCCGAACCTCTCCACCGGCACCCTGCCGGGGATGATCGCCGTCGAGCTGGGACGGCGCCAGGACGAGAAGAAGGACCCCCGCGCGGTGTTCCACGCGCTGGAACGCCTCGCGCTGCGCGGCCGCGAGAGCGAGGTCCTCGGCCGCCTGAGCGACGCCGAGCTCAAGGGTCTGACCGAGGACGGCCTCGTCGCGCTGATCCGCGACTTCCCCCGCTGGCAGCGCCGGGTGTCCTACGTGGGCCCCCGCTCGCCCTCGGAGGTGTCCAAGCTGCTGGAGTCCTTCGTCCGCTTCAAGCCCGTGCCGGCGCGGCTGCCCCTGAGGTACCTGACGCCCGCCAAGACGCGCGTGCTGTTCGCGGACCGCGCGATGGTCCAGTCCCGCGTGGGCCTGTCGGCGACGGACGAGGTCTACGACCCGGGGCACGCCCTCGACTACCTGCTCTACTCGGAATACCTGGACGGGGGCATGGGCTCCGTGATCTTCCAGGAAGTCCGCGAGGCCCGCTCTCTGGCGTACTCGGCCGACGGCGGACACACGCTCTCCGCTCACAAGGGAGACCAGACCCGGCTCTGGGGCTCCCTCGGGTGCCAGGCCGACAAGACCCCGGAGGCGGCCGGACTGATGATGCAGCTGCTGCGCGACCCGCCGTTCTCCGAGGATCGCTTCCAGGACGCGAAGCGCTCCGTGGAGGAGTTCTACCGCACCAACCCCGTGCCGTTCCGCGAGATCCCGGACACCGTCATGCGCTGGGAAGACGAAGGCCTCTCCGGCGACCCGGGCCCGGAGCGCTTCGCGCGCCTGGACGGCTACGGCCTGAAGGACCTCCAGGGCTTCGCCAGGCGCTACGCCTCCGAGCCGATGACGCTGTGGATCCTGGGACCCAAGGACCGCGTCGGCGAGGACAAGCTCAAAGCGCTCGGGGATTTCGAACAGAAGGGGCTGGACGCCCTCTTCCCGTACTGACGGCCGCCGGGCTCACTTGCCGGCGGCGGCCGTCGCGGACTGGATGCTCGCCTGGAGCGCGGCCGCGTTCTTGTCGAACGCGGACTTGTCCTGGGGGCTGACCGCGCTGGTGTCCAACTGGGCCTGGGCCGCCTCCACCTGGTGCGAGGTCTGTCCGGCCACCGCGCCGAGCTTGGCTTTCAGGTCCGCGCCCCCGAAGTTGTACACCGGCCCGGCCGCGCGTCCCATCAGCTCCGCGCGGCTGGCGACGCTGTAGTGGACCGTGGCCGCGAACGCGCTGCTCCTCGAAAGGTCCAGCTTCGGCTGCGCGAAGGGCTTGAGCGCGGGAATCTTCGCCTTGGCGGCCGCCGGGACGGCGGCCACGGCCTTCGCGTCCAAGCGCGCCGAGGAGCGCGCGGAACCGGTCATGTCCACCGGGGCGTCCGCCGCCAGGGCCGGCGGCGTCGCGGCCGCCGGAGCCGCGGAGGCCTGCGCGGCCGGGGCCGGGGACGGCGCCGGCGCGGCGGCAGCCTCGTCGGCGCCGTCGGATTCCGGCAGCAGCGGCGCCGGAGACGACGCGCGCGCCTCCGGGGGGACGGGCCGGACCGTCCGCGGGCGGGCGAACGCCCGCGACGAAGCGTCCACGGGCGCGTAGGCGGTCTCGGGAGCCTTCATCCCCGCGCCGCGCGGGAGCAGCAGCAGCAGGGCGCCGACGGCCACGACGGCCAGGAAGCCGACCGCGGCGGCGCCGAAGCTCTGGAATTGGGCCTTGTCTCTCTTGCTCATGACTTCCTCCCGCGACCTCGGAAGTGTAGTCCGCGCGCGCGTCGCGCGCAAGTGGGGAAAACGAAGATTCACGAGCTTTTTACCGGATTTACCGGGCTTTTACGCGGCCCGGGAGGCCGCGCCCGCCAGGTCCCGGCTCATGCCGGCCAAGGCCTCGTCCTGGGGGAAGAGGCGCACCGCCGCCTCGGCCAGGCGCGCGGCCTCGCCGCGGCGGCCCAGGGCGATCAGCGCCCGCAGGCCGTTGACGTGGAACAGGCGCTCGCGCGGATACTTGACCACCGCCCGGCGGCACAGGGCCGCGCAGTCCTCCAGGCGCCCGGTGCGGCCGTACACCGCGGCCAGACCCAGCCACGCGTACGCCTCGTGGCCGCGCGCGGCCAGCCACTCGCACAGCGCCTCGGCCTCGCCGTACATCTCGAAGGCGAGCTGGGAGGCCAGCATGCTCTCCACGTAGCGCTCCGACCCTTCCAAGCCCAGGGCCTTGAGATGGCGCAGGATCTGGAGGAAATGGCGGCACGGCGTCCACGCGTGGCGCCCCTCGCCGATCGGCAGGCGCACGAGACGGCGCAGGTCCTCGGGGCGGAAGCGGCCCGCCTCCGGCATCACCAGCAGCCGCGGCTCCGGCTCCCCCTCCCAAGCCCGCAGGCGGCCGAACGAGAGGCGCATCCCCGCCGGAATCACCAGGCGCTCGATGGGCAGCTCGCGGCGCAGCGGCGCCTCCTCCGGCAGGCTTCCGTCGGCCAGCGCGCGCGCCTCCGTCCAGGGGATGTCCACGACCGTCGCCGGGTCCAGGTACAGGCGCAGGCCCGCGAAGCGGCGCACGCCCTTCGCCAAGGAGAAGACCTGGCCGGGCATGTGCCCCATCCAGAGGAACTCCTTGCCCTTCGGGGTCTTCAGGCGCCGCGCGGCCACGAACTCGCGCACGCGGTCGCGGGCGGGGAACACGGGCACCCAGACGCCGCCCAGCTCCGGGTCCTTGTCCGCCCAGACCGGGAAGGAGGCGTCCTTGGCGGCGACACGGCGGACTTCCCCGTCCGGCAAGGGCTCGTCCACCGTCAGCAGGTAGGTCTCGGACTTCAGGAGCTCCTTGAACAGAGCCGCGCGCGCCGTCAGCGGGCTGCGCGCGGCGCGCTTCATCAGGTGCTCGAGCGTTTCGACCATGACATGAGCTTAGCCCCCGGTTTCGAAGCGCGTCAAGGCCCAGATTCCCGGCGCGGCGCGCGCCGGATTGGGTACAATCTCGCCGATGGCGCAACGCTTACGCCTGTGCGTCGCCGCCCTTCTCGCCGCGTCCGCGGCGGCCGCGGCGACGCCACCCTCTCCGCCTCCGCCGCTGACCGCGGCGCGCTTCGTCGCCGAGGTCCTGGCGGCGTCGCCGGAAGTGGCGCAGTCGCGCGAGGCCTTCCTGGCCGCGCGCGACTCCTACCGTTCGCGCCTGGCCGCGACCTTCCTGCCCACGCTCTCGTTCTCCGCCCAGGAATACCCGTACGGCGACGACCCGTCGCTCGGCTACGCGTTCCACGGCCTGCGCTTCCGGCGCTCGGACATGACGCTCAACACCACGGCGACCTGGAACCTGTTCAACGGCTTCCAGGACTGGCTGAAGACGCTGGAGGCGCAGACCGCGCGCGACTCCGCCCGGCGCGCGCTGGACGCCGCGCGCCAGGACCGCGCGTACGCGGCCCTGCAGGCCTTCTACCGGCTGGACTCCCGGGAGCGCCTGCTCGCCGTCGCGCGCGAGGACCTGCGCGCGCAGAAGGCGCAGTACGCGCAGACGCAGGACCTCTACAAGCAGGGCCTCAAGAGCCTCTCCGACCTGTACAAGAGCGAGAACGACTGGCGCGCCAGCGAGATCCGCATGGCCTCGGCCGAGGCGGATTACAAGGGAAGCCTCCAGCCGTTCAACGAGCTCCTGGACCTCCCGCCGTGGCAGGAGCACGCGCTGACCGACGAGCTCACCCCGGGGGCCACCGTCCTGCCCTCGCTGGAGGAGGACGCCGCGCGCCTGAGCGAGCGCCGGCCGGAGATCGCCTCGGCGCTCCTCGCCGCCCGGACCGCCCGCCTGCAGCAGCGGCAGTCCCTGCTGGGGCTCCTGCCGTCGCTGTCGGCCAACGCGGTCTGGAGCCGGCAGGACACCGCCACCAGCGGGCTGCCCAGCTCCAATTTCGGCATCGCCAACCCGAACCATCAGATCGGCCTGACGCTGTCGCTGCCCTTCGGCTTCAACGGCGTGGTGCAGGGCTTCAACTACGCGGCCGCCCGCGCGCAGGCCCGCCGGGCGAAGGCGGCCGCCGACGCGTCCGTGCGCTCGGCCCGCGACGAGCTCTACGCGGCCTGGGTCGGCCTCCAGCTCGCGATCCAGACCTACGACCTCGCGACGCGCCAGGAGGAGATCGCCGCCCGCGGCCTGGACATCGTCGCGACGCAGTACCGGCAGGGCACCGCCGACGCGCTGCGCATGGCCCAGGCGCGCAGCGACCTGCTCTCCGCCCGCGTGCAGAAGGCCACGGCCCTGCAGGACATCTTCGTCAACCGCGCGGCCTACCTCCGCGCGGCGGGAGAACCGCTATGGTGAAGCCGAAACACGGTTGGACGGCCGCGCTGCTGATCGCGGCCGCGCTGGGCGCCTGGAGCTGGAAGAAGCACAAGGCCAAGCTCGCCGAGGCCGCCGACACGGCCCCCTCCGCCGCGGTGACCCGCGGCGACCTGGAGACGCACTTCGTGGACTCGGGCGAGATCGCGCCCAAGAACTTCGTGGACGTGGCCTCGCAGGTCAGCGGCCGCGTCGTGGAGATGGACGTGCAGGAGGGCGACCGCGTGGAGAAGGGCCGCAAGCTCTGCGTGATCCAGCCCGGCCGCAGCGAGGCGGAGCGCTACGTCCCGACCTCGGTCTCCGCGCCGATCGCCGGAGTGGTGATGCGCTACCAGAAGCGCGGCTCCAACGACGACAGCCGCATGGCGCGCGTCGGCGACTACGTGACCGGCCTGGTCGAGTCCAACTCGCCGACCTACCTGATGACGGTCGCCGACCTGACCCGCCTGCTCGTGCGCCTGAAGATCAGCGAGATGGACGTGCTCAAGCTCCACGAGGGGATGAGCGTGAAGGTGACGGTGGACGCCCTGCCCGGCGAGACGCTGGAGGGGACGGTCACGATGATCGCCCCGCAGGCGGAGAAGGACCAGAACGGCATCCGCAGCTTCCAGGTGGACGTGACGCTGGTCAAGAGCGACCCGCGCCTCAAGCCCGGGATGACCGCGCGCGTGGACGGCCTGCTGGAGTCGCGCAAAGGCGTGCTCAAGGTCCCGCTGGCCGCCGTCTTCGAGGAGGGCGGCAAGGACGCGGCGTACCTGCCCGCGGACGACGGCGGCAAGCCCACGCGCGTGGTCCTGAAGCTCGGCCTGCGCAACGAGATGGAGGTGGAGCTGCTCGACCCGGCGCTGAAGCCCGGCCAGAAGCTCCTCACCGAGAAGCCGTCCGACGCCCCGGCCTCCTGACGATGAGCGCCGCCCCCCTCGTCGCCTGCGAGGACCTGCGCCGCAGCTACGGCTCCTACGAGGCCCTGCGCGGCGTCTCCTTCGAGGTCGCGCGCGGGGAGTTCACGGCGGTGATGGGCCCTTCGGGTTGCGGGAAGTCCACCCTGCTGGCGATCCTGGGCCTGCTCGACCGCCCCAGCTCCGGGAGCTACCGGCTGGACGGCGCGGAGGCCGGGAGCCTGGGCGACGCGGAGCGCACGCGCCTGCGGCGCGAGCGCATCGGCTTCGTCTTCCAGGCCTACAACCTCCTGCCGCGCCTGTCGTCGCTGGAGAACGTGGCCCTGCCGATGGCCTACGCCGGGGTCCCGCTCGACGAGCGCACGCGCCGCGCCGAGGAGCTGCTGGACCGCGTCGGGCTCAAGACGAAGGCGCGCCGCACCCCGCTGGAGCTCTCGGGCGGCGAGCGCCAGCGCGTGGGCATCGCGCGCGCGCTGGCCAACCGCCCGGCCCTGCTGCTGGCCGACGAGCCCACCGGCAACCTCGACTCCCATTCGGCGGCCGAGGTCCTGTCCTTCCTCAAAGTCCTCCACGGCGAGGGCCTGACGATCCTCCTGGTCACGCACGACCCCGGCGTCGGCGCGGCGGCCCAGCGCGTGCTGCGCCTCAAGGACGGCCTGCTCGCGTGAACGCGCTGGAGGCGGCGCGCGCCGCCGCGCGCGAGATCCGCGTCCACCGCGTGCGCTCCCTGCTGAGCTTCGCGGCGATCTCGGTGGGCGCGGCGTCCCTGCTGTACACGCTGGCCCAGACGCAGGGGATGCAGGAGGAGGTCGCCAAGAACCTGGAGCTGATGGGGCCCGGGGCGCTCACTGTGAAGGCGCGCGACCACTACAAGAGCCGGGGCCTGTCCCGCGGCCTGACCGCGGGCGACGCCGAGGCCGTGCGCCGCGAGGTGCCCGGGCTCTACATGGTCTCGCCGACGGCCGACAAATGGGGCTCGATGTTCTTCGCCGGCAAGCGGATCTGGGGGGTCCGGATCCAGGGAGTGACCCCGGACTGGCGCCTGCGCGACTGGGTCTATCGCCTGCGCGGGCGCTTCTTCAACGCCGAGGACCTCCGCGACGACGCCCGCGTCTGCGTGATCGTCGAGCCGGGGGGCTGGGTCGTGAAGCCGTTCTGGGCGAAGTTCTATGATTTCACCAACGATTTCGACAAGTTCGTCGCCCGGCGGGACATGCTGGGCCGGCGCGTGCGCCTGGGCGACCACGACTTCCTCGTCATCGGCGTCCTGAAGGAGCCGCCGCACGACCTCGACCCGCGCTGGAACTCCTGGGGCACGCCGAACCTGCTGGTGCCGCTGTCGTCCTACGGCGCGTACGTGCGCGGCGGCGGCGACGGCGGCGAGCGGGACTCCGTCAGCCGGATCGAGATCGACACCGGCGACGAGCGCACGCTCGCCGCGTCGCGGCGCCGCATCGAGACCATGCTGAAGGTCCGCCACCGCGGCGAGGACGACTTCGAGGTCAAGGACCGCCGCGCGGACGTGGAGGACTCGATCCGCGAGCAGAACAAGTACCTGGCCGTCGCGCTGATCCTCGGCGTGGTCGCCCTGCTCTCGGGCGGCATCGGGATCCTGAACGTGACGCTGGCGGCCGTCTTCTCGCGGGTCAAGGAGATCGGCATCCGCCGCGCGCTGGGTGCGGGGCGCGCCGACGTGATGGCCCTGTTCGTCTTCGAGGCCGCCATGCTCGGGCTGGCCGGCGGCGCCGCGGGCGTGGTCCTCGGCGTCGTCGGCATCCGCGAGCTGATCTCCGGCTCGCAGCGCGAGGTCGCCAAGCTGACCTGGTACCACGCGGCGGCGATGGTGCTCCTCTCCGCGGCGGTCGCCGCGGTCTTCGCGGCCTACCCGGCGTGGCTGGCCTCGCGCCTGGACCCGATCGAGGCGCTGCGGGAGGAGGCGTGAGGCCCGCGGACCTCCTGCGCGGCGCGCTCGTCGAGATCCGCGCCCACAAGGTGCGCTCGGCGCTGACCTGCCTGTCCCTGGCCGTGGGGGTGGCCGCGGCGCTCTACACGCTCAGCCAGATCGGCAGCGTGCGCCGGCGCTACCGGGACGCGATCGCCCTGGCCGGGCCCGGACGCCTGGTGATCAGCCGCGGCGACGGCGGCAAGTCCCTCGGCCTCTCGCGCGGCCTGACCTACCAGGACGCCGTCGCGATCCGCAAGAGCTTCCCCGGGCTCTACATGGTGTCCCCGCTGGCGCGCAACTGGAGCGCCGGGATGAGCGCCGGGAGCTTCCACGACAAGAACGTGTCCGCGTACGGGATCACCCCGGAGTGGCGGCGCCGCGACTGGGTGTACAGCCTGCGCGGGCGCTTCCTGAACGGCGAGGACCTCCGCGGCGCCGCCCGCGTCTGCGTGCTGATCCAGCCCGGGGGCTGGATCAAGAGGCCCTTCTGGGCCCGCAATGACAAGCCGTCCGCGTACGAGGACTATCTGAAGACGCACGACCCTCTCGGGTCCTGGGTGGAGCTGGACGGACGCCCGTTCCGCGTCGTCGGCGTGCTGAAGGAGCCGCCGCGCGACCTGGATCCCCGCTGGTTCCACGCGGGCGCCGGCGAAGGGATCGCCCTGGTCCCGATCACCGCCTATCGCGAGTACCTCGTCCCGCGCTGGCAGAAGGCGTCCGACCGTATCGACCAGATCACGGTGGACACGGGCGACTCCGCCACCGCGGCCAACGACGCGCGGCAGATCGGCGACCTGCTCAGGTACCGCCACCGCGGCGAGAAGGACTTCACGGTCAAGGACTACCGCGAGATCATGTCCGGCGCGATGAAGGAGATCAAGCGCTTCATCGCCTCGATCGCCGCCATCGGGATCGTGGCGATGCTGGCCGGCGGCATCGGGATCCTGAACGTGACGCTGGCCACCGTCTTCTCGCGCGTGCGCGAGATCGGCGTGCGCCGCGCGCTGGGCGCCTCGCGCCGCGACATCGCGGCCCAGTTCGTCGCCGAGGCGCTGATCCTGGGGGCGTTCTCCGGCGCGGCCGGCTCCGCGCTGGGCTCGGCGGCGGTGCTCTGGCTGTCCCCGTCCCAGCGCCAGATCACCTCGTTCTCGTTCGTCTACGCGCTGGCCTCCACCGCCATCGCGGTGGGCGTCTCCTTCGCGTTCTCGGTGGGGCCCGCCTGGCAGGCCTCGCGCCTGGACCCGATGGAAGCCCTGCGCTACGAGTAGCCCCTAGCGCCGCGCCGGGCGGCGGCTGTCGCGGACCTGCCCCCGCCCGCGCACGACGAACTTCTCGCAGGTCAGGCCCTCCAGCCCCACGGGCCCGCGCGCGTGCAGCTTCTGGGTGCTGATGCCCATCTCCGCGCCCAGGCCGAACTCGCCCCCGTCGGTGAAGCGCGTGGAGGCGTTGTGGTAGACGGCGCCGGCGTCGGCCTCGCGCAGGAAGCGCGCGGCGCGCGCGCGGTCGCGCGTGACGATCGCCTCGGAGAGGCCCGTGCCGTGCCGGGCGATGTGCGCAAGCGCCTCGTCCAGCGAGCGCACGACCTTCACCGAGAGGATCAGGTCCAGGTATTCGGCGTCCCAGTCGGCCCGCGTCGCGCGCCGCATGGACGGGACCAGCCGCCGCGCGCGCGCGTCGCCGCGCAGCTCGACGCCCGCCGCGGCGAGCCGCGCCG
>JAJXTZ010000087.1 GCA_021783355.1 bacterium | reverse complement strand
GGCCGCCTCGGCGGCGCGGAGCTTGGCCATGGCGGCGGCGGCGGCCGGCGCGGCGGCGCGCGCGCCCTGGGCCATGGGCGTGGCCAGATAAGAGGAGAGGTCCTGGCGGTAGTGGTCCATGATGCCGGCCACCACCTTCTTGGTGTACCAGGACAGGCGCTGGCCGTTGGCCAGGCTGGAGTTGACGGACTGCAGGTAGCCGATCAAGTCGTTGCGCGGGCCGTCGGGCATGGTCTTCAGGCGGCGCAGGAGGTAGGCGCGGATCTCGGGGGTGAGCATCTGCGCGTAGTCGGAGTAGGCGGCGTCCAGGTCGGGGTCCGGGGCGCTCTTGTCGTGGTCGGCGAAACCCACCAGCTTGCCGCGCCACTCGTCCAGGAAGAGCTTGAGGACCTTGGGGTCCTTCAGGGCCAGCGGGGCCTCGGCGTCGAACTGGGCGGCCTCGGCGGGGCGGGTCAGGATCGCGGCCAGGCAGGCCTTCTCGTCGTCGCGCAGGTACTTCTCGATGGACGAGACCAGGGCGGGGTTGGCGGCGGCGCGCGCGGGGGCGCTCAAGACGGAGACCAGGAGCAGGGCGGCGGCGGCCAGGACGGGGAGCCTCACCGGCGCACCACCGGGTGCAGGGGCTTGGTGCGGTCGCCGTGGTCGGTCGTGACCAAGGCCTCGGCGGGGCCGGTCTTGGTCAGGCGCTCGATCCGGGCGGTGACGCGGCCGAGGATGAAGACGCGGACGTGGACCCAGACGCCGTTGACGATCAGGTCGCCGGGACCGGCGATGGTCTGGTCCACGTCGCCGGCCAGGGTGTAGGTGCCGTCCGGAAAATCGGGGTTGACGAACTCGAAGTTCCCCAGGTCGTAGAGGACGCGGATCCTGCCGCCGCCGATCAGCAGGCCGACGATGCGGAACGGCTTGCCGTCCACGGTGACGCCGGACGCCGGGGTCAGGGCGCGCATCTGGTAGCGGTCGAACATGGTCCGCACCAGGTCGCCGGACAGGTAGTAGATCTCGGAGCCGCGGAAGCCGGCGTCGGTGAACAGGTCCAGGCCGGAGGCGCCGCGGGCGGCGGCGGCGGAGAAGATCGCCTCCGCGCCGTCGGGGGACATCTGACGGACCGCGGCGGCGTCGAGGCCCGGGACGCGCACGGCCAGCCAGGACAGGGTCGCGGCGTCGGGGGCCGGGAGGGAGGCCCAGAGGCCGGCCGGGACCAGGGAGCCGGAGGCCGGCGGGACTTGCGGGACGGGGACGGGGACGGCGGGCGGGGTGGGGATGCCGGAGAGCGGGACGGCGTCCAGGCCCGGGACCGGGGCGCCGAAGAGGGCGGAGGCCTGGTTGAGGACCGCCAGGCCCGCCGGCGAGGGCGCCGCCGCGCGCGCGGCCGCCGGAAGGGCCGCCAGGGCCAAGGCCGCCAGAGTCGCAGGAACGCGTCCGGTCATGCGCAGATTATGCGTCGGCGGGGCGCTCCGGACCCGGGCCTTTGGTCCTAGGTCCGGCCGGTCTTTGGTCCCGGCGGCGACCGGGACGGGGGCGAAGTGGTATCATCGCCGCGATGAAAGGGAACCGACTCCTGGCCGCGGCGGCCGCGGCGGCCGTCCTGACCCTGCTGGTCGCGTGCGCGGGGGCCCCGCCCCGCCGCCGCGCGCGCCGGCCCCCGGTCCCGGTGCCGGAACTGGCCAAGGCCGTCCTGCGCACGGCCCGCGCCTACCTGCCGGAGGAGGACCGCGGCCTGCCCGTCCCCAAGGACTGCTCGGACTTCGTGGACCGGGTGTTCAAGGCCCACGGCCTGCGCCTGCCGCGCACCTCGCGGCAGATGGCGCGCCTGGGCGAACCCGTTGCGTCCTCCCGGGACTTGAGGATGGGAGACCTGGTCTTCTTCGCGGGCTCGCGCGGCGGCCGCCGCGTGGGGCACGTGGGGATCTACGTGGACGACGGGATCTTCATCCATGAGCCCAACCCCGAGGAGGGGGTGCGCATGGAGAGCCTCTACAACGACTACTACCGCAAGCGCTACCTGCTGGCGCGCCGCGTGATCAACTAGGAGACCGCCATGCCCCGACCCGCCGCCGGCTACAAGAAGACCACTCGCATCGTGCACGGGCCGGCGCGCACCGAGCGCTGGGATTACTCGCACCACGCGGTCCCGCCGCTGACGGCCTCCACCACCTTCCGCCTGGAGTCGGTCGAGCGCGGCGCGCGCGGGTTCACCGAGTTCGGGCGCTTCAGCGACGAGGACGCCAAGGCCCCGGTCTACATCTACGACCGGCTGGACGAGCCGACGCGCGGGCTGCTGGAGACCCAGATCGCCGCGATGGAGGGGACCGACTTCTGCCTGGCCTTCGCCTCGGGCATGGCCGCGGTCTCGGGGGCGATGGGCGCGGTGCTGGAGGCCGGCGACGAGGTGGTCGCGCACACCCTGCTCTACGGCTGCACGCACTCGCTGCTCACGAACTGGTACCCGAAGCAGGGGATCAAGGTCCGGCGGGCGGATTTCACGGATCCCAAGGCCGTGGCGCGCGCTCTCACCAAGCGCACGCGCGTGCTCTACTTCGAGTCTCCGGTCAACCCCACGCTGGACCTGGTGGACCTGCGCTCGATCGCGGAGCTGGCGGCGAAGGCCTCGGCGGGGCGCAGGCGGCGCGTGCTCACCGTCATCGACAACACCTTCGCCACGCCGTTCTGCCAGCGCCCGACCGAGCACGGCATCGACCTGGTCGTCCACTCGCTGACCAAGAACATCGGCGGCTTCGGCACCGAGGTGGGCGGCGCGGTCTGCGGGCCGAAGGCGCTTTTCCCGCAGGTGATGAGCTACCGCAAGGATTACGGGGGCATCCTGTCGCCGAAGGCGGCGTGGAACATCCTGGTCTACGGCGTGCCGACGATCCCGCTGCGCATCAAGCGCCAGCAGTACTCGGCCCTGCAGGTCGCCCGCTTCCTCGAGAGCCACCCGCTGGTCAAGGAGGTCCGCTATCCCGGCCTCGACAGCTTCCCGCAGCGCGCGCTGGCCCTGCGCCAGCTGCGCGACTTCGACGGCGGCTTCGCTCCCGGCAACATGATCTACTTCCGTCTGGACGAGCGCAAGGTCTCCGGCGTCAAGTTCGTCAACCACGTGGCCAAGAACGCCTACTGCGTGACCCTGGCCGTGAGCCTGGGCCACACCAAGACCCTCATCGAGATGCCCTCGGCGATGACCCACTCGGCCTACGCCGGCGCCGGCCCCATGCGCGAGCACGGCGGCATCCGCCTCTCCATCGGCCTGGAGAGCCCCGGCGACGTCATCAAGGACCTGGACGCGTCCTTGAAGGCCGTCTCCAAGAAGCGCTGACGCGCGGGCCCGGGCCGAAGGGCCCGGACGCGCGGCGGCGGCCCCGGAGCTCGGAAGGTCGAAGGCCTCCTGATCCTGGCGCTCTTATATTAATGGGGTGTCCCCACGGTCCGGGCGACGTTATGCTATAAGAACCGCATGAAAATTTCCGTTTTGGGCGCGGCGACCCTCGTTGCCCTCCTCATCGGCTGTGCGGAGCCTCCAGCCAGGAAAGACCCGTTCGCGAATCTCCAGGCGACCAATCCGGCGCTGAAGAAGCTGTCGGTGGCGTTGATCCTGTCCGAGAACACCAAAGACGCCCGGGCCTATCTCGACACGCGCCATCTGGCGGGGAAGATCGACCATCCGGACCGGGTCTTCACCGAGGCCGTCGACGTCTTCCGCCGAGGATTCGGCGACGTCGTCAAGGTCGACCGTCTCTCCGATCTGAATTCGCACCCGGCGGACCTCGCCGTCGTCCTGGACGTCTACGCGAAGATCGCGACGACGATGATGGTCGACTACAAGGCGATCTTCATGACCCCGGACGGGCGCCAAATCGACGCCGTGCAGGCTCATGGGACGCAGTCGCAGCTGTCCTATATCAGCTTCGGCCTCGGGTCCTATCTGGACGACGCCACCAACAAGGCCCGCGACCAGCTGGAGAGCGCGATCCAGTCCTCCGCCAAGCTCGCGGAGTTCGCGCGCGTGAAGAGCGGCGCCCCGCAGGCCGCGTCCGTGGCCGCCGCTCCTGCGGAGCCGGAGATCCGCTCGGACGTCGATGTGCCGGGACGCCGCCTGGCGGAAAGACCGGACGATTTCGCGCTCGTGGTCGGCGTCGAGAAGTACTCGAACGACCTCCCCTCGGCCCAGTTCGCGGAGCGGGACGCCCGTGCCGTCAAGGCGCACCTGCTCGCTCTCGGGGTGCCCGAGCGCAACGTCAAATTCCTGATCGGCAGCCGCGCATCGCTCTCCGCCCTGTCGGCTTATCTCGAGGACTGGCTCCCGCGCAACGTGAAGGACGACAGCCGGGTTTACTTCTATTTCTCGGGCCACGGCGCGCCCTCGCCCGAATCCGGGCAGGCTTATCTCGTCCCGTGGGACGGGAATCCGAACTTCTTGGACAAAACCGCCCTGCCCGTCAAGAAGCTCTATGCCGACCTCGGCGCGCTGAAGGCCCGACGGGTCGTCATCGCATTGGACTCCTGCTTCTCGGGCGCCGGAGGACGCTCGGTGCTGGCCGCGGGCGCACGCCCGCTCGTCACCAAGGTGGACGCATCGATCGCACCCGGCTCCAAGCTGCTCCTCTTCGCGGCGGCGTCGCCGTCGGAGATCACCAGCACCCTGCCCGAGCAGGGCCACGGCATCTTCACCTATTACTTCCTGAAGGGCTTGAGCGGCGCGGCCGCGACCGCATCCGGGTCCATCACCCCTCGCAGCCTCTACGCCTACCTGAAGCCCCGGGTCCAAGACGCGGCGAGTCGCCAGAACCGTGATCAGACGCCGGTCCTTGAAGGCGCCGTCCAGGACGCATTGGTCGATCCGTCCCGCTGATCTATTCTTCGCGCCCGAGCGATCTTCGAGCGGCGGGCGTCGACGCCAGCCGGAGTGCGCGCGGGCCGAAGGGCCCGGACGCGCAGCGGGACTTTCCGACCTCGAAGTCGCGGAGAAGCCGCGCGGCTCAGCGCGGCGCCGGAGCGGAGAGCTCCCGGGCCAGCGCGGGGTCGGACAGCAGCTTGCGCACGCGCGGGTCGCGCAGGAGGGCGGCGGGGTCGCCGTGGAGGAGGGCGCTCTTCAGCGCCGGGTCGGCGAGGAGTTCCTTGAGCGCCGGCTGATCGAGCAGGGCCTTGGCCTGGGCCGGGTCGAGCGTGCCGGCCGCGAGCGCGCGGAGCTGGGCCAGCGCGGGGGGAAGCGACGCGCCGAAGAGGCCGTGGGTCCGGGTGAAGGCGGCGGCGCGCGAGGCCTGAAGGGCGGCCTCGGCGCGCGGGCTGGCCTTGGCCAGGGGGGCCTCGAAGGCCAGGGCGACGGAGAGGGCCGCCCAGGCGAGAGCGCCGGCCTTGCCCGCGCCCAGCGCGAAGCCGGCGACCCGGTCCGCGGCGTTGCGCTCGCGGCCCGGGACCAGGGCGTCGATGAGAGCGCGCGCGGCCACGGTCACGGCGACGATCAGGATCGGGAATAGGACGGCGGTCAAGGCGATCGCCGCCGCGTGCGGCGGCCAGTGCAGGCGCGCCGCGGCCTGGGGAGCCAGCGTGGCGGCCAGGGGCTTGGCGGCCAGGCAAGCCGCGATCAGGCCAATCCAGTGCGAGATCTGGCGGATCGCGCCGGTCCAGGCGCCGTGCGCGGCGGATGCGGCCAGCGCCGCCAGGATCCAGAGGTCGAGGGTCATGCGGGCGACAGTATGCCAATTTGTCTTGCTACGATACACAGGAGTACCGCAAGGCGGCGCCCCGGTGGGAGACCGTGCTGGACGTGGACGCCCTGGGCGGGACGCCGCCCAGTACCGGGAGTTCGACGCGGTCAAGAAGGCCTTCGTCCCGGACGGGTTCTTCCTTAAAGACGACAAGAGCGAGGCCGTCTGGCTGGACGCCGACCACCTTCTGGTGGACACCGACTTCGGCCCGCGCCGCCTGGCATCATGGGCGGCTCCAACGGCGGTCTTCTGGTGGGCGCGACCATGGTGCGGCGCCCGGAACTGTTCCACGCCGTCGTCTGCCCGGTGCCGCCGCTGGACATGCCGCGGAGGTCTCCTACCCCGAAGCCCTCTTCGACACCACCACCGCCGACGACCGCGTCTCCCCGGCCCATGCCCGCAAGATGGCCGCCAAGATGACGGCGCTGGGCCACAAGGTCTGGTTCTACGAGGACACCGAGGGCGGCCACTCCGAGGGCGCGGACCTGAAGGAGCGCGCCCGCTTCGAAGCGCTGGAGACGGCCTACCTGCTAAAGACGCTGGCCGACTAGCCGCCGCGCGGGCTACCGGTCGAGCGTGAGGCCCATGGGGCCCGTGTACTCGGAGGCGGGACGGATCAGGCGGTCCTGCGCGTGCTGCTCCATCACGTGCGCGCACCAGCCGGCCGCGCGGCCGCAGGCGAACATGGCGACGAACTGGTCGGGCTGCAGGCCGATGGACTGCAGGACCAGCGCGGTGTAGAACTCCACGTTGGTCTTGAGGTTGCGGCCGGGCTTGAGGTCCTCCAGGACCCTGAGCGCGGTCTTCTCGACGGCGCGGGCCAGCTCGTAGAGCTTGGCGTTCTGCAGGTGCGCGCCGGCCATCTGCTCGGCGGTCTTGGCCAGGACCTCGGCGCGCGGGTCGCGGACCTTATAGACGCGATGCCCGAAGCCCATGATGCGGCGGCCCTCGCCGAGCTCCTTGCGTAGCCAGGCTTCGGCGCGGTCGGCGGTCTTGATGTCCACCAGCATGTCCAGGACCGGCCCCGGCGCGCCGCCGTGCAGCGGGCCCTTGAGCGCGCCCACCGCCCCGGTGACCGCCGAGACCATGTCCGAGCGCGTGGAGGCGATCACCCGCGCGGTGAAGGTGGACGCGTTCATGCCGTGGTCGGCGACGGTGACCCAGTAGGTCTCCAGCGCCTTGGCGGCCATCGGGTCGGGCTCGGTCCCGAAGGTCATGTACAGGAAGTTGGCGGCCAGGCTCAGGTCGGAGCGCGGCGCGATCGGGTCCAGGCCCTGGCGCAGGCGCGAGTGCGCGGCGATCACCGTGGGGAAGCGCGACAGCAGGCGCTTGGCCAGCGCCAGGTCGCCGGCGGGGGAGATGTCGTTGGGGTTGGACACGTCCAGCGAGAGCGTCGCGCAGGCCATGCGCAGCGCGTCGATCGGCGGGGCGTTGCGCGCGGTCTTGACGATCTCCAGGGTCTCCGGACGCAGCGCGCGGTAGCCGGCCAGCTCCTTCTGCAGCAGCGGCGCCTCCTCCTTGTCGGGAAGGCGGCCGGTCCACAGCAGCATCGCGGCCTCCTCGATGGAGACCCTGCCCGCGAACTCCTCGATCGGATAGCCGGCCACGATCAGCACTCCGTTCTGCCCGTCCACCATGCTGAGCTTCGTCTGCGCGGCGACGACGCCCTCCAGACCGGACTTCACGGCGGACGGCGCGGGGGTGGGAGCGGCCATGGGTGAGCCTCCAAGGTGCGGCGGGCGTCGGCCCAGAATACCTCTAATGTCCGGCGCCGGTCAACGCGGGCGCCTCAGGCGATCGCGCCGGCGCGGCGCAGTAGGTCCAGGCATGCCGCGTTGGCGGCGCGCGCGACCGCGGGCTCGTCGGCGTGGACCAGACGGCCGCCCTCGACGACGACCTTGCCGTCCACGATCGTCCACTTGGTCCGGTGCGAGGCCCCGCAGAAGAGAAGGGAGGCGACCGGGTCCCCGGCGGAGCCCGCGTAGTCCAGCCCGCTCACGTCGAAGACCGCGAGGTCCGCGGCCATGCCCGGCGCCAGGACGCCCAGGTCGTCGCGGCCCAGCGCGGCGGCCCCGCCGCGCACGGCCATGCGCAGGGCGTCGCGCGCGGGCATGGAGGACACGCCCGACTTCACGCGGTGGACGAGCATCGCCTGGCGCGCCTCGCCCAGCATGTCCGAGGCGTCGTTGGAGGCGGAGCCGTCCACGGCGAGACCCACGGAGATCCCGGCGTCCAGGTACGCGCGCACCGGCGGCACCCCGGAGCCCAGGCGGAAGTTGGACGACGGGCAGTGCGCGATCGCGGTCCCGGCCCGCGCCAGCCGGAGGATCTCGCCGTCGCTCACGTGGACCATGTGCGCGAGCCAGACTTGGTCGTTCAGCCAGCCCAGGGACTCGACGAAGTCCACCGGGCGCAGCCCGTAGCGCTCCAGGCAGTAGGCCTCCTCGTCGAGCGTCTCGCACAGGTGCGTGTGCAGGCGCGCGCCCCAGCGCTTGGCCTGGAGCGCGGTCTCCTTCATGAGCTCCGGCGAGACCGAGAACGGCGCGCACGGCGCCAGCCCCACGCGGCACATGGACAGGCGCGCGGGGTCGTGGAAGGCCCCGATCAGGCGCTCGCCGTCGCGCAGGATCTCGGCCTCGTCCTGCGTGCAGTCGTCGGGCGGCAGGCCCCCGTGCGAGGCGCCCACGGACATGGATCCGCGCGTGGGGTGGAAGCGGATGCCCAGCCGCCGCGCCGCCTCGATCTGCGCGTCCACCAGCCCCGCGGTCCCGCGCGGGTACAGGTAGGTGTGATCGCTGGAGGTCGTGCAGCCGGTCAGCAGCAACTCGCCCAGCCCCACCGTCGCGCCCAGCGCGGCCGTCTCCGGCGTCAGGTGCCGCCAGACCGTGTAGTGGTAGGTCAGCCAATCGAAGAGCTTGGCGTCCTGCGCCGCGGGGGTCGCGCGCGTCAGCGTCTGGCAGAGGTGGTGGTGCGTGTTGACCATGCCCGGGATCACCACGCAGCCGCGCGCGTCCAGCACGCGCGCCCCGTCCGCGGACAGGCCCGGGCCGACGGCCGCGATCTCGCGCCCGCGCACCAGCACGTCGGCGTCGGAGAGCTCGGTCCCCGCGTCGTCCATCACGGCCACGCGCAGGGCGTTCTTGATCAGCAGGGCGTCGGGCACGGGCCCGACGATACAAAATTGGTAGACTTGCGTCGATGCAGACCCCCGACGACAAATGGGCCGCCCGCTACGGCGGCGACGAGTACTACTACGGCGTCGAGCCCAACGACTTCCTGCGCGAGCAGGCCGGGCGCCTGGCGCCCGGCGCGCGCGTGCTGTGCCTGGCCGAGGGCGAGGGCCGCAACGCCGTCTTCCTGGCCGAGCGCGGCTGCGCGGTGACCGCGGTGGACGCGTCCGCGTCGGGCCTTAAAAAACTGGAACGCCTGGCCGCCGAGCGCGGCGTGCGCGTGGAGGCGGTCCTCGCCGATCTGGCCGACTTCGAGGTCGGCACGGCGCGCTGGGACGCCGTCGTCTCCATCTGGGCCCACGTGCCGCCCGCCCTGCGCCGGGACCTGTACGCGCGCTGCGTCCGGGGCCTGCGCCCGGGCGGCGTCCTGATCCTGGAGGCCTACCGCCCCGAGCAGCTCGCCTTCAAGACCGGCGGGCCGCCCGACCCCGCGCTGATGCCGCGCCTCTCGGACCTGCGCGAGGAGCTCAAGGGCCTGGACCTGCCGCTGGCGCGCGAGGCCGAGCGCGAGGTCCGCGAGGGCCGCGGCCACGGCGGGCGCTCGGCCACCGTCCAGGTGGTGGCCGTCAAGCCGGGGGCCGCGTGACCCGCGACGCGTTCGTCCGCGGGGCGCTGATCGCGGTCGCGGCGGGCCTTCTTGTCGCGCGCCGACTGCGCTCGCGCGCCGCGCGCCGGCGCGCCGCCGCGCTGATCGCGGCCGGGGCGGCGGTGGTGGACGTGCGCTCGCCGTCCGAGTTCGCCGCCGGGTCGCGCCCCGGCAGCCTGAACCTCCCGCTGGACCGCCTGGCCGCCGAGTGCGGCCGCCTGGACCGCGAAAAGCCGGTGGTCGTCTGCTGCGCCTCCGGCGCGCGCAGCGCGGCCGCGGCCGGGATCTTGAAGGCCAAGGGGTTCAAGACCGTGGTCAACGCCGGGCCCTGGACCAACACCCTGGACTAAGGCGCCGCGCGCGGCCTACTTCATCTTGGACGGCAGGCGCAGCGTGCGGCCGGCGATCATGAAGTTCCCCAGGCCGCGGTGGTGGAGGGTGCGCGGGTTCTCCGCGCGGGAGTCGGCCCAGGCGGCGATCACCTCCACGACGAACAGGTCGTACACGTCCGCCATGCTGGAGTCCACCACGCGGCACTCCAGGGACGCGAAGCACTCCTGGATCATCGGCGGGCGCACCACGGTGGCGGGGACCTTGGTCAGGCCGAAGCGCGCGAACTTGTCCGCGTCCCGCCCCGAGCAGTTGCCCACGCCCACCACGGCGCGCGCCAGCGGCGCGTCGGGGATGTTGATCACGCACTGCTTCGTGGGGTTGAGCAGGCCGCGCGAGTAGTCCTGGCGGGAGACCACGAGGCACACCAGCGGCGGCACGAAGTCCAGCATCGCGTGCCAGGACAGCGTCATCACGTTGGCGCGGCCCTTGCGGGCGGTGGTGAGGAGCACGACGGGCCCCGGCTCCAGGAGTTGATAGACGCGCTCCAGCGGAAGGGCTCGCTTCCTCACGCCCCGCAGGCACGCAATGAGACGGCCACGCCCCGCGGAGGGCGGGGGGACGGCCTAGAAGCGCGTGTCCGGGCCGGGGGCGGGCGTCTTGGGGACGGTGCCGGGCGTCGCCGGCGCGGGGGCAGGCGTGGTCGGCGCCGGCGCCGGGACGATGGGCGGCGCGGGAGTAGCCTGGCCGGGCAGGAACGACCACAGCTCGCGGGCCAGGCTCCACAGCACCATCGCGAAGCCGGAGGCGCCCATCGCGGCGAAGAGCCAGAACAGGTATTGGTTCGACATCGCCAGCGCCAGGCCCAGCATCAGCGACTGCAGGACGAAGCCCTTGGCCATGCGCGCCGGGCCGTCCAGCGGGGAGCGGCCCAGGCGGAAGAGCGCCGCGTACACGGCCGTCGCGGCGCCGGTGATCGTCATGGTGCCCAGGGCCAGCGTGGCGGCCAGCGGCGGGGCGACGAAGCCGACCAGGCCCAGGCTGATGCCCAGCGCGGCGGCGACGGCGGGGAAGGCGCCGACGATGCGGTCGGCGGAGCTGGTGGCGGGGAGGGAGAACTTGCCCTCGAAGGCGTTGCGGCCCAGCGCCGCGGTCACCACGGCCGTGGACAGCGGCTCCAGGCCGGAGGCGGCCGCGCCCATGAAGGCGGCCTGCGTGGCGTCGAAGAGCATGTAGACGGCCGCGCCGCCCAGCGCCCCGTAGCGCAGGACCGAGGTCATGATCTCGGAGGTGTCCGCGGCGGAGCCGTCCTTGGGCCGCGCGGCGGACATTCCGTAGACCGCGCCGGCGACCGCGCCGGCGGCGCTGGCCAAGGGGTGCAGCGCGGAGAGCCAGGACAGAGAGGAGGCCGCGGTCATCGCGGCGAGCGGCCCGGCCGCGAAGGCGGCCGTCGGCGTCAGCAGCAGCGCCAGCCCGACGGCGGCGGTCAGGGCCAGGCGCGTTCGGGCGGAGCGGCGCGCGGCGGGAGCGGGAACGGCCGCGGCGGCCGCCGCCGGGG